>CAZJGV010000217.1:0-4355 GCA_964545615.1 uncultured Pelotomaculum sp.
GGCGGGGGCCTCCAGGCGTCGCACGTCGCGCAGCGTCACCGTGAAGGTGCTGCCCTCCAGTTCCTGCACCTGGTCATAGAACATTACCTGCCAAACCTGGAAAGGAATATAAACACACGGGTTATCACTAAACCCCAGGGCTGATTCACCTTTGGCAATGATGCCAACCACCATGAAAGGTGTGTCTCCAATAGTGATTTTACTTCCCAGCGCCTGCGACCTGCCGAAAGACTGTTTGGCCAGGTCCTCGTCGAGCACAGCTACCCGGCGCTTGCCCGTGTCGTCTTCCTCAGCAAAGAAACGGCCTTCCTTCAGGTTAAGCTTGCGGATATAAGAATAATCGGTCGAAACTCCTGTTATCCGGGCGTATATTTTTTCTTTTGGTCCTCTTACGTCACTCATGGTCTGGTTTACGGGAGAAAGGTGAGTGACATCCGGCACCTTATCCTTGATCACAGCCACATCACTCAAATCAAACTCCCGCCCGGTGACCTGCTTGCTGCTGCGCCAGTCGACGTAGATGGCGAAAATATTAGTTCCAATCTTCTCCATCTCAGACATCAAAACCGCTCTGCCGCCCTGGCCGATGGCTACCACCGCAATCACAGCGGCAATGCCGATGACGATGCCCAGGGTGGTCAAAAACGAGCGCAGCTTGCTGACCATGATGCCCTCCAGGGCTACTCTGATGCTCTCCAGCAGGTTCATGGAGTGGCTGCCCCCCCGCTTTGAGCACAGCTGCCGGCTTGCCCTGCCGGCGCCTCTGCGCTCACAAATTTCCTGGCGTCCAAGGGGACGGCGACTGGTTCATCATCCACCAGGCGCCCGTCGCGAAAGAGGACGATCCTGGAGGTGTGCAGGGCTATATCCCGCTCGTGGGTTACAAGTACAATGGTAGCCCCACTGCTGTTCAATTCCTGGAAAATGGCCATGATCTCCTCCCCCGAACGGGTGTCCAGGTTTCCTGTCGGCTCGTCCGCCAGGATCACAGCGGGGTTGTTTACCAGCGCCCGGGCGATGGATACCCTCTGCACCTGGCCGCCGGATAGTTCGCTGGGCTTGTGGTGCATTCTCTCCGCCAGGCTCACCCTTGCCAACGCTTCCTCGGCCCGCCTTACTCTTTCACGGGGGTTTATCCCGGCGTAGATCATGGGCAGCTCAACGTTGCGCCTGGCGGTCAAGCGGGGCAGCAGGTTAAAGGTCTGAAAAACAAAGCCTATTTTGCTGTTGCGGATACGCGCCAGTTCCATGTCGCTCATACCGCTGACTTCCATACCAGCCAGGTGATAGGAACCGGATGTCGGTGTGTCCAAACAGCCCAGCAGGTTCATGAAGGTGGATTTGCCGGAACCGGAAGGTCCCATCACGGCTACGAACTCGCCCGGCTTCACCGCCAGGTCGACTTCAGCCAGGGCTACCACCGGATGGGAGCCCGCCCGGTATACCTTGCCAAGATTGTTCACCCTAATCATGTCGCGTTTGCGCCCCCTTTGACCGGGGACAGGTTGGGCGCTTCTTTCACCCTGCTGCCGTCCATTAATTCTTCCCCGGGATTTACAACGACTGTTTCACCCTCCGTTAGCCCAGACAAAATTTCAGTAGATAAAGCGGAGTCTACCCCAATGGTAACTTCCCTTAACACTGCCAGCTGGTTTTCAACCACAAAGATTTTTTGAACCCCTTCTTTCTCAATAACGGCTTCGTACGGCACCACCAGAGCCCTGTCCCGGTCTATCGCGGTAATAGTCAGGTCAACGGTGTACCCGGGCCGCAATCCCTCTGTATCGCCGGTTATTTTTACAATCACCGGCACTTCCACCTGGCTGCCCTGCTCCGCAGTCTTGGTGGTCACCGCACCGGGGGAAACGCTATGAAGTATGCCGCTGTATTCCCGGTCGGGCTGAGCCGAGGTGATCACTTTTACCTTCTGACCGGGCCGCAGCCGTCCGCTGTCGGCCTCGCTGACTCCGGCTGTCACCTCCAACTGCCCGGTATCACCGATGGTAATCAGCCTTGTTCCCGGCTGGACGTAATCTCCCAGGGCTACTTCCACCGCCGTTACCACACCGTCCATTTCCGCGCGGAGCACTGTCTTGTTGAGCTTGCTTTCTTCCTGCTCCAAACGGTAGCGGGCTTGTTCAATCTGAGCCCGCAGGGAGGTCAGCTCATGACCGACAGGTCCGGTTTCCTTCATGCTCAGCTTTTCTCCCGCTATTTTGTATTCAGCCTCCCTGACAGCCAGGTCCAGTTCAGCATCGTCAAATTCCTTCTCGCTCAGTGCCCCCGACTCATATAAAAGCTTTTTACGCTCAAAGCTTTTTTGAGCGTTCCGGTAATCTACTTCCGCCCTGTGGTAATTTGCCCTTTCCTGAGCCACCTCCTCTTCCCGGGGATAGATGGCCTTGTTCAAATTTGCCTCCGTAGCGATAAAACTTGCCTTTGCCTCATTGTAATCATCCTCGATTTCATCGGCATTCAGCAAACCCAGCACCTGTCCCTTACTCACCCGGTCGCCGGGTAAAACATTCAGTTCTTGCACCGTAGTGCCGGTAAAAGTGTAAAACTCCTGCTTGGCACACAACCTTACCCTGCCGGAGGCAAAAACATTATCCTGGATAGGCTTGATCTCAGCTTTAACGGTTTTCACCAAAATGCCGGCCTGATTTTTATTTCTTACCATGTTCAGCGCAACCACCGACACAATAAGGCCGAGGATCAGTACCCCGGCAAGCATCTTTTTCCTGGAAACATTTCGTATTCGCTGCAAGTTTAGCTGCAAAACATGACGCCCCCTTCACCCGTAAAACTTCTCTTTAATGTAAGACGTTAAAAATACAACTTTTACTTCACATTCTTAATCTGCTCCTATAAATAAACATTTCTAAGTGCTGTTTTGTGACATTTTATAACCCGGCCATTTTGTTTATGGGGTCCGGAACCCCAGAGCCAGAACGTACACTATCCAGAGAACACCCTACACATTCATAACACTTCCTGACAGTTTTCCTGGAAAATCTCTGGTTGTATTAACTTCCCCGTCTTATCCAGAGGGGTAGTCCTAAGCTGATGAGCCATATCAACTAATCCCTGTAAGATGAATACTTCTTCCATAACTAACCATGATTTCCTCCCAACATTCGCCAAGCTTATTAAATATTTTAAATTTATAACAACTCTACTTTTATTGTTTCGCACATATTTTTAATCGCATAACAAATACTACAAGAAAAGCGATGAGGTGATCAGAAGTGACATTATTAGGAAACCCGTTTGTGGCCAATGTACCGCGTCAATTATCTGCGGAGGAAATTATCCAGGCTCTGCGTGTTGACCTGGCAGGCGAACTGGAAGCGATCATCGGATACGAGGCCCATGCTATGGCTACCTCCGACGAAAGGGTAAAAAAAGTGCTTTATCACATTGCCGATGAGGAAAGGCAACATGTCGGTGAACTGCAGCAGTTGATTTTTCTATTAAGTCCTAATGAACAGCAGCATGTGGAGAAAGGTAAACAAGAAATACTCCAGCAACAATCTCAAGGCTTTAGCCAGCCCATGCAATGAAATATCCGGTACTAAGCACACCATAAAAAACAACCAGATAAAAGGCCTTGTTTTAAACATGACACAGTTTACTGGCCGCGCTTTAATAAAAATACTGCCGGTGTATCTGATGTATTGAATACCAGAGCTGCTTTTGCTTATAGGGAAGTACAGGAACAATTCTTTCTTCGTAGAGGTCATGGAAAATTACATTATAACCATTACTTTGCCAGTCCGCATAGCTATATCAGGAAACCTTCATACCCAGCTCCCTTTCCTTCAAATCCTGCGTTTTTTCAACAATTCAACAATTCAACAACTGGCACGTTTTTCTTCATTCCTTTAGCGAGGAGGAATGTCCCAGTTGGATTGTCCCTCAGAAGCTCAGAGTCACTCATCTAACGAACTAAAATCAAGGGTTGAAAAATAATCGCCTAATGTCTCCGCCCTGCGAATGAGTTTCACTTCTCCGTTTGGTCTCAGCAATAGCTCCGCGGACCTCAACTTGCCGTTATAATTGAATCCCATCGCGTGTCCATGGGCGCCGGCATCATGGATTACCAGAATATCGCCCGGCTCAAGCTCCGGCAAACTGCGGTTAATGGCGAACTTGTCATTATTCTCGCATAACGAACCTGTTACATCGTACACATGGTCATGCGGCCAGTCTTCTTTCCCCAGCACGGTGATGTGATGGTACGCGCCATATAAGGCGGGTCGCATCAGGTCGGCCATACAGGCGTCCAAACCGATATAGCTCTTATAAATCTCTTTTTTATGAAATATAACAGGGGATAAGTTTTTTTTATTTTT
>CAZJGV010000218.1:0-4316 GCA_964545615.1 uncultured Pelotomaculum sp.
TTCAAGTATTAGACACCAGAAGGTGCTTTATTTTCAAAGTCGAAGATAAACTATCGCTTCCATGCCAGGCCAGGTTTTTTCTAAAACAGTGAAGAGGTAGTCAAATGTTGTTGCGATTAATTGAAACCTTGTTGATTTCTTTAACAGGCGGACTATTTTTCCGCCTGTTGCACTTGCCCTTACCGTGGTTGTTAGGACCTTTAACAGCAATCATGATTTGGAACCTGGCTGCCAGGAGAAACTTATTTTGGCCGGTAGAACTTCGCAACTCCGGTTTGGTTATCCTTGGATATATGCTGGGAAGTTCGTTTACCATCGAGACAAGCCTGCAAATAATCAAACAACTTCCGGCTATGATGTTTGCCACTTCGTCAACAATCCTGTTCAGCCTTTTCATTGGATACCTTACATACCGCCGTACGGGGATAAGCCTCGCAACCGGCATTATTGGAAGCGTTCCCGGCGGACTAACGCAGATGGTTGTTCTCAGTGAAGAGATTGCGGATACGGATTTAACTGTTGTTACTTTTATGCAAACCATCCGGCTGCTGGCGACGGTTTTTATTGTACCCTTCTTAGTTATCCACGGGTTGGCCGGTGACAGCCGGCTGGCGGTCGCCACCACCAATATTTCAACAATATATAACAGTGTTATCCATACGCCCGGGAATGCGCTTTTGTTTACCGGTATGGTCCTAATTGCCGCGTGGGTTGCGGTAAGGGTAAGTTTACCCACTCCTTTCCTGCTGGGACCTCTGATTGGGGCTGCCGCCCTGGTTCTAACCGGTTTCCAGGCGCCAAACACACCTTCATTCCTTGTTTTTATCTCACAGCTATGCATCGGTACGTATCTGGGGTTATCTATTAAGCCTACCAGCCTTGAAAATTGGAAAAAGCTGTTGCCATACGCCTTTTTAGGAAGTATCGCGGTGGTATTCTTCTCCCTTGGGGTCGGTTTCTTGCTGACGCGCCTGCATTCTTTGGACTTAATTAGCGCTTTCTTGGGTACGTCTCCGGGCGGTATGGGGGAAATGGGATTAACGGCGGTCCTGGTTAATGCCAATGTTTCTCTGGTAACCGCGTATCAAATGTTCCGGCTTACATTTATTTTATTTGTTATGCCACTCCTGCTAAAGTGGCGTTTTGGGAGTGTTGCAGCCAAAAGGAAAGGTGTTTGATACTGCTGAACAGGAGGGCGGTTCTCGTGTGCGAGCAGAATATATATAATTAAATTATTAAGACGACATGATGGACCTGCCCGTCGTCGTACAACTCAACGTAAGGACCCTCTTTTACGTCCTGTTCCGTAAGCGCAGCCACCTGCCCATCGATTTGTAAAGTAGTTACACCACCGGACTTGCGCGACGGATTTTTTACAGTAATAAGGTAGCGGGCGCCGCCAAAACGGTAGCTGGCGGAAAACTCCGGCCATGTGCAGGGAATGCAGGGGCTAAGGTAAAGCCGTTTGCCATGGCGGCGAAGGCCAAGGATCCATTCGATTCCGGCCTGGTACATCCATCCCGCGGCGCCGGTGTACCACGTCCAGCCGGCACGTCCCTGGTGCGGTTCCACCGTGTAGACGTCCGCCGCCATGACGTAGGGTTCGCCGCCGTACTGCCGCACTTCATTCGGCGTGCGGGTGTGATTTAGAGGATTTAGTATTTGAAATAATTCGAAAGCCTTATCTCCGTTGCCAAGCCGGCACCAGGCGATAATGTTCCAGATCACACCATGGGTATACTGGGCTCCGTTCTCCCGGATGCCGGGCGGATAGCCCTGAATATAGCCGGGACTCGGATCAGTGCGCTCAAAAGGTGGTATTAAAAGACGCGCGACGGAAAGATCCCGGTCTACAAGTTCGCGGTCGAATGATTGCATCGCCTGCAGCGCCTTCTCTGGCGGCGCTGCCCCGGAGATGACCGACCACGACTGGGCGATGGCATCGATACGGCATTCCTCACTGTATATTGAACCCAGCCAAAGGCCTGCGTCGCTGAAGGCCCTCCGGTACCACTGGCCATCCCAGGCGTGTTCTTCAAGCGAGGCCGTCAGTTTTTCGCGTACATCCCGGTAGCGTTCCGCCCGCTCAACATCGCCACGCTCCCGGGACAAATCCGTGAAGCGGTTCAATATTTCACAGAGGAACCAGCCGAGCCACACGCTTTCACCGCGGCCTTCAGCGCCGACGCGGCTCAAGCCGTCGTTCCAGTCGCCGATGCCGATCAGCGGCAGCCCATGTTCCCCAAAACATTGCAGAGCCCTTTCGATGGCACGCAGGCAGTGCTCGTAAACGGTGCCGCTCCGGGTAGAGACCTGAGTCGGCTCGTATCGTTCATGTTCGCCCTCTCGCAAAGGTTCACTATGAAGAAATGGCGCCACCTCGTCCAGGATCCTGTCATCCCCCGTATGATCGATATACCGCCCAACGGTATAAGGCAGCCACAGAAAATCGTCGGAGACAAGCGTGCGGATGCCGCGCTGTGTTTCTTCATGCCACCAATGCTGTACGTCACCCTCCTTGTATTGATGCGCGGCGTGCAGCAAAATTTGCGCCTGTGTAAGGTCGGGACGGGTGTGCAGGAGTGCCAGAGCGTCCTGTAATTGGTCGCGAAAGCCGTACGCGCCGCCCGCCTGGTAAAATGCGGATCGCGCCCACATCCTGCAGCCAAGGGCCTGGTAAATCAGCCAGCCGTTTAATAGCAAATCCATCTCCGGGCTGGGGGTGGAAACTGAGATCTGGTCCAAAACACCATCCCAGAATTCCCGTACCTGTGCCAGGGCCTGATCGCAGACACGGGCCTGGCAGTATTTTTGCGCCAGTTGCACGGCATCGTGCCGGGAATCTTCGCAACCGAGCAGGATGTAAACTGTCTGTTCGGTTCCGGGCTCCAGGGTGAGCTTGACCTGCACCGCGCCACATGGGTCATAAAGAGGTCCTGTTTGGCCTGACAGGCGCTCCCTGCCCATGGCGGCGGGATTTTCCAGTGTACCGTTGCGGCCGAGAAATTCTCCGCGGTCTGCCGTCCAGGACAGATCGTCCGCAGTGGCGGAGCTGAGCGGTCCTTCGCCTTCCAGCGAAGCCTGTGATCCGGCAGCCGCTTCCGGTTGCGGGTATACGCCTAAAAAGGCTGTGGTATCGCGAAACACCTCCTGATACTTGTTGCTTGCCAGCATGATTTGGGCAGACTTATCCCACTCTGTGACAATGAAAGGTGCGTTGACCTGGCGCCGTACACCCAGCACCCATTCCGCGTAATATGTGACGGAAAGGCGCCGCCGTTCGGCAGTCCTGTTCTTCAATAGCAATTTAACCACCTTGACCGGATCATCCAGCGGAACAAAAATTGTCGTATCCTGCCTGATTCCGTGTCTTTCATGGTAAAAACGCGTGAATCCCCGGCCGTGGGTAACGGTATAAGAACGGTCCGCTTGTGCGGTAGAAGACGTGGCAGACCATACTTCTCCGCTCTCTTCGTCCCGCAGATAACACACTTCACCCGGTGAGGTGAGCACGGGATCGTTGGACCAGGGGGTAAGTTTGCACTCACGGCTGTTGCGCCACCAGGTGTAACCCGGACCAAGCTCAGAGACAAGGCAGCCGAAGCGCGGGTTGGAGATGACATTAATCCATGGCGCCGGCAGATGATTACCGTTTTTGAGTACAATGCGGTACTCCCGGCCATCCGGTGAAAAACCTCCCCAGCCGTTGAAGAATAACAACTGGCCAGTGCCTTCCGTTACAAGCTCTGCGAATCTGTTTAACGGCGCAGCCGGCTTGAGGGGGGCCGGTAAGATGGTATCCCGCCGGGGCAGCTTGGTTTGCGCCCTGAAGCTGGGACCGCTTGCCCGCAGTACCACACGGGCTGAGGTAAGCAGCAGTGTCTTATCCTCCTCCGGCAGTTGTGTGGCATTAATGATAAAAACGCTGCCAGGCCCCGTATCGCACCGGCTGACGACTTGTTCCACTGCCCGCCGCAGTGCCTCTTGTATATCCTGCTGGTAGCCTCCCGCCGATTCGTTCAGGATGACCAGATCGAAAATCAGGCCCAGGCGGCGTAAATACTCGTGCCCGGTCAGCAGCTTGGCCACAAACTGCATATTGGCCTGGTTCTCGATCCGTGCCAGGATCACCGGCACGTCTCCGGAAACTCCGTACGCCCACAGGCCGGACTGTCCTTTTACATTGGCAGTGATACTAAGCTTGCGCTCCTGCCGCAGCGGCGAAGTATAGAGGATCTGGCCCGCAAATACTTGAAAACGCGTGGCCTCAGCGGCAGTCAGGTGCAAATGCAGCAGTTCGATTTGACTGCGGTTCC
>CAZJGV010000219.1:0-4290 GCA_964545615.1 uncultured Pelotomaculum sp.
GCAGGTCCCTTAACCCTGGCCCTGGGACTGGTTGCCCTGGGTACAGGTATGCTGGTATATAACTTCAGCGGGATTTCTTCGCCCCAAAACCTGTGGAAATTTTGGCCTTTGCTACTAATTGGACTGGGGTTTGAGTTTTTGATGCGGAGGTTGCTGCACAGGGAAGAGGAAGTGGTTTTTCACATCCCCAGCTGCCTGCTGATAGGAGTTTTGATCCTGGCCGGATTGACTGTAACGGCGTTTTCAGAAACGAATATTAACAGAATTTTAGAGGGTACAGTTTTTAGAAACAGTTTGAGTTACACCAGGCAGTGGCAGTCCGAACCGGTTTCTCTGACTGAGGGTTCACAGCTGAGAGTGGAGAATAAAAACGGCGCGCTGCAAATCAGGCCCAGTGAAGATGACAATTTGTACGTACTTGCTGAGATAACCGCATCCGGCCATTCGGAAGACGTGGTGAAAATCAATGCGGAAAACAGCGATGTGGTGATTGAAAAGGGAAATGTTACCCGCATTTTCACCAGATTTAAGGGAGCTTCAGACGGACATAACATATCAGTGAACCTTACTGTGGAAATACCCGCTGGTTTGTCCACAGAGGTGGACTATAGCAACGGCCGGATTGAGGTAAGTGACCTGACAGGTAGTTTAAACGTCCGAACGGACAACGGTGAAGTTAATGTGCATGGACTAAACGGCAGACTGGAAGTGAACACTGAAAACGGCCGGATCACGGTAAGTAAAGTTACAGGCAGTGTAGCGGCTAACACCAGAAACGGCCAAATCCGGGTTGAGAATCCCGGGGGAGATGTCCAGGCCCGAACTCAGAATGGTGACATAGAACTATTATCAATCTCACCGCTGGCTAAAACCTATTCTTTAAGCAGCAGCCACGGGTCTTTAGATTTCAGGCTGCCGGGCGACTCTGATCTTACAATCGAAGCCAGGTCAAGAAACGGGAGTATCTCAGGTATGAATCAGAATTTCGACTCCGGGCCGGCACAGCTTAACAGCGACCTGCTGAAACTGGGCGGCGGCAAGGGCAGCGCCAGGCTCAGCACGGAAAATGGCAGCATACAGGTATATGTTGAATAAAATTTAAAATAGTTATAAATTAGAATAGCCCGGCTCAGCCGGGCTGTGATATTTAAAGACTGATTGGTTGTTACTGTGCTATACTAACCATTCTGGCATCCCCGTTCCAGGTCACCTGGCATTCAAACGATTCCGCCACAAACCTTAGCGGGACAACTGTCCGTTCATTAATGATCTTGGCCGGTGTATCCAGTTCCATCAGTTCACCATTCTTATAAGCTGCACCGTCAATAACCAGCCTGATTTCCGTACCGCCTTTTTGGGCTGTTACAGTTTTAGTATCACCGTCCCATTTAACTTCAGCACCCAGCGCTTCAAATATAGCCCTGAGCGGAACCAGAGTACGGCTGTTTTCAATAAAGGGCGGCACATCAAAGCTAAGATATTTATTGTTGAAGAGCACCTTGATGTCACTGTAGATTAAGCTGTAAACCTGTCCTTCACCTGTGCCTTTAGTGTTTGTGGCGTAAGCTTTGTAATAATATGTTCCAAAGGTCAGGTATTCAATTTTCTTGCTGAAAAGGCCGGTATGTTTCTTTTTAGCCACAATAATTTTTTGTGATTTTTCGGGGTCGGAACTCCAGAAGATAAAGCCATACTCATCTAAGTCTCCGCCGTTGTTAACAATCTTACCATTCAAAGTTACCGACTCCATGGTTATGTTGGTGGCGGGGTTTGTCTCAACCACCGGTTGAGCGGTACAACTGCTTCAGCCGGAAGATGCGTCGGTAACATTAAAGACAAAAGCAGTAATAACTAACAAGCTTAGAACAAGAAGCATAGTGGCCAGTTTGCGCGGCAAGTTGCTGAAATTCATAACATTCCACTCCCAAAATATATTTACATAGGAGAAAATATTCTACGAAATGCAACAAAATCCTTTTTGTTTAACGGGTGATTAATAAGATTTTCCTATAATTATTCTATTTATATAACCGGTTAATACCAGACGTCTTGCAGCACATGCGCCCGGCAGAAAATAAAGCCGTAATCTGCCTGATCCGTAGTTTTTTATTGCAATCTTCAAACTTTTTAGATATTCTAGGCTTAGTAAGTGTCACAGTAAGCTGATTGCTGATTGGAATTGATCATCTGATTTTTTTATGCGAAGCATAACTGGTATTTACCACCCAAGTTCAAGCACACGGGAGGTAGGATAAGTTGACATCACCTGTAGACCTGGGCCATAAGATCTACCAGATTGATCTGCACGACCAGGAGCCTGGTCGGACAAATAGTTATTTGATTCTGTCAGATAAGGTGGCGCTGATTGAAACCGGCCCGGCCACGGGAGCGGGCCGCATCAGAGATGCCCTGAAAAGCCTGGCCCTACCGGCGGAAAAAATTGACTACATTATTGTCACTCACATACACCTGGATCATGCCGGAGGCGCCGGGATACTGGCGAGAGAACTGACGCAGGCGAAGGTTTATGTGCATCCCAGAGGGGCCAGGCACATGATCGATCCGTCCAGGCTTACAGCCGGCGCCAGGGCCATTTACGGCGCAAGTTTTGACACTTTGTTCGGCGAGGTTTTGCCAGTTCCGCAAGAAAGGATCTGCACGCCTGCGGACGGTGAGACACTGGATCTGGGCAGCGGCAGAGTGCTTGTGTTCCATCACGCTCCTGGTCATGCCCGGCACCATTTTGTCGTCCACGACCCGGTCAGTTGTGGTGTATTCAGCGGTGACGCCCTGGGGCTGCGTTTTCAGGCCCTGAGTGACCTTTTGGGCTTTGATTTTACGCTGCCTTCGGCGCCTCCGCCGGAGTTCGACCCTCGGGCGGCGGAGGAAACTTTTGAACGCATGCTCGGGCTAGAGCCGGCCTATATTTATTTTACTCATTTCGGAAGGGCTGCCGGAGCGCCGGCTATCTTAAACCGCCTTAAGGAACAGATATCAGTTTTTGAATCGATTGGCCGGCAGGTTTTTGACGCGGGAGGAGGGGCAAAGGAAATTGAAGCCTCCTTATGGGAACTGGTTATGCATGAACTGGGACGGCACACGGTATTAGACAGGGAACACCCCGCTGTAAAATTTCTGGAACTGGACATGAGGCTTAATGCAGAGGGTATTGCCCACTATTTTGAAAAAATGAAACCCAATTACCAGCAGGATACTAATTGAGATTTGCAGTTTAAAATAGTATTATAAAAAGAAAAATTAAGTTTTGTTGGCAAATTGTTTTGATTGGGAGTAGGGATATGAATTTTATAACAAATGTGTTCTTGCGCTGGGGCCTGATCCAGTTGTTTGTGTTCGTCCTGGTTGCACTAATCAACCCGGGACTCTGGCAGGTCCTTATTTCGATGATAATCGCCAGTGCCTTCGGCACTTACCTTCTCGTGGACTATATTCAGAAGAACAAGTATATAAGAATCAAACTGGATGAACACCCCCTTGATTCCACCCTGCAAATTGCCAATGAGACCCTGCCTTACTTAAGGCGCGGCCTGAACGAGGAAACAGCTTATAAGACCGCTGAAATCATCCTGAAACTGAGTGATGTATCAGCTGTGGCTGTAACGGACAAGGAAAAAGTACTGGCTTATATAGGAGAATGCTCTGACCACCACCTGGCGGGAGGTCCCATCATCACTTATGCCACCAAGCACGCGCTGGAAACCGGTGAGCTGATTATCATTAAAGATAAAAAAGGGCTTAACTGCCCTGAAGAAAACTGCACCCTGCAGTCGGCGGTTATCGCCCCCCTTAAATGCAAGGGTGAAGTGGCAGGTACGGTTAAACTTTACCAGACCAGTCAGGGCGATTTGCAGCCTTCGGTGGTAAAACTTGCCATGGCTGTGGCCCAGCTTTTGGGGCTTCAAATGGAACTGGCGGAACTGGACCGGCAGGCCCAACTGGTAACCAAGGCCGAACTGGACGCCTTGCATGCTCAGATCAACCCTCACTTTTTATTCAACACTCTGAATACCATCATTACTTACACCAGGACTAATCCCGAAACATCCCGCAGGCTTTTAATCCGGCTGGCTTCTTTTTTCCGCCAGACTTTAAAAAGGCACGGGCATTTTAATACACTGAGAGAAGAGATTGAATACGTCAATACTTACCTGATACTTGAAAAAGCCCGTTTCAGGGAGAAACTGAGGATCCAGAGAGACATCGACCCCAACCTGATCGATTGCCAGGTGCCTGTTCTAACGCTGCAGCCCCTGGTGGAAAACGCTATAA
>CAZJGV010000220.1:0-4260 GCA_964545615.1 uncultured Pelotomaculum sp.
TGCCGGGGATGACCAGTTGCTGCCCGATCTGCAGGTCGTCAGAAGCCAGGTTGTTTGCCGATTTAATTGAGCCTACGCTGGTACCCAGTTTTTCTGCGATTATGGAAAGGCAGTCTCCGTTAATGACAGTGTATGAATCACCAAAAGAGGGGCAGACGGGGGACAGTACGGTTGTGGCGGTTACAAACAGCAAACCTAATAGTAATCCAACGGTTAAATTTCTTTTCCCTTTCATTTTCGCCTCCTTTTAAAGCAAGTGATTTAAGGTAGTTACCTCAACTTTTATTTGGATTAACTTTATACGGCAAATGCACTGTAAGTTTGTTTCTACACAATATTGCATTTTCCTCCTGGGGCTGGCAAAAAAAATAGCTTAAAACACCAGGATATATAAGAAATGGCTATACTAGATAAGCGGAGTAGTGTTTGCGACAGAATCAGCTATATGGTAAGATAATTGATAAGTCCATGAGGAATTGCAGAGGATTTGCGGGCAGGAGGAGGATTATCATGTCTGGTCACTCGAAATGGTCGACTATTAAACGTAAAAAGGCGAAAGTAGATGCCCAGCGGGGAAAAATTTTCACCCGTTTGGCCAAGGAAATCATCATGGCCGCGCGTCAGGGCGGCGGTGATCCGGAAAGCAACGCGCGTTTAAAGACGGCTGTATTAAGAGCCAAAGAAGTCAACATTCCCAATGATAATATAAACCGCGCCATTCAAAAAGGGACAGGTGAAACCGGCGGCGCAAATTATGAGGAGATATTTTATGAGGGGTACGGACCTGGTGGTGTTGCGGTTATGCTTGAAATACTGACTGATAACCGGAACCGTATCGCCGGTGAAATAAGGTATATTTTTTCCAGGAACGGCGGAAGTCTGGGTGAAACTGGCTGTGTAGCCTGGATGTTTAAGGAAAAGGGTTTAGTCGTTGTAGAGAAAGCAGGCGGTGAAATAAATGAAGACGACCTGATGCTTGCTGCCATAGAAGCGGGCGCCGAAGATTTTAACGCTGAAGAAGATTGTTTTGAAATAACCTGTGAACCTGCTGATCTGCAAACAGTAAGTACAGCCCTTGATGAGTCCGGAGTAAAAGCAACCACGGCGGAAGTGACCTTAATCCCACAGACCACGGTAAAGCTTGAGGGGGAAAAGGCCGAACAGATGATGCGTCTTATAGAAGCACTGGAAGAACATGACGATGTGCAGAACGTTTACGCTAACTTTGAAATAGATGAATAAAGAATTTAAAAAAGAGCCACCCGGCAATGGGTGGTCTTTTTTTATGGAATGAAGGAGCAAAAATATGGTAATAATATTGTAAGCGAGATTATGCGGGAGATGGCGCCATGACAAGGAAAACCAACATTATAACCTGTATTGCTGTACTAATTTTTATCACCTCTATAGCCGCTGGATATGTCTGGGGCAGCAGGTTAACAAGTATACCTCAGAGTATACCGGCTAATGTTTACCGCTCAGCGCCAAACCTTTTTAATCCCAGGGTCAGCCCGGAAACGACACTGATAAAATATAAAGAGTACCTGTGCGGTGATCTAGAAAAAATATCGGAAGAATCAGCTCCGGCGGAACTGCTGAACCTGGACAGGATGGCTCTTGCCGAAAGATTCCCGGCTGCGGAAGGATGGATTGTCAGCTTTAATAACCCGGGGTTTTTGACTCTGACCATGAAAGCTGATGAGTTTTGTCCACTGCACTTGAACTGCCGGCACATAGGTCTGGATCAAGGTTTGGTGGCTGGTTATGAGGGGCCGCTTGGTTTTAACGGAAAATTGTTAAGGGTGGAGAATATCCCGGTAGAATCTTTAAATTCTGACTTCAGGATTAAGCTTGAACAAGCAATGGATTTTAATAAACTTTCACATACAACAGCGGAAAGCTTGCGCCAGGAACTGGAATTCAACAATGACGAGTTCCTTAACGCGGCATTGGACAATCTTGACGAGCACAGTGAATAACTTTATTAGCTGCCCTGCCCAATCCAAAAAAGGATTGGGTTTTTTTTCGTAGAATAAACCCTTGTTGAAGGGGGTGGCAGCTTTTGCTTATAATGGGTGTGGACCCCGGTACCGCCATAACCGGATTTGGCCTGGTGAGATATAACGGCAGCCGGTTTGCGCTGGTGGATTGCGGCTGTATCCGTACTTCCTCCAAAACGCCGCTGTCTGAGAGACTCCACTTTCTTTACAGGGAACTTGTGGACATCATCAGGCAGCATAAACCGGAAGAATTTGCCGTGGAAGAGCTTTTTTTTAATAAAAACGCCAAGACCGCGCTTGCTGTAGGACATGGCCGGGGTGTTGCCATGCTGGCGGCGGCGAGTTCCGGAATGCCGGTGTTTGAATACACCCCCCTGCAGGTAAAACAATCAGTGGCAGGGTTCGGCCGGGCTGAAAAAACACAGGTGCAGTTCATGGTTAAGACTATTCTAGCCCTGCCTGCCGCGCCTGAGCCGGATGATGTGGCCGACGCTCTGGCGGTGGCTATTTGTCACGGACACTTAAACACATGGGTGAGGAAGCTAAAATGATATCATTTATTAAAGGAAAACTGGCCGCTGCCCAGACTGGATTAGTTGTGCTTGATGTCAGCGGCATAGGCTATAAAGTACAGGTGCCTTTATCCCTGCATTACAAACTGCCGGCTCAAGGCAGCGAACTGATGCTGCATACTCATCTGGCAGTCAGGGATGATGGTTTTTACCTTTACGGTTTCCAAAGTCAAAATGAACTGGAATTTTTCATAAAACTGCTTAACGTCGCGGGTGTCGGACCCAAAGCGGCGCTGGCCATATTATCCATTTTCAACCCCGGTGAGCTCGGACGGATCATCGCGGGTGAAGACCTGGCCTCGTTGACCAGGGTGCCGGGTATCGGGAAAAAGACGGCTGGCAGGGTCATCCTTGAATTAAAAGACAAGGTGTCAGATATAGATGGCCTAACCGATGCCGGCGGGTATGCCGCAGGACGGGAGATGGATGCCGCCGAAGCGCTCGAGGCGCTGGGATATTCAGCCGCGGAAGCACGCAGGTCGGTTAAGGAAGCTCTGGCAAGTTTAAATGAAAACCCTTCAGTAGAGGAACTGGTAAAGAGGGCGCTGCGATATTTGGTGAAGAAATAGAGCCGAATTCATTCGGCCATTATGTGGATATTGGCAGCGAGAGGGGATATTTCCCTGCTTACTGAAAGATAAAAACTTTTGAGGTGCATAATATGGATGATCGGCTTATCTCGGCCGCTGCCCGCACAGAAGATTTTGAAACCGACTTTAGTCTTCGCCCCCGCAGGCTGGAAGAATATATCGGCCAGGAAAGGGTCAAGGAGACAATATCTATTTTCATCCAGGCTGCCCGCGAACGGGGCGAGGTTCTTGATCACGTCCTGCTGTTCGGGCCACCGGGCCTGGGTAAAACCACCCTGGCCAATATCATCGCCTGCGAGATGGGCGTCAGCATCAGGACTACTTCCGGTCCGGCTATTGAGCGGCCGGGCGACCTGGCGGCTATACTTACCAATCTGGCCAAGGGAGATGTATTGTTTATTGACGAGGTCCACCGCCTGAGCAGAACTGTTGAAGAGATTCTCTATCCCGCCATGGAGGACTATGCTCTTGACATTGTCATCGGCAAGGGTCCAGGTGCCCGCTCCCTGAGGCTTGATTTACCCCATTTCACCCTGGTGGGAGCGACTACCCGCGCCGGCCTGCTTACTTCACCCCTGCGGGACCGCTTTGGTGTTATCAGCAGGCTGGAGTATTACCGGCCGGAAGAGCTTGTGCTGGTGATCACCAGGACAGCCGGCATATTAGGAGTGGAGATCACCAGGGAAGGATCCCTTGAAATAGCCAGTCGCTCCAGAGGCACCCCCAGGGTGGCCAACCGGCTGTTAAAAAGGGTGAGAGATTATGCCCAGGTAAGGGCGGACGGCGTTATTACGCATGAGGTAGCCGGCGAGGCGCTGCGGTTTTTTGAGGTGGACCCTTTAGGTCTTGATAACGCTGACAGAAATCTGCTGTTGACCATCATCAAGAAATTTGAAGGTGGGCCGGTGGGACTGGATACCCTGGCCGCAGCCATGAGTGAAGAGACCGAAACGTTGGAGGATGTTTACGAGCCCTACCTGATCCAGTTAGGCATGCTTACGCGAACACCAAGGGGACGGGTTGCCACCCAGTTGGCTCATCGGCACCTGGGTTTGGAGGCTAAACCTGTTCCTGAACAAGGCGGTATGTGGTAGGGAA
>CAZJGV010000221.1:0-4226 GCA_964545615.1 uncultured Pelotomaculum sp.
CCCCCTGCTTCCCCCCTGTTTCCCCCAATTAGCCATCTTCAACCTGGGGCACCGGTGTCCTTAAATATCCCGTACCGGTCCAAATCAGCATAGCGGCAAATAAAATACGCAGGAGACTCTCAGACAGGATATAGGCGAAACTTCCTCCCAGGTACGTGCCTATAAGAATACCGGGGATAAGTCCCGTCAGGATGCCGGTGTTGATATTGCCAAGACGCCAGTGAGTGTAAGCCCCTACTCCCCCGGCCGGGATCATGGCCAGGAGTGAACTGCCCTGTGCGGTATGCTGGGTAATCCCTGCCAGCAGCACCATTGACGGAACCATTATCGTACCCCCACCCACCCCCATCATACCGGAGAGAAAACCGGTAAAGACGCCGGTCAACAGGAGGATTACAATCTTTGTCCAGCCTGAAACAGGATCGTCAATACTGGACAGGTAAGGTTTCAGGAGCAGCAGCAGGGTGACCAGAATCATAAACGCGCCGAAGTATCTCTTGAGCTTCCATTCAGGCAGGGCGTAGGCAAAGCGAGCTCCAGCCCTGGCTGTGAATATGGCGGTGGATGCTAAAAGCACTGACGCTGTTATATCCACCGAACCCCTGAAAGCATAGGTGATAGTTCCCGCTATGCCTGTGAAGATCAGCGCCACCAGGCTGGTGCCGTGGGCCTTGTGCTGTCCGATCTTCAGGATGCCGACCATCAGGGGGACCATAATCACACCGCCGCCTAATCCAAAAAGTCCACCGAAAAAACCGGCGGCCAGGCCTATTAGGAAATTCATTTAATGATACCTCCCGGAGATTAAGGGTTGTTGCATTATATTGCCATGGATATGATTTTAGTATTTCTATAGAAACAGCAATAATCCCTTTGTTATAGGAAAAACCTCTTTTAAAAGACATATGAAAAAGTCACGCGAACTTTGTCGAGCAACTTTTATGTAATCCTGAGAATAACATTCCGGGCTACTTTTAAATGTGGAGTTTATTCGTCAGAGGAATGGAAACACACCGGTTGTTTATTGAGATCACATATTTTTAAATGCTTTGTCTCAACCACGCCGTACAAGAAAATGTTGAACAGGGACTGGATGGCTTCATCCATAAGAAGCTGATTTTCCACTATAAACGTAGGATTAATGACAGATCTGATACTTGCCAGCAGCGCAGTGGTAAAGATTTGGGGGTGTACCTGGCGGAAGCAGTCCTGCCCGCTGCCGGTAAGTAGGACATCGAACACCTGCTGAATTTTTTCAGAGCGGAAACGTTCGATCTTTTCCCAGAGGTGGGGATAGTATTTCTGTAAATCGTATAAAAACTGCGGCTCAACCAGTTTAATGTTTCTGGTGAGCTCACCTATGATATTAGTTATTTTATCCAGAGGGCTGTCAACACAGTCACAAGCTGTCTGTATCTTTAGCGATATGCCGGCGATAAAATCGTCAAACACCGCGCTGACTATCTCTTCTTTACTCCTGAAATAGCGGTAAATTGTCCTCTTGCTGATGCCGGTAGCGGCGACCAGGTCGTCCATGGTTACTCTGGAGATCCCGCGCTCGGAGGCCTGCTCTCTATATGCCGCGATAATCCTCTCTCTGTAGTCCATTATTTAATCACCTACACTTCATGCTCTATTCATTCATACCTGCGGGGTCTTTTGCCGTGTACTAGGCAATTTTCTTTTTAAACTTAATTATACTCAGTGTTATCAGCACTACGGAGAAGACCAGCAGCGCCGCCACCTGGGAAACAAGATACTGAAAACCGATACCCTTTAAAACAATCCCCCTGATAATGGTCAGGTAATAAGTCAGGGGGATCAGGTTGCCCAGGTACTGAATAACGCGCGGCATGGCTTCCCTGGGAAATAAAAAGCCTGACAGCAGGATGCTGGGCAGCAGGACAAAGAAGGACATCTGGAAAGCCTGCATCTGCGTTTTAGCGACGTTCGAGATCAGAATACCAAGCCCCAAAGAAGCGGTGATAAAAAACAGGGTCAGCACGTAAAGTTCCAGCAAACTGCCCCTGATCGGCACCTGGAATACCAGTACCCCCACCAGCAGCGCGACGGTTATTTGAATATAGCCGAGCCCGATGTAGGGAATAATTTTGCCGATCATCAGCTCATAAGGCCTGATCGGGGTAACCATGAGCTGCTCTAAGGTGCCCCTTTCCCGCTCCCTGACGATGGCCACGGCGGTCATCATAACCATGGTCATGGTTACGATAATGCCAAGAATGGCCGGAACCATGAAGTAGGCGGTAATGCCGTCCGGGTTATACCAGGGCCGGACCCTGATATCGTAAGGTATGCCTGTGACCTGGGCTTTCTGGATTATTATTTGCTGTGACTTGAGCAGACCGATGGCATTGGCCGTGGCGATGGCCGTGGACGACACCATGCTGTCACTGGCGTCCACCAGCACCTGAACCGTGGCTGTCTGCCCTTTGTTAAGGTTTTCATTAAAATCGGGCGGGAAAATGATACCCACTTTAGCCTTGCCGCTGTCGATCATACTGGTGATCTCAGTGTAGCCACCTGCCACAAGAGTAAGGTCAAAGTACCCGGAAGCGCTGAAAGCTTCCAGCAGGTCCCTGCTGCCAGGAGACAGGGACTGGTCAAAGACGGCGGTGGGAATATGCTTTACCTCCGTTTGAATGGCATAGCCAAACAGCAGCAGCTGAATCAGGGGCAGCGCAAAGACCATACCCAGCGTCAGCCGGTCCCGCCTCATTTGCAGAAACTCTTTTTTCAGGATGGCCAGGATTCTGCTCACTTACGACACCTGCTTTCTGTTTTGCTTCGCCAGGGAGACAAAAACATCTTCCAGGGAAGGCTTGATGATTTTAGCATTGACTCCTGTATGCTGGTCAAACGCCTCGATGACTCCCGCGGATTCCAGCAAAACGTGCAGCAGCGGGCCGTGGATGGAGCATTCTTTGACGTAAGGCAGTTTTTCAAGATCATCAGTCATATATAAAGCGTTGGGATGAGCAACTTCCACCAGGCAGCCCTTAATCACGTCTTTTTTCAGGTTTTCAGGCGTGTCATCGGCAATCAGAGTTCCCTCGGAAATAAAAGCGATGCGGTAGCAGCGCTCGGCTTCATCCATGAAGTGCGTGGTGACCATAATGGTTGTGTTTTCGTTGGCCAGCCTCTGGATAATTTTAAAAAACGCGCGCCTGCTGGTCGGGCTGATCCCACTGGTGGGCTCATCCAGAAACAGAATGGCCGGGCGGGAGATAATGGCGCAGCCAAGGGCCAGCCGCTGTCTCCAACCGCCGCTCAGGTTGGCCGCCAGCTCATCTTCCCTGCCTTTTAACAAAGCCATTTCAATCATTTCTTCGATTCTTTTTTGGCGCTCGCGATGCGGGATACTGTACAGCCCCGCGTAGAAAGCCAGGTTTTCGTAAACCGTCAGGTCCTCGTAAAGGCTGAACTTTTGGGACATATAACCGATCCTGCTCTTTATTTTCTCCGCTTCCCTGACCAGGTCGTAACCCAACACGGCGCCGGAACCTGACGTGGGTTCCAGGATACCGCAGAGCATACGGATGGTAGTGGACTTTCCGGAGCCATTGGGACCTAAAAAACCATAGATTTCGCCCTTTTTAATTTCCATGGAAACCTTATTGACGGCGGTAAAAGAACCAAAAACCCTGGTCAGTTCATGGGTGGTTACCACAGTTTCCACTTAAACCACCTCTTTTTCAGTGAGAGACACAAAAACATCTTCCATAGAAGGCGTGATTTCATTAATGAAAATAACATCGATCCCCTTTTCAGACAGCAGTTTGCCTATGGCTGCTTTGGCCCGCTCAACCTCGCTAACGGCCACATGGTACCTGTCACCGTAAAAACTGGCGTCGGCCACTTCAGGTAGTTCACTCAGAAAGTCAAGGTCTCTGGCGTCTGTTTTAAGTTCCAGGATCTTGTGCGGGATTTTATTTTTGAGATTGTCCGGTGTGTCAGCCGACACGATCTTCCCCTGGTCGATCAGGGCAACTTTTTTGCACAGGTCGGCCTCGTCCATGTAAGGAGTGGATACAAATATGGTCATGCCGGCCCTGTTGAGCAGGTAAAGTATTTTCCAGAACTCCTTGCGAAATTCCGGGTCCACACCGTAGGTCGGCTCGTCCAGGATCAACAGGGACGGCCTGGCCACCAGAGCGCAGGTCAGGGCCAGTTTTTGCTTCATACCCCCGGACAGGTTGTCCGCAAAC
>CAZJGV010000222.1:0-4144 GCA_964545615.1 uncultured Pelotomaculum sp.
AGGCAGGGTTGTAAGAGTTTCCAGCCCGGCTCAGAACCAAACCTTCCATGTCGCGGTACAGTTCACTGATATTACCAGCCGGCAGGAGGACTCAATCATGCGCTTTATTTTTCATAAAACCGTTGAAAGAAAACGGCTGGCCTGATTAAATCCGAAAAACAATACTCGTAATTTTTAGCGGGGTCGCACGGCCTCGCTTTTTATTTTGGTGAACAAAATATTCCAATCATATATTTCACTTTTTCAATTCTGCCCGCTCCAGATCACTCATAATTATTACTTAAAGAATAGCTTCGGGGATTATTCTGAACCTTGCCAAAAGGGACTTCACCTGCTAATGACGGAGATTTCCTTTCTTAAATAAAGCCTTAAGGGTGTGATACCTATTTTAAAGCCCAGGCTTATAATAATATTAACAGCCGTGCAGCTGGCCTTTTTGCTTATGTACCCGCAAGGTGCGCTGACCGAACCCAGGGTACTGATAAACAAGGGGACAAATCAGCTGGCCCTTTTTGAAAACGAGTACCTTCTGGATGTTTTTCCGGTGGCCACCGGGCGCCAGCCTCAATTTACACCGGAGGGAGACTGGCGGGTAGTAGTCAAGTTGGTCTACCCTGCCTGGCGGCACCCTGACGGTGGTCCGCTCATCCCCGGAGGTGTCCCGGCAAATCCGCTGGGGCCCCGCTGGCTGGGAATTAACGCGCTGGGTACAGGTGGCAGCAGTTACGGCGTGCATGGCAACAATGCCCCGTACTCTATCGGAACCTACGCCTCCTCCGGCTGTATAAGAATGTACAATGAAGATATTGTCTGGCTGTACGAACGTATTCCAGTGGGCACAGAAGTTAAAATAGTTAACACTGCCCAGGACCTGTCGGCTATGAAAAGATACGATACCGTCACTGTCAACGGCATGGAGCCCGAGTTCCCCCCTCATCTTGGGCCAGTACAGGCCGGTGAAGTTACTTACCTGCCTTTGAGGCAGATTGCCTCTCCCCTGGGATACCGCCTGGACTGGGATGACTCCGCCGGCGCCCTGCTTGCTGCCAACATTGAACGGGAAGTGCTGATCAAACCAGACAGCAAAGCTGTCACGGTAAACACCAAAACCTATGAAGCCAACGACGCGCCTTTCCTGCTTGACGATATGATATTTGTTCCCGACTATTATTTAAAGAACTTTTTGGGGTTTGAACTAAGCAGTGAGGAAGGAAGCAGAACCCTGGCGCTGAAAGCTCCCGTAGACCCAAACGGAGGGCGGGTGGTTAGATACAACCTGGCGGTTCAGTTCAACGGCAAACCTTTCAATTTACCCGAACCACTGGCCACTCTTAAAGACAGCCAAAACCTGCTGGTCCCGGTCCGCCCATTCTGTGCCGCCGCAGGCGCGACGGTGAGCTGGAATGATGACACCAAAACGGTAGAAATTAAAATCAAAGATAAGCAGGTGTCAATACCCGTTAACGGAAGCCCGTCCAAAATCAACGGAATTGTTGCGGAAACTCCCGCCAACATTTTCCTGCATAACGACACCTCCTATCTGAGCCTGGGCTTTTTGAACAATATCTTTGGTTTCGATTGCGAATTTTCCGAACAATCCCGCACTCTAAAGATCTCAACATCGAAAAATGCCCAGGTGGTTTTCCGGCTTTTGCCGCCGGCTCAACTTTCTCTAAAAACAACGGGCCTTTAATCTTTGCCCACTGTCTATCCTTGTCATCAGCTATTACCGAGATATGGGCAAAAGGTATTTCCTTAAACCTTGCTTTGATCATCCTTTTCACACAGAAACCGATATCATCACAGTCCTCCAGTTTGCTCTTCTCATCGGCCTCTACCACCATTTCGATTAGATAATTGTTCGGACCCACACACATAGAACGCACATTGTGGATGTCTAACACGCCGGGTATGTTCATGACAAAATCCCCTACTTCTTTAACAAGTGAGGGATCCGCCGATTCTCCGAGCCATGGCCAAACTGGTAGCGATCATCGCTGGGCCGCTGCGATTGCCTGATCCCGATCAGGAGGAAGAAACCGTTAGCCCAGTCCCCCAGGGAATGTTTAAACTCCGCCATCATGGAAGCGCTGCCGCTCAAGACCGCCCCGACCAGTTTCATGGAGGCGATCAGCCCGTTGGCGACTAATGCGGCTTTTATAGCCGACTCACTGTTATGTGCCACTTAATATTCCTCCCATATCAAAACCCACAAGCGCCCAACTTGTGGGTTAATAATACCCAAAATCCTAATCTAATAATAACAAAGAGAAGCCTGCCGGACAAGTTTGCTAAAATGCAAGTTTTTAAATGTTTATTTACAAACCTACCTGCCCAGGTTACAATAATCAATAATTCCATTACTTTCCGGGAGGTGACACCTTGGACAAGAAAACATACGAAAAGCCTGAACTGATTGAGTATGAAGATTTGGCAAAAGCAACTGCATCTCCGAGTTAGGCTTGAAACTTTAGAGCTGTATACAGCTCTTTTTTATTTATGGCTACCCCGTCAAAAGCCTGATTCCACAATAATGAAATCAGGCTTTTGGCACTAAACACCTAACATATCAGGTTTTTTAAATCTGGTCTTAGAAATTAAACACCATGTCGATCTCCTCGTCTGTGAAGTCCCAGGTGGTGTTGTGAGGCGGGCACTCTTCCTCCTCGAAAAATTCCGGCAGGCGGTCATGGGCTTTGGTGAAGCCGGCCCGTTCGTTGAAACCGCGCTCCGCCTTAAGAACAGCCTTGCCAAGAGCGGTTACATCTTCAGCGGTGAGGGACAGCCCGTATTGGGCGTTGAGCATATCCACCAGAGCGTTGAAGCCGTCGGCAATATCAAGAATAGCGAAAGCGATAAACAGGCACATCCCGGTGCTGTCAACAGCGGCTGTGGCTATCTGCAGGTTGCGGGACAGTTCCACCTGACCATCTTTCTTCAAGGGGTCAATAAAACCGCCGACTTTCAGGATATTGGCCGTGACGGCATAGCCCGCGGTATGGTCGGCGCCCATCGGAGATGTGGCATAAGTCAGGCCGACACCTTTAACCGCGCGTGGGTCATAAGCGGGAATGGACTGGTTCTTCACTACAGGCACCCTGGTCATACCGAAGACCTTACCGGTAACAGCGGCGCCGCTGCCGATAAGCCTGCCCAGCGGAGTACCTTTGCCAATCTGACCGACCAGATCAAGCGCCGCCTTGCCGTCTCCCCAGGGAATAACCCCGGCTTCCATCGCCACCGCGATGGTAACTGCTGTTTCAATGCTGTCTATTCCGATGTCATCCATAGCCCGGTCGATATAGGCTAGATCATCCAAATCTTTGATGCACCCGTTTGCTCCCAGACCCCAAATGGTTTCATATTCAAAGCCGCTGGTAAGATATGCGCCAGACTTATCGAAATACTGCTGGGAACAGCGAATAATACAGCCGGTATGGCAGCCGTGCGCCGGCTTGCCGCCGCGCTCTTTAATAGTGGCAGACATCGTTTCGCCGCCGATATTATTGGCCCAGTCGTTGCGGCCTCTGCGGAAGTTTTGGGTGGGCAGCCCGCCGGCTTCGTTCAGAATGTTCACCAAAATATCAGTGCCGTAAGCGGGCAGGCCCTGCCCGGTGACCGGGTGGTCCAGCAGTGCTTTGGCAAACCTTTTGGCCGCCGCGTTAAAGGCGGTTGTATCGGCAACAGGTACACCGGGAGCGCCGGTATCGTCCACAACAATGGCCTTAACCTTTTTGGAGCCCAGCACCGCGCCGAGACCGCCGCGTCCGGCGCTGCGTATATTGCCGTCCGGATCTTTGATGGAAACGTTCGCCGCGGCCAACTTCATCTCTCCCGCCGGACCGGCTATAGCAATACCAACTTTATCACCATATTTCCCGCTTAGGATCTTGAGCGCTTCGTAATTCCCCTTGCCGATGATCTCCTGGGGAGCTTCTTCTAAGGTTACCCCGTCCATATTAACATTGATTACATAAAACTTGTCTTCCTTTGGCATCCCTTCAACGACAAGCGCTTTAACGCCAAGCCTGGCCATCTTCTGTGAGAATGAACCACCGGCATTGCTTTCTTTAATACCTCCGGTCAGTGGGCTCTTGGCGCCTACTGAAATGCGTCCTGAGTTAGGAGCGGTTGTACCACTGAG
>CAZJGV010000223.1:0-4094 GCA_964545615.1 uncultured Pelotomaculum sp.
GATGTTCGTGCAACTAACGATTGAGACGTTTAAGCCAGATAATTCATTGATATTAATTTTTATAAAGCTTACCCCAAGCTAAACCCTACTCTCCTTTCTATCCCTTGACATGGATAACCTGATTTTTTCTTGTAAAAAGTTTTCCATGTCAAGGGACAACCTTTTCAGTATCTTGTGGTATTAGGCTGTGTTTAATAATAGGATTTTCGAAAAACCAGTTGATTTAAGATGATTAATCATAAGGGAGGGAGGTCCGCCAGATTTCAATGAGCCTACTTAAATATTTTCGAGGAGGGATGAGTAGATCTGAAGCTAGTATACTGTCAGGAACCGTTTCAAGTTTAGACATGCTTAATAACGATCCTTTGGTATGTATTGCCCTGAATTTATTACATTTTAATAATTAACAGCAACGATAGAAAGTTAGGGTGATTTTATTGTTTAAATCTCGCAGAAAATTGTTCAGCCTGCTCGTAATAGTGACCCTGCTTGCCGGGATGCAGATTCCCCTGGCCGGCCCGGCCTGCGCCAGCAGCGAGTACTCCATGAACTTTGTCAATTCGATAAACCCCGAGAGTGACACCTTTGATTCAGATGGTGAGAGTGTCCTAGGAAAACTGCGGATCGACCTGCCGTCGGTAGTGGATACAGGCATCAGCGTACTGTTGGAACTGCCGTCAGGCGGCTTCAGCTGGGCTGACAATTTTGCATACGAAATACCTGATCAAGTTGGCTCCGCCGGGAATGCGATCAGCTCGGTAAGTTTTGAAAGAGTGGGTACAAACGAAAGGACCCTCAAACTTACAATAACCGGTTTGACAGAAGGGGGATACGGCGGCGCCGGCCGAATTTTTATTGGCTATAACAGCACCGGCGAAGGCCATAGTACTCTCACCAGCGGTTTGGGAGTTAATATCCCCGCAAGCGCGGAGGGGGAAGTTAATTTAACACTTGACGCACCCTCGAATTCCGTCTTCACCAGCGGCACGGTAGTAATTGCCAATATCACCGGTGACAATTCTATAACCCTGGAAACCATAAATGTAAATACCATCGGGCCAAATGGCGGGGCCGCCTGTTTAAAACATATGCAGGAAGATACCGCGGGAGCGTTATACGACCCCAGCGGCAGGGCATTATTGAGAGAGACCCTGCCCCCGGGGTTTACCTGGGACCTGGAGGCTACTTTAGCCAGCTCGAGGCTGCTGTGGGGCGACCCGGGCATACTCCCTCATTTGAGGACCGAACTAAAAAATGGGGGCCGTGAAATGGCTTTATATAATGATACTTACGAGACAACGAGCCCCATTTTATTAGAACGTACCGACTATATTAAGGTGGATGAGAGCGTGGCCAAGCCCGGCCCTATTATTTCTGCCACGCGAGGATCCTGCACAATCAACTTCGCCGGCGACCCAATTTTCCCCACTTATGCCCCCAATTACGACTGCACAGTCACCGCTAAAGACACCCCGACTGTCTATGCCGGGTTTGACGAGCAGGAAATCGGTGACATCGTGATTACCGAAGCTCTCGCTGAAACACTGGTTGAAGGTCGTACCGTCACCCTGACCCTGCCCTCCAACGTGAGATGGCAGCCGGTTTATGAATACGCAACTGATGAGGATGATGATACAGATCCTGCTGATGCTGATTTTGAAGACTTTGACACCGGCGAAGGTCTGCGCCTGGAATTTGACGGTTTCACCGGCACTGATCAGCGCACGGCCAAGTTTGAAGTCACCAGCCAATCATCTGATGACTCCGCGACTATCAACTTGGAAGACGTTGAAGTAGCCCTCGAGTCTGGCGTTACCGGCGACCTGGTTGTAACGGTGGGAGGCTCCGCAGGCGCTTCCGGCGAAGTTGTAGTGGCTAAGATTGAGGCCCCGTTCACTGCGGCGACCGTTAACGTGCCCAACGTGATCATCGGTCTTGGCGGACAGGCCGGCGGCGACTTTACGCTTACTGAAGCCTCGGCCGGATGCTTCAACAAAGACGGAGGCACTGTAGTCCTCGACCTGCCAGGCGGACTAACATTCACCACAACACCGAAGGTTGAAGTAACCGCCGGCGACCTGAGAATTGGCAATGTAAGGCTTATAAACAGCGATAACTCTGTTTCCTTCAGCATTGAGTCTGAAAGCACCGAGCCAAGCACTATCACCGTAAGTGGTATAACCATGAAGCTTGACCGCACTGTTGCTGAAGGCGACATCTCGTTGAAAGTCCAGGGAGACGCGGTTGTTGAAACCGATGCTTACAGCGAATGGAGCAACTCCGACTATGCGGCGAAGTTTGCTGAAGCCAAGGTTGTCACCTCCGCTCCCGGCGACACCAAATATACCACCGTGTTTACCATTGGCAGCACTGCTTACACCGTGAACGGCGCGGAAGCTAATGCCGACGTCGCCCCGTACATCGACGCGAACGGCCGCACCATGCTGCCGGTACGGTTTGCCGGCTATGCCGCCGGCGTTTCAGATGCCAATATCTTCTGGAACCCGTATGACCAGAGCGTGATCCTAATCAAGGGCGACCTCATAGCCAGGCTGGTGGTCGGCAGCACAACGATGTTGATTAACGGTGTGCCGTTTGAAATGGATACCGTCCCCGTGATTGCGGAACCCGGCCGCGTAATGCTGCCGCTTCGTGCCGCGGCGCAGGCTCTCGGCTGCGAAGTCACATGGGACGCGGCTGCTCAAACAGTGACAGTCAGATAGCTAATAAAAAATTTATAATATTAACCCCCAACTACATATACTCTCTCTTTTATAGCTTTGACATGGATAAAACCTCCTTTAAAAATTATCCATGTCAAGGACATCTTTTTCATTAAAAATTCATAGCCCTGCAGTTAAAAATCCAGATGAGGAGGCTTATAATGGACAATAAAGAAATGGACCAAAATAGAATTGATGAACTAAACAATACAATACCTTTCGTAGACACGAAAATTTTTTGGAAAGAGGATTATGGTTGGACATCCCGCTATTGGGAAAGTTTAAGAGAAACGGGATGGACAATGGTCCAGTCAAAGAATGATCCGGAAACTGTTATTGCTTTAGATGAAAACGGAAACGAGTGTCTTTCGGCTCCTGGCAGGTTGACTTTGTTAAAATTATTAGTTAACTATATTCTTGTGGGTTAGGGCTTCGGACCTGCGTTGTGGAAAGCGGGAGAATCGTCCCAACACTTCCCTCGTTTTTATAATTTTACCACAGCTAAATGCATCTACCTCTCTACCCTTGGTTGATGTAAAAGGAATTCAAGGACAGAGGCCGGCCTTGCATCGCGAGCCGTGAAAGAAGGTTCGACCGTGAAGTCAAAGGGGGAGGGACTGACTTTTAATATAAACATATTAAGAAGAAGGGGCATTTGATGGAAGAGCATAAAGAATTTATATTAAATATGCAAGGAAAATACAGCGAAATAGTGATTGACCATGCCAAGAACCCCCGCAACGTTGGAAATATAACAGGGTGTGACGGCTTCGGCCAGTGCACCGGTGAATGCGATGACACCCTGGGCATCTGGCTTAGCGTTAAGGATAACCGGATTACCAAGGCCACCTTCTGGACTGACGGCTGTGGCGCTTCAATAGCCTGCGGCAGCATTGTCACCGTTCTGGCCACGGACCGTATGGTTGAAGAGGCGAGGAGCATCGACCGTGATACAATTCTAAATGCTCTGGGCGGCCTGCCCGAAGATCATGTGCACTGCGCCGTGCTGGCGTCCGACACCCTCCACGATGCCATTGAAGATTACATTCAGTTTTCAAAGATTCCGTGGAAAAAGCCTCTTGAAAAATAAATACATTACAGCCCTATTCCGGCTTTATCCAGTGAGGTTAAGGTTCTATTTGCCGACTTAAGCGACTTTTAGAGTACGTTTAGGAGGTTTGTTAATGTCAATATTCTTTTATATTTTTTCCATTCTATTGGCGAACTTCCTGTCTGCCCAAATATCCCCCCTGCAAATGGGTCCGTTTCTTATTTCACCAGGTACGTTTACAATCGCGGCCAGCTTTATCCTCCGTGATTTGGTTCAGAACAGGTATGGGAGGAGGAAAACATATTATTTTATTGTTCTTG
>CAZJGV010000224.1:0-4027 GCA_964545615.1 uncultured Pelotomaculum sp.
ACTACTGAAGCCTTGGAAAGGTAAAAACCACCGTCATATTTATTGATCCGGTATAAAGGCAGGATTTCATAAAGATTAATGTCTCTGGTGATTTTTACTTCCTGACAGGGCGCGTCCTTAATCCATTTAAGCTCACCGTCATTGCCGCCTGCCCATCGTTTGGTGAATTCAATGAATTGATCTTTGAGCGGAGTGTGCTTGTCCATCCCCAGCATAACGGCATTGTTTGCCCACGTGCCAAGAACATTCACTGCCAGACGCTTGCCCTTATAGCCCTTGATATTCTCGAACAGCACAGCCGGGCCTGTATTTCCCGCTGCAATATCCAAAGCTGCCCGGCTAATAAGCCTTATATCCGGCTCTGGCATAACCTCGTCGGTATAATGAACCAACTGTCCCTCTTTCTCCAGTTTCCTCAAAAATCCCCGCAGGCTGTTTTCTTCCATAGATACCACTCACCTTTTTGTAAACTTCGTTTTTCTTTGAATCCTTCTGCTGGCGCCGCGTTAGCGGCATGGATGTCTAAGTTGCTAACTTAACTTTCGCACATAGAAAATCCTGGTTGCGCTTAAAACAACATGGCAAACTGCAAGAAACTCGAAAAATAACGGTATATTCGCCGGCAAGTTCATTATCTATATCTGAAACGTTTGCTTGCCTGTATCCCGCCGCGGGGACCAAGTATTTGAGACCAGACCATTCCCTTCATGAATTCCCTTTGGCCTATGCCGCCGTCAAAAAGTTCAGTCTCGCCACAACGCCCGTGAATCTCCCGGCGGGAGTCAACATTACCACCGTGGTCGGGACGGTGCTCCCCGGCTGGCTCTTGTCTTCCTTCAGTTCTGGAAACATTGCTGACTCTAGTTAAACCACTGCCGCGCCCGGCCGGGCATTCCGGCATGTTCAACCCCAGCCCGCTTTCGCCCGGCTCGCCGACAGGAGAGCTTTCAAGAAAAAAGTCCTCCTTGTCGAAGGGTAATTCAGCCCGGGGCGCGTCAAGTTTGCCCCGGGATTCGGAACGTTTCATCAGGTTCCCGACACTCCTTAAGACCATTAATAACAAAATAATAAGCCAAATATATTTCACAGCAACACGCCCTTAGTATTACTTTTTATCAGGCAGCAACGGGCCGCTTTCGCCCTTGCCCTGGCCCATCTTTGAAAGCGAGTCGCGCATCTGGGTGTCCGCAAAAATGTTTTGCAGATTGTAATAATCCATCACGCCAAGCTTACCCTCGCGCAGGGCATCGGCCATAGCCAGAGGTACCTGAGCTTCCGCCTCAACCACCTTGGCGCGCATTTCCTGAACGGATGCTTTCATTTCCTGCTCCCTGGCCACCGCCATGGCTCTTCTTTCCTCCGCCTTGGCCTGGGCAATCTGTTTGTCCGCCTCAGCCTGGTCGGTTTGCAGCTGCGCCCCGATATTACGCCCAACATCCACATCCGCGATATCAATTGACAGAATCTCAAAGGCTGTTCCGGCGTCAAGCCCCTTGCTCAAGACAGTCCGGGAAATCAAATCGGGATTTTCCAGCACGTGCTTGTGGCTTTCCGCGCTGCCCACGGTCGTGACCACACCCTCGCCAACCCTGGCCAGGATGGTTTCTTCGCCCGCGCCGCCAACCAAACGGTCGATATTGGCCCGTACGGTCACTCTGGCGATAACTTTGACCTCGATACCGTCTTTAGCCACCGCCGATACCAACGGAGTCTCTAACACCTTGGGATTCACGCTCATCTGAACGGCCAGAAAAACTTCCCTGCCGGCCAGGTCGATAGCCGCCGCCCGCTCGAAAGGCAGTGGTATGGCCGCCCTCTCCGCAGCAATTAAAGCGTTGATCACCCTATCCACATTGCCTCCGGCCAGGTAATGCGCTTCAAGCTGGTTTACGTCGATATTAAGGCCGGCCTTGTCGGCTTTAATCAGCGGGTTGACGATCCTGGCCGGCGGCACTCTCCGAAAACGCATGCCGATAAGGGTAATTATGCCCACCCTGACCCCGGCCGCCATGGCTGAAATCCATAAGCCAACAGGAATAAAACTAAAAATTACAGCAACACCAATCAAAATCAAAAAAATTAGCAACAGGGTTGCAATGGCTCCTGCGCCCACATTCATCACTCCTTCAATTTTTTATTAAGACGGATTATTCAACAACAGCTATCTCCTTCACCACTACCCGGGTGCCCTCCACCTTGACCACCTTGACCCGCACACCGGTACTGATAAATTCTCCTGCAGTCACCACATCCAGGCGGTGCCCTTCTATCTCCGCTGAACCTGATGGTCTGAGAGGGGTCAGGGCGACACCATCCTTTCCGGCAAAAAGGCTCAACTCCGGCGCGGGAGCAACATAGCCTTCTTTACTATTTTGTTTGTTTTGCAGGGTTAACTTGTACCACATGTTATAGCGGGACATCAAACGCAGCCCCAGCATAAAAATAGCAATAGTGGCTATGAGAGCCACAACAAGGGCCGCCGTTGCCTGAGTGACGTCCACCGCCAGCAGCAGCACCCCCCAGCCCACCAGAATGATCCCGACGATTCCGGACACACCAAAACCGGGAAAAACGAGAGCTTCCAGCACAAATGCAATTACTCCCAGCAAAAACGCAAGATAGGCCAACCAATTTATTAAAGCCGGGGACACGGTTTTCACCTCCTGTATTGGGTCAGACTTTACTTTGTTCCTCGGCGTCTCCTTTCGCATTAAAGCGATCTTTCTGCTTAATATCAGTCACGCTTTATTCTTATCAGTCCGGCCTCTGGTTATAAGCCGGACAGCAGGTCTTCCCATTCATTTTAACACAGTAGTTTGGCACTTGCAGTAAATTAGGAATTAATTCACTGCGCTTGCCAGCGTCTGGACTACTTCCTCTGTGTCAGATTCCATCGGCACAGCGGTCAGGACCAGACTGACACTTCTCCTGCCGGCGTTTAGTGACGCCCGGTGATAAAGCGTCCCTCTTTTTTTCATCCGATCCCAGTTGTCCTTTTTAATGAAGTTGTCCGATTTCCCTAGCCCCACTGTTTCACAAATATATCTTTGAAACTAAATAACCTCCCCCGGAACCGGCAGAAACCTTGCCCGTAAACGCCCAGCGCGTTGATTCTCGCAACCATATCATCAAGATTGCCTGAAATCTCGCTTCTCTAATCCCGCTTTGTATCAATTTCATTCATTGTGCGAAATGCATTGCTTTCTCGATAAATAATAACACTTAACCTGTCTATTTTCATACTGTTATGGTAAAATCTTGTTATATGGTATTAACAGGGAGCTGCATATGAGCAAAAAAGATAAAAGCAAGATTGATTTATATAACGATTACTATCAATTAAAAAAATGTTTAGAAACCTTCATTGAAAAAAATAAAGATAAAGACGAAGAAACCGTTTATACCGCTAGTGACTTTTTAAACTGGTTACAGCGAAAAGTTCAAATTATAACTAACGAAAAAGACTTTACTATTCCTGAAAGTATTGAATTAAAACGCACAAAGGTTTTTTGGATAGACTTCGGTTTTAACATAGGACAAGAATTTGGTGGCAAGCATCCAGCTATAATACTAAGGGTTAGTGGAGAAAAAGTATTTGCACTTCCTCTATCAAGCCAGGCTCCTGATGAAGATAAAAAAGTCCTTCCGATGTTTGTTAAAATTCCCATTGTCTACGACCTTGCTCCAATGACTAGATGGGCCAATGTACTAAACATCACCTGTGTTAGTATTCAAAGAATTGACTTATCAAGTCCATCAGGGCGAGTCCCAGGAAAAATCATGGATAAAATTAGCGAAGCGCTAACAAAATGTGGTCTCAGATAAGTATAAGGGAATTTTATAATCTTATGAACCATATAAAGCTGTCTAAAGCCCTCTTGATGAATTCAGCTTTCTTTATCTCCCATAAAATTCCTTAAAAACCTTCTAGATTTCTGTTGACAATCAAGTCAGATATGGTATATTAAATCTGATTAAGTGAGAGAGCTGTTTAGCTCAATGAACTATGTGGGAAGAGTCGCATAAA
>CAZJGV010000225.1:0-2598 GCA_964545615.1 uncultured Pelotomaculum sp.
AGTCTTATATGTCGGCGATAAAATCGGCGCGGTGTGCGCGGTTGACGAAGAAACCGTTTATAAAGCACTCAAGCTGATCAAAGTAGAATATGAAGAACTGCCGGCGGTATTAACCTGGCAGGAAGCGGCAAAAGAAGGCGCGCCGCAAATATTTGAAGAGTACCCGGGCAACGTCAATACCGAGATTCACCACAAGTTTGGTGATTGCGATGAAGCCTTAAAAGATGCCTTCTACGTCCGCACCGACCGCTTGCAGGGGCAGCGCACCTACCATGCCTTCATTGAAAATCACTGCTCGATCGGCATGTGGGATGGAGATAAAGCAACCCTGTACAGCTCCTGCCAGTCAGTTCACTACCTGCAATATCACATAGCACGGGTGCTGGGCATGAAGATGGGTGACCTGCGCGTGCTGAAGACCCATGTAGGCGCAGGTTTCGGAGGGAAATTAGACCCCACCGGACAGGACTTCTCCGTATTAATCCTGTCAAAAATGCTAGGCCAGCCAGTTAAAATGACTTATGACCATGAAGAAACCTTCTTAAATGGCCATGGACGTCACGCTATGACTATGGAGCTTACCACCGGAGTAGATAAGAACGGGAAAATTATAGCCCATAAATTCAACTGTATCCTGGACGGCGGCGCTTACACCGGCCTGGGTATTGCATCAACATACTATGCCGGTTCCCTGCTGGGCGTGCTGTACAATATTGATAATTACCAGTTTGACGCCTACCGCTACGTAACCAACCTGCCGCCCTGCGGCGCTCAAAGAGGGCACGGTCAGCCGCAGCCCCGGTATGCCTTTGAACACCACCTTGATCTTATCGGCGAAGCAATCGGAGTTGACCCGATCGACATGCGTCTTGTAAATGCCCGCCAGAACAACACCGTAACTACAGCGGGATACGAAGTGAAGTCGTATCACTTAGGGAAAGCAAATGAAATGGCGCGGGACGCTTCCGGCTGGAAAGAAAAGAGAGGCAAGCTTGGCGTAGGCCGGGGCATCGGCGTCGGCAACGGCCGTTGCCGGCTTTGTTACAGGCGCTGGCTTCTGCCAGTACCGGACCGACCTGCCGCACTCGGTAGGCATGATCAAAATCTATGATGACGGGACCCGGGCGTTTATATACTCACAGGCGGTAGATATCGGCCAGGGCAGCGACACTGTACTTCTGCAGATGGCTGCCGAGTCGATGGGTTACCCCTACGAAAAATGCCAGATGTATGCGGGCGACACCGACCTGACTACACTTGACTTTGGTGCTTACGCCAGCAGGCAGACCTTGATGTCCGGTTGGGCTATCAAGAGGGCAGGAGAAGAAATCAAGCAGAAAATCCTCGAGCAGGCAGTCGAGATGCTTAGGGAATCAGGGAGAATTAAGGAAGGTTGGGCTTATATCGGTAATCGCGAGTTAAGGCCGGACGATTTGGATTGCAAGGAAGGTATCGTATTTGTGAAGCAAGAACCAAATCTAACCTTAACCTTTGAAGAAGTTGCCCGCAAATACTTTGTGACCAAGGGCGTACTGATCGGGCGCGGCTGGTACCACCCCGGCAAACTGGGCGGCAACCACAAAGGTGCGGCTGTAGGCACCTCTCCGGCTTACAGCAGCGCGACCCAGATTGCTGAAGTGAAAGTTGACATGGAAACCGGTCAGATTGAATGTGTCGATACCTGGGACGTTCACGACAGCGGCACAATTATTAATCCGAAGCTGTTCCACGGCCAGGTCCACGGCGCCTTCTACATGGGCATCGGTGAGACCATCTGGGAAGAAGTTAAATTCGACAATAAAGGTAAACTGCTCAACGGTAACTTCAGTGAATACCGTTTGCCGACAGCGCTGGATATGCCGCCAGTTTTATCACTAACTGTAGATGATAGCTGGGAACCCAACGGACCTTACGGCCTCAAGGAAGTTGGAGAAGGCGCCACTACCCCGACCATGGGTGCTGTTGCCAACGCTATTTACGACGCCATGGGAGTCAGCATGACAGAACTGCCGATTACCTATGAAAAAGTATGGCGGGCACTAAGAGATAAGAAAGAACAAGCGAAGAAATAAGCAAAGTAATAAATAGATTCTGAAACTTGTCAGGGATTATAGATATGAGAGGCGATAGTATCGTCTCTCATATCTTAATCAACCAAAAAGGAGAAAGCCATGCAAGGTATTGAGATTTAATTTTTCAGTGGAGGTGTTTTTTTGTGAAAAATGAACATGATTTAGAATATTATCTTGATACAATCAAAAATTGGGGATACTGTTATTGCGCAAATTGCAAGGAAATAAGGTATAGTTCAGAATTGGAGGCAACAGTGGATGGGGTTCGTTGCTCCAAATGCAAAGGTTATAATCTAGAAGCCCCCGGTTGGGTTAAATGTCCTCACCACAAGGATTCTTATGTTAAATGTGCCCGTTCAGGTAAGGGAATTGTGAAGTTAAAATATGAATATGTATGTCAAGATGATTGCAATTTTCGAACAAATTAAGGTTTTATAGTATAAGTTTGCATTTATGGTTTAAGATAAGGCCCTGTTTTTGAAAATATATTCTGTTAGGAATTGCAAAAAGAAATGACAGTAGTTGA
>CAZJGV010000225.1:2608-4013 GCA_964545615.1 uncultured Pelotomaculum sp.
TATCTTATGCGAAAAAGATTTTCAAGGGGTGCAAACAATGAGAATACAGACAATCAGAGTAGAGGAAGCAGTTGGCAAGGTGCTCAGTCACGATATCACTAAAGTGGTTAAGGGTGAGTCCAAGGGAGCGTCTTTTAAAAAAGGGCACATTATTAAGATAGAAGATATCCCGGAACTGCTGAAGTTGGGTAAAGAAAACATCTATATCTTAGACCTTGAGCAAAGTGATGTACATGAGGATAAGGCTGGTGTACGACTGGGGAATGCAGTCGCGGGCGAAGGCACAACATGGACCGGTCCCAAGGAAAGCCGTGTAAATCTTTACGCGGAATATGAAGGACTGCTGAAAATAAATATACCCGCTCTGGAGGCAATTAACGATTTGCCTGATGTGATTCTATCCACCCTGCCCAACAATACGGTTGTAAAAAGAGGCGATCTGCTGGCCGGGACCAAGGTGATCCCGCTGGTAGTATCGGAACAGACGGTTTTAACCGCAGAAAATATTTGCCGGCAGGCCGGCTGGCTGGTTAAAGTGCTTCCGTTTCAAAGTCAAAAAGTCGGCGTTGTAATAACCGGCAGTGAAGTATATAAAAAGCGTATTCGTGACGGTTTCGGCCCGGTGATTAAGGAGAAAGCAGAAGCATATGGTTCTACAGTACTGGGAGTGGATTTCGCGCCTGATGAAGTGGAAGTAATTGCCGGTAAAATTAAAAAAATGGCTGACGCTGGAGCGGACATAATAATTGTAACGGGAGGCATGTCGGTCGATCCCGATGATGTTACACCCAAAGCCATCCGCCTCACCGGGGCCAATGTGGAAAAATACGGCGCACCGGCTTTGCCCGGCGCAATGTTTATGCTGGCTTACCTGGATGACATTCCTGTCATGGGGGTCCCGGCCTGCGGGATGTTTTTCAAAATAACCATTGTTGACTTATTACTGCCAAGACTGCTGGCGGGTGAGCGGGTAACCAGGCGGGACATCGTGGCTCTGGCCCATGGCGGACTGTGCAAGGCTTGTCCAGAGTGCAGGTATCCCAACTGTACCTTTGGCAAAGGCTCAAATTAGAAAAAAATGTTGTTGCGTGTTCATTTCAAACGAACACGGCTCGTTAGTGACGAGGTTGTTCGTCAGTGTAAAATTTGTGCGAATGAATTAGCACCTGCATATATAGATGGCTCAGAACGTTATTCTCAGAGTACTTGTCAGTAGTTGTATTTATCTTTATGATGGAGATAAAGTATGACGTTCTCCGGGAAGGGGCAATGAAATATGGAAATTAACCTGCAGCAAGGAAAAACCATCGTCACTGTCATAGGACAGAAGAACATGGGCGACAACCTGCTTGGGGCAAAAATAGTGCTGACAAACGAGGGCACAGAGAAAAAGGGGAGTCTAAAG
>CAZJGV010000226.1:0-4003 GCA_964545615.1 uncultured Pelotomaculum sp.
TGTTTGCAACCACTTTATGCGTCAGTAAAATAGGGTGAACTCGTCAAAATAATCAGCGGTAAAAATATCGATTTGTTTCCGTCAATTGCCTAATCCCGTCTGTACAATGGCGGCAGGTTAGGCTATTCTAATTTAAAGAAGATATAGATGGGCAATAGCTTGTAAATAAGTATAGCAGAGGACGGAGAATTGTAATATGCCTGAACAGATGGACCCAATAAAAGCAGCGCGCCTGCTGGAGAGATGGATAAGCTTCTATGGTATGGATGACAAAGATGCATGGCCACGGGAAGACTATCCGTTTGTTAAGCAATCCTGCGAGGCAATGCGCCTGGCCATCCAACTTCTTAGAGGTAACAAGACTAGCGTGGGCGTCGACGTCAAAAGAACTGCGGCACAGTTAGAAAAATGGCCGAAGGTCCACAGTATGGATGATCCGGAATATTGGGAGAGCGAAGACTTTCCATTCGTTCAAAATGCCCTGGAAGCCATCCGTTTTGCCGCGTCATTTCTGAAAGAAATGCAGGAGAGCCGCTTATCTTAAGGAGCGAGGCATGCTTAAAATCCTCTTTCTAGGCAAGAACTGCAAGGACTATTGTAAGCGTTATGGTAGTACGCGCCCCAAGCTTGAATTTACTTGTCACAATCCTGGTTGCAACAGTCAGGTTCTCTACAAACACGGCTGTTTCTGGCGAATAGCCGTTACCAAGCGCCAACAGTCCAAACTCCCCATCTACCGCTGGCGCTGCCCCGTATGCGGGCAGACAATCTCAGTCCTGCCGGACTTTTTAGTACCCTGGGGACACTTTGTGACGCCGGTGCGGGAGGCCGCTTTGAAGCGCCGGCAACTCGGCCAAAGCTTCAAGAAGATCGCAACGGGAGTGGCCTGTGCCGCAGCGGGCGGCATCCATCCAAAAACCGTCAAGCGGTGGTGGATACGCCATCTTTCCAAGGCTGGCGATATTGCCCTGTGGGTCGCATCCGAACTACTCCGCTCCGGTATCGACGAAGACCTGTTGCGCTCACATTTTCGGGGCGTGAATCCCAGCCCAGTTGATACAGTACGCTGGCTTTTCTCTCTGGCGCAAAGATATCTGTGCCTCTTCGGCCTTAGCCAGTCACCCATGAGGGGCTGCTTCAGCTTTCTAAATACAATGCTTCCACCCTCTCTGCGGATCTAACCCAAGAAAACCGAACAAGATCATAGTTTGCCCTCCAAGCCGGGCTTTTTTGTTTTGTCCAGATCAGGCCATTTCCCCGCCATTAATCTATGAGAATGCAATGATTAGCCATTATTGCATTGCTGTTGTCTCCAGCCTATTAATCCCGGTGAAAATCCAACAAACTTTGCCTCCTACCTGTGACCATACCTGTGTGGGATACTGGTCATGATAATTAATTCCCACCCGAGAGGAGGACGTAGATGGACGAGAAGATGCGGCAAGAGGTGGCAAATTTTCGCTACGGACTGATTGCTCCCATTGTTACCAGGAAACTCGCTCCAGGGGAGCAGGAAGCCCTGCTCCGGGAGATTGCCAGCCATACCTATGATGTTCCCCACAGCCAGACTAAAAAAGTGGGCCTGCGCACCCTGGAGCGATACCTCTGCGCGTACCGGTCAGGCGGCTGGGAGGCGCTGCTGCCCTCGGTGCGGGCGGACAAGCTGACCTGCAGACAGATAATGCCGGAAGTGCTGGAAAAGGCGCTCGCTCTAAAGCGTGAGAATCCCGCCCGCAGTGTCAGACAGATCATGGCCATTTTAGAGTTGGCTGGACTGGTTGAGCCGGGAGCGCTCAAAGAGAGCACCCTGTCCAGGCAACTCCGCCGGCGCGGGATGACTAAAAAGGCCCTGGAGAAAACACCGGGCGCCTTCCGGCGCTTCGAGGCCGATTACAGTAATGCCTGCTGGCAGGGCGATGTGCAGCACACCCTATACCTGCCCCACCCGGATCAGCTGGGTAAAAAGAAGATGGCGTACCTGGTCGCATTCATGGACGATTATTCCCGCTACATAGTTGGAGGCCAGTTCTACTTTGAAGAACGGCTGCCACGCCTCGAAGACTGCTTTAAGAAGGCTCTTTTGAGGCATGGCTGCCCGGAGATGTGCTATGTTGACAATGGAGCCATCTATTCGGCTCGCCACTTTGCCAGGATCTGCGGCCGGCTGCAAACCCAGCTGAAGCACACGCGCCCGTACCGCCCGCAAGGCCGCGGTAAACAAGAGAAATTCTTCCGCTTTGTGGACTTAAGCTTCGTGCCGGAAGCCTATGACCTGATTGAGCAGGGGAAGATTCAGACCCTGGCCGACCTTAACCGGTTTTTTACGGCCTGGCTGGAAGTGGCCTACAATCAGAAAGTACATAACACTTTTAAACAGAGGCCCGCTGATCGCTATTTCAAATGTGAGCACCCCATCCGGCGCATTCCTCCCCATGAACTGGCAGAGATTTTTTTGCTGGAGGAGAAACGCAAGGTGGATAAAACCGGCTGTGTTTCCCTCCTGGGAACTGTCTACGAGGTGGAGACGCATCTGTCGGGAGAAACTGTGGAGCTCAGGTTCGACCCCTATGAGCTTTCCATTATCCAGGTCTTCAAGGACGGGGTGCGCTTAAAGGACGCCCGCATGCTGGAGAAGGCCCCCTTTAAGCGAGCAAAGGAAAAACAGCAGGAGAAGGTCGCTGAGCCTGAAACCGCGCCGAAAACCGGCCTCAACTATGTTGAACTTGCCTACGAGAAGTTCATGACAGAACAAAAGCAAAGAGGATTTCTGGGCCTGCAGGATGAGGAGGCTCTTTCATGATAAGTCAATTTTTTACCCTGGAGAGCACTCCGTTTACGAAAGAAATCCCGACTTCTAAGCTGTACCAGTCATCCTCATTCAAGGAATGCATGGCCAGGCTCCATTATATAGTAAGAACCCGCTCCTTCGGACTCTTGTCCGGCGAGATCGGCTCCGGCAAGTCTACGGCTGTCAGAGCGCTCAAGGACGCTCTGGATATGACCAAATACCGGTTCATCTACTTGTGTGACTCCTCTTTGAAGCCTCGTGATTTCTACCGGGAGCTTCTGCACCAGCTTGGAATCGTCCCCCAGAATCTAAAGAGTGACGCTAAGCGCCAGTATGAACATGCAATTTGGGATCTCTACGAGAGCCAGCAAAAGACTGCCGTCATCGTGATCGATGAAGCCCACCTGCTACAGGGGGATATGCTGCAGGAGATCAGGTTTCTGAGCAATTTCCAGATTGATTCTGTCTCACCGGTTTCTCTGCTCATGGTTGGCCAGCCGGAGCTGAGATCCACGCTGCAGATGCGTCTGTTCAAACCGATTACGCAGCGGCTGAACATCCGCTACCACCTGGGCGGCCTGGGAGCAGCCGAGATGAAAGAATATGTGGAACACCAGTTGGAGGCAGCCGGGGCACGGCACCCTATCTTCACCTCTGAGGCGATTGATGCAATTTATGCCCATACCCGGGGGATTGCCCGTGAGATCAACAACGTGTGCACAGCCTGCCTTCTGGATGCGGTTGTCCGAAAAGAAAAATTGATAGATACCATTCATGTTGCCAAAATCCTGACCGAGTACAAGGAATGATGATGGAGGGGTAAAAAACCGTGCATCATATTCATAAATTGAAATACCGGCGAGCATCAAAGATGTGGCACGCCTATGACAGCGGTAAATACTGCTGTCCCATCCATCACGGAGATCATATCTGCATACGGGTTCAGGACCGTTATTTCCCGGCAACCGTTAAACTTGATACAAACTGGTATTTTCTTATCGACCACATCAAGTTTTATCTGCATCCTGAACAAAGATATGATGCTATTTTAATGTTTTAATAAAGATGTTTATCAGGCAAGTCCCGTATTTACACTCGGGGCTTGCTTTGTCATCAGGGTAAAGGGAAACTCCTCCGTCATTGTCGGTTGCAAACGTAAATTTCCCCCGCCATTTTCGGTTCCGATGTTGCTGTCAGATAAAGTGATTAACAACA
>CAZJGV010000227.1:0-3996 GCA_964545615.1 uncultured Pelotomaculum sp.
CATCTCCTAAATATGCTTTAATTACCTCAGGAGTGTTTGCTACTTCCTGCGGTTTTCCCATCGCTATTTCTTTGCCGAAGTTGATCGCGAGGATCCGGTCGGAAATACCCATCATCACTTTCATGATGTGTTCAATAATGATAATGGTAACGCCGGTGTCGCGAATACGCCGGATCAGGTCTATGGCCTCTTCAGACTCCCTGGGGTTAAGCCCCGCGCAGGTCTCGTCCAGCAGCAGCAACTCCGGTTCCGTGGCCAGCGCCCTGGCAATTTCCAGCCTCTTGCGCAGTGGAATGGGCAGGCCTTTGGCCTCGCTGTCGGTATACTTGCCCAGGTTGCAGAATTCAATAATCTCTTCCGCTTTATGTCTGGCCTTGCCGATACTGCCAGTGCGCAAAAAAGCTCCGGCTATAATATTTTCAATAACGGTCATGCGTCTTAGCGGTTTAACCACCTGAAAAGTCCTGCCAATCCCTATCTTGCAGATGTCATGCGCGGGCAGCATATCGATCCTTTTATCTTTAAAATATATTTCACCTGAAGTAAGCGGGAAAAAGCGGCTGATCATGTTGAAAACGGTTGTCTTCCCAGACCCGTTCGGTCCGATAACACCGAATATTTCCCCCTGCTCTACGTTAAAACTCAAACTTGAGACAGCTGTAAGACCACCAAATTTTTTGGTGATATCCCTTGCTTCAAAGAAACTCATCTACACACCCCCGGACACGCTTGCTTTTTTACGCTGCGTCACACGTTTCAATAAATCCAATTCTCCTGCAATACCATTGGGCAGGAACATGATGATAACACATACCAGGATGCCAAAGATAAGCACATTGGCCGAACCCAGCGTAGTGCGGAACAGCTCTCCCAGGAAAATGTAGATAGCCGCTCCGATAGTCGGGCCCCAGGTAGTGGCGACACCCCCGAGCATGACCACCAGGATCGCCATAACAGAAATGTTAGTCAGGTTGAATACAATGTTCGGGTCGATAAAAGCAACGTAATTCATATAGAAGGCTCCTGCCAGGCCGGTGAAAAATGCGCTCGGCAGCAGCGCCAGGTTCTTATATAAAGTTGTGGGTATGCCCAGGGAAGTGGCTGCGTCCTGGTCTTCCCTTATGGCAACCAGGTAGTAGCCGATCTTTGAGTGTACGATCAGGAATGTTACCAGCAGGGTAATAGCCAACATACCCAGCCCGGTGTAATAATAAAACATTTTACTGGTGATGGCGGGCATAATCAAAATACCCTTGGCGCCATTGGTAATCTCCGTGATATTTAAAAAAACCAGCCTGAAGATTTCACCCAGAGCCAGCATGGCCAGGGCAAAATAAGGACCTCTCAGCCGGAAACAAATCATCCCGATGGGCAGGGCAGCCAATGCGGCTACCAACGGACCCAGAAGTATGCCCCACCAGGGGGAGAGACCGTAGTGCAAAGTTAAAATACCCGCCGAGTAGGCGCCCAATCCAAAGAAAGCGGCGTGACCGAATGAGACTTGACCTGCGTATCCTCCTAAAAGGTTCCATGATGTGCCGATAACGGCCCAGATAATAATCAAAATAAATATGTGCAGCTGATATGGAGCTTTTATAAAAACCGGTACCAAAACTGCCAAAAGAATAAAAGCAATTGTCATTAGATACTTTTTGTTTAACATTTTCTCACCTCTTAACTAAACTCCTGAAACCACCGGGCAGGAACAAGAGTACAAGTATAAATATAACTAATCCTACAACATCTTTATAACCCATGTTGATATAAGTGGCGCCCAATGATTCCGCGAGCCCCAGGATCAACCCGCCAATCGCGGCGCCCATGGTGCTGCCCAGACCGCCTAAAATGGTGATGATAAAGGATTTGGCGGTGAACAAGTGGCCAATGTCCGGGAAAAGGTAAAACAGCGGCAGCAGCAGCGATCCGCCGGCGGCGGCCAGGGCGGCGCCTATACCAAATGTGATCATGGTGATTTTTGAGGAGTTAATACCCATATACACAGCGGCATCCCGGTCCTGAGAAGTGGCTCTGATCGACTTGCCCAGATCAGTTTTGGTTAAAAAAAGATGCAGCATGAAAGTGAAAAGCATAGCGATAAAAAAACCGATTAACAAGGGCACACTGATCGACATGGCCCCTAAAAAGACCGTATCGGAGGAATAGGTGGTGGTAACAGAGCGGTAGTCAGACTTGAAGAGCAGCCTGGCCACCTCGGTTAATACCAGCATAATGCCAACCGTGAGCAGCACCTGGTTTTCCGGCAGGATGGAATCAACTTCAACCAGCCGGTTGATCATATATTTTTGAATCAGGCAGCCAAGTAAAAACAGGACCGGCATCGCTATAAACATTCCAATATATGGATCTATGCCAAAGTTTTTGGAACAAAGGTATGTTACGTACATTCCCACCATTACCAGGGCGCCGTGAGCCAGGTTGATAATTTTCATGACACCCATAATCAAGGTCATACCGATGGCGATTAAAGCGTACATTCCTCCCAGCAGCAAGCCGCAAATAATTGTCTGTCCTAACAACATCTTATGTTACCCCCTAAGTTCAAGCAAAAAATTCTTTCTTTTAGCCGGTGCAGAACAGAAGGAGCCTGCGCTCCTTCCGTTCTGCCCATTATGTTTTTGTCAGCAGGTAATTACCTCTCGGTCCACTTGGGGACGGGGTAAACATAATTTGCTGATTTTACATTTTCAGGCCAGACAACATCCAATTTCCCTTTTTGCCACTGTACCACATAGGTGTTGGGCTTGTTCTGGTTGGTGAAGCCTTCCCAGTCTTCAAACTTGATTGGGCCCATGATGGTTTTCAGATCCGTTTGTTTCAGCGCCTGCTGGATCCCTGTATTGGTCATGTCTTTGGCTCTGCCCAGGGCGTCGGCGATGACGTACATGGTAGCGTAGGCCTGCGCTCCGTGGTAATCGGGCTCCTTACCGTATTTCTGCTTGTACTTATTGAAGTAATCGCTTGCGCCCGGCCAGGCTACGTTGGGTACCCACAGAGTTGTGGAAGCGACGTAATCTGAAGCCGCCCCGGCGTTTTCGTAGAATTCAGGCATGGTATAACCAGCGCCGTTGCCGACAAAAAGCTTGGTGTTGAAATCAAGCTCTTTCATCTGCTTTACAATCATGGAAGCGTCCATGACGTAGGAAGTCGCGAAAATCATGTCCGGGTTGGTGCTCCTCAGATTGGCCAGCATTGGCTTAAAGTCAATGGCGCCATGCTCGTAAGCCTGATCAAAAGAAACATTGATTCCTCTTTTTTGGCATTCATCCCTGAAGCCTTTGGCTGAAGATGAACCGAAATCTGTGTTTTCATAAATTATGGCCACGCTTTGCGGCTTGACAACCTTCTCCAGCATATCCCAGAAGGCGATGGTGTATTTGCTGGCGGGCGCTGCGGTTCCCCTGAAAACATACTGCCAGCCTTGCTTGGTAATAGCGTCGGAAGAACCGGTGACAATAAGGAACGGTGTGTTCATCGACTGAGCCGAACCGGCTATTACGTTGGTGCAGGCACTGCTGTAACCACCGCTGAGCATGTTAACCTTGTCCTGATTAACCAGCTTTTCGGTAGCGGATTTCGCCACATCCTGCTTACCCTGATCGTCTTCATACATAAGCTTAATCTCTTTGCCACCCACAGTGGTTTTGCCGGCAGCTTTCAATTCTTCATAGGCCATTTCAAAAGAATTCTTTTCCATCTCCCCAAACATAGCCTCACTGCCAGTTAAAGGTAATATAACACCAATTTTAACCGCGTCCGCGCTGCTGCTGCCACCGCCGCAACCGCCGGCAAGCACCCCGACCAACGCGACAACCAGTAATACGGCTAAGACTTGCCACCTGTACTTTTTCACTTAAATCCCCCTTATACACTAAGTAGTTAAATAACACTCATGCCTGGCTATGTAACCCGCTAATGTCTTTCCGCCTTAAACTCCACCTGTAAAGACCAGTTACACTTGTCCGGTAAAAAAGAGAT
>CAZJGV010000228.1:0-3980 GCA_964545615.1 uncultured Pelotomaculum sp.
CCTCCTTCTCATATATCGTCTTCTGTAAGGTTATAGAGATAATCAAATAACCTCATTCTGAAAGTCCCCGGCAGCGCCTTCTCCAGAGAATTAGCAGCCATTTCCCCGGCCATACTCATAGCCATAAGTGCGGCGGCGCTGGAGATGAATCTGTCCTCACTGACACCTGCCGCAGCGGCTGTAAGCGCGCCGGCCATGCAGCCCGCACCTGTGATCAGCGTCAGCATGGAAGTTCCGTTATGAATCAGGCAGGACCTCTCGCCGTCCGTGATAATATCAGTCTCCCCTGTAGCCGCCACGACTGTGTTATACTGCCTGGCCAGCGACATACAGGCCTCAACCGCCCCCTGCCCGTCATCTACCGAATCAACACCCCTGACCTTCCCCGCACAGCCGGCCAGAAATTTAATTTCCCCGGTATTGCCCTTGATCACTGAAATTTTAGCGGTTTCAAGCAGTTCTTTGATCACGTCCATTTTCCTGGGTATAGCGCCACAGGCAACCGGATCCAGTACAATTGGCTTGTTCAGGTCTGAAGCTTTCCTGGCGGCGAGGATCGCCGCTTCTTTTTGTTCCTCATTTAAAGTACCGATGTTGATATATAAAGCAGAAATCAAGCCGGCAAAGTCTTCGACCTCAGCTTTTGCTTCGCACATCGCGGGTGAGGCGCCAAAGCACAGCAGTATGTTGGCGCAGTCGTTGATGGTTACATAGTTGGTGACAGCCTGGACCAGCGGAGTTTTCTCCCTTACAGTCTTTATAGTCTTAACTATTTTGCCGAGCATATTTCTCCTCCTCTTTTATAGGCATTGCTTTTTTAATGATTCTAAAAAGAGCATATACTACCATAGTAATCATCATGGATGGTATGGTAGCTCCGATAACAAGATTCTGTTCAATAACCATATAGTATGACGCCACTCCGACCGCCGCAGCGGCAAGGCCCGGTACATTTAATAATTCAGCCGACCTGTTTTCCTTGTACACAAAATAGTCTGCCATCACCACTGAGAAAACCGGCGCGAAAAGAGAGCCAATCATGTACAGGAAATGCTCATAGTGCTCCATGGGGAAATACATGGCCAGCAGCATGCCCAGCGCGCCAAATATCAAGATCAGTTTCTTCTTAGTGATCCTTAAAGTCAGGTTAAGGGTAGACATTACAGCAGAATACACGTCAAGGAAGGTTGTGGTAACCGTTGACAGCAGCACCACAAGTAAAGCCGAGAACCCCAGGTTGAGACCGGTTAAAACTCCTATGGGGTCCGGCGTGCCCGCATATATTGAGGAGACCAGCCCAATCACATACATAAAAGAACTTCCTATAAAATACCCCCCGAAACTGCCCCAGAAACTGCCCCTGGCGCTTTTGCCCAACATGGTGTAATCGGAAATTAGAGGCAGCCAGGTAAGCGGCATAATGATACTCAATTCGAGAGCCGCCCCGAAGGTTATATTTGAAGTGATATCTTTCATTTCGTTTCCTGTCATTACCGATTTCAGCATCACCAAACACAAAACCAGAAGCAGCCCAACTGCAAGATGGTTTATGGTGTTGATAGCGTTTTCTGTGTTTAAGGCCCATATCACAACCAGAACACCTGTAATCACCACTAAAATATAAAAATTATCGAAACCGAACAGTTTGCCGGTAATCGACTGCAGCGCCCTGGAGCTCTGGATCAGCATAATCGCCGTCCAGCCGATAAGCTGGATGATATTAAAGACGGAAATGATATAAGATCCGTACCTGCCCAGCGACAGCCGGCTGGACTTCAACGAAGGACTTTTTTCTCTGAAGCCGATAACTCCTACCAGCGCCAGAATCAGAGCTCCAATCAGGTGCCCGGCCAGGATCACGAATAAACCCTGTTTCAAGCCCAGGGGAGCGATCAGGCTGCCTGTCATAATCTCGGCCAGAGATACGGCTGCCCCAAACCAGAGAGTAAAAAAGCTAAAGCCACCCGTTTTTCTCGCTTCAGTCATTTTGATACCCCGCCTTTTGATATAATTTCCAAAAATGATTGGTAGGCCCGACGCCACGGCCTATTTCTATTGAGTTTTCAATAGCGCCGTTGATATATTCCTTCGCCAATCCGGCCGCCTCCAAAAACGGGTATCCCCTCGCCAGTAGGGCGGCGATGGCTGATGAGAAAGTGCAGCCAGTGCCGTGAGTGTTTTTGGTTTCTATCCTTGTCCCCTTCAGATAACTGAAGCACTTGCCGTCATACAGCACATCTATCGCGTCACCGGTTAAGTGACCACCTTTAACAATCACTTTCATGACGCCAAGTTCGTTAATTTTTACGGCTGCTTTTTTCATCTGCTCCAGGTTTTCGATTTTTTCGCCTGTGATCAATCCTGCCTCGAATAAGTTGGGAGTAACCACCTCGGCCAGAGGAAACAGCACCTTGACCAGTTCATCCTTGGCTTCCTCCCTCAGCAGGTGGTAGCCGCTTTTGGATACCATAACCGGGTCCACCACAATATTAACCGCCCTGTTCTTTTTCAGGCATTCCCCGATCACGTCTATTATCTCAATACTCGACACCATGCCCACCTTGACAGCGTCAATCCTGATATCTTCATAAAGACAGTCGATCTGCCCTTTAATGATATCAACATCCAACTCCCGCACAGCGAACACACCCATGGTGTTCTGAGCGGTAACAGCGGTGACCACGCTCATACCGTAAGCGCCCAGCGCGCTGAATGTTTTCAGGTCCGCCTGAATGCCAGCGCCGCCGCACGAATCAGACCCAGCGATAGTTAAAACGGTTTTCATCTAATCCCCCCATTCTTATTAACTATGAAACCTCATATCACCCCCAAAAATAAAAATAGCCTTTTACCGTGATCAGGGTAAAAGGCTATAAACGCACCTAAATAACGTCTTTGCACTCCCTACGCTGGCATTACCCAGATCAGGTTCAATGGGTCAGAACTTACATTCTTTCTCAGCTGAATCGCTTCAGCTCCCCGTTGCACTTATTATGTTAAGGTTGTAAATCTAATAATCACTTTTAAGATATCAGAAGACATCAAAGAAAGCAAGACAAATTTATATGTTTGGCTATTTTCGAAAGCCTGGTGGATATGGTTCTCTCACTACTTGTCACCACCCGTTGCGATGCACTCTTGAGGCATCATAGCGGGAGCGGGAGCGGGCGCTCTTAACTTCTGCCGGATAGCCGACAGCAACCGCCGCAATAGGGACTATATGTTCCGGCAACTCCAATAGCACTTCTATTCATGATAAAGCAGAAAGCCGCATTGATAGCGGCTTTCTGCTTTACTGGCATTATTTTTAAGACCAGTCTTTCTAAATTTCCATGATGATTGGTAAAACCATGGGCCTTCTCCTCGTTTTTTCGTAAAGAAATTTACCCAGCGCGTCTCTGACCTGAGATTTTATTGAAGACCACTCAGATACGCCTTTACCGGAACATTTTTCCAGGGCGCTCTTTACCCTGGTTTTGGCTTCCTCAAGCAGTTGTTCCGATTCCCTTACGTACACAAAACCCCTTGACACAATGTCAGGACCGGCCACAACCTCGCCTGTGTCATGGTCTATCGTCAGAACCACAATCAGGATGCCGTCCTGGGAAAGCTGCTTGCGGTCCTTCAGGACTATGTTTCCCACGTCGCCTACACCCAGACCGTCGACCAGCACTCTCCCGGCGGCTACCCTGCCGGTCATACGCCCTGAACGGCGGCTGAATTCCAGTACATGTCCATTTTCAGCCACAAATATGTTTTCAGGCCGGATTCCCACATCCTTGGCCAGTTCAGCATGCTTAATGAGCATCCGGTATTCCCCGTGCACCGGCACAAAAAATTTTGGCCGGATCAGGTTGAGCATGAGCTTTAACTCTTCCTGGTTGGGGTGACCGGAAACATGGATATCGGAAGCTAGCTCGTAAATAACCCGCGCTCCCTGCTTAAAAAGCTGGTCGATAATGCGGGCCACCAGCTTTTCG
>CAZJGV010000229.1:0-3044 GCA_964545615.1 uncultured Pelotomaculum sp.
GCACTGGATGATAATAACACCACTGACCAGGGCGATGACCAGGTGGCCGGTTTTTCCAGTCGCGGCCCCACCATTGACGGTCTGGTTAAACCTGACGTACTGTCGCCGGGGGTCAACATAGTATCGCTGCGCTCGCCCGGTTCAAAGCTTGACAAACAGAATAAGACGGCCAGGGTCGATAAATGGTATTGTTCCCTTTCCGGTACCTCTATGGCTACCCCTGTTTGTGCCGGTGTGGTGGCCCAGATACTGCAGAATAACATCTCTCTGACACCGGATCAGGTCAAAGCCCGGCTGATAGAAAGCGCCCAAAAACTAGGCAGCCTTGACCCAAACATACAGGGCGCCGGCGTAATAAACGCCAGCAGCGCGGCACTCGCAGCCGGACTTGAGACGTGACACAGGGGCAAGTGGGGACGGTTCTTGCCTTGCTAGTCATGTGGAACGTGAGAAGTGTAGAGAGTGAGACACGAGAACCGTCCTCTTGTCTCACACCTTCAGCAATAGAAAGGGGACACACCTCCCTGTGGAGGAATGTCCCCTTTGTTTATGTCTTCATGTAACGTTCCAGTTCTCACGTCCCATGTCAGGCGGGCAGGGATTTTTTGGGGTTGCGCGAACGGTCGTGCTTGTTAAGTACCCGTTTGCGCAGACGCAGGTTTTTCGGAGTAACTTCCAGCAGCTCATCCACACCGATGTACTCCAGTGCCTCTTCCAGGCTGAAAAGCCTGGGTTCTTCCAGGCGCAGTGCTGCCTCGGAAGTGCTGGAGCGCATGTTGGTCAAATGTTTCTTCTTGCAGACATTGACCTCCATATCCTGCTCCCGGGTATTTTCGCCCACGACCATGCCCTCGTAAACCCTGGTGCCGGGAGTGATAAACAAGACGCCGCGGTCCTGTACGGAGTGCAGGCCGTAGATGTTGGCCTCACCGGATTCGAAGGCGATCAGTACTCCCTGGTAGCGCCCTCTGATGTCGCCCTTGTAGGGCTCATAGCCCAGGAAGAGGTGGCTCATTACCCCGTGGCCTCTGGTCTCGGAAAGCAGTTGGGAGCGAAAGCCGATTAAACCCCGGGCGGGTATTTTAAATTCCAGGCGCAGTTGGTCAGGACCAAGGGAGCCCATGTTGATCATCTCCCCTTTTCTGGCCCCGATTATTTCCATAACCACACCCATTTTTTCCTCGGGAATATCCACCATCAGCAGTTCCATGGGTTCCATCTGTTTTCCCGCCTCCCAGCGCAGGATAACCTCCGGCTTCGACACCTGCATTTCAAACCCTTCCCGGCGCATGGTCTCAATCAGAATCGACAGGTGAAGTTCGCCGCGGCCGCATACCTGAAACATATCCGGGCTGTCGGTCTCCTCCACCCTGAGGCTGACGTTCTTCTCCATCTCTTTGAAAAGCCTGGCCCGGAGGTGCCGGGAGGTTAAGTATTTACCGTCCTGGCCGGCGAAAGGGCTGTCGTTGACCATAAAGTTCATCTGCAAGGTAGGTTCATCCACGGTGATAGGCTCTAACTGCTCCGGTTGGATCCTGCAGGCTACCGTTTCACCGATACTGATATCTTCCAGGCCGGAGAAAGCCACAATCTCACCACAGGCAGCCTCCTCTACGGCTGTCCTTTCCAGTCCCTCATGTACGTAAAGAGAGCCGATGCGGCCCTGGCGTATGTTTCCTTCGTGGTCGATAACGGCCACCTGCTGGCCGGCGGAGATCCTGCCCCGCTTAACACAGCCAAGCCCTATCCGGCCCACAAAGTTATCGTACTCGGTATTGTTTACCAGCAGCTGCGAAGGGCCGTCCACGTCACCTGCAGGGGCCGGGATGTGTTTAATGATAGCTTCAAAAAGGGGCTGCATGTTAAGAGCCGGCAGGTCGGGGTCAGTGGTGGCGGTTCCATGCTTGGCCGAGGTGTAGATGATGGGGAAATCCAGTTCTTCATCGCCGGCATCAAGGTCAATAAACAAATCCAGCACCTCGTCCACAACCTCTGAAACGCGGGCGCCTTCCCGGTCTACCTTGTTTATTACCACTATGGGCTTCAGGTTCAGCTGCATAGCTTTGCGCAGCACAAACCTGGTCTGGGGCATGGTGCTCTCAAAGGCGTCTACCAGAAGCAGTACCCCATCCACCATTTTCAAAACCCGTTCAACCTCACCGCCGAAGTCGGAGTGACCCGGTGTATCCACAATATTTATTTTGATGTCGCCGTAGCGCACCGAAGTATTTTTGGCCAGGATAGTAATTCCGCGCTCCCTTTCCAGGTCATTGGAGTCCATTATTCTTTCGGCCACCTGTTGATTTTCCCTGAAAATACCGCTCTGTCTTAACAGGGCGTCCACCAGGGTAGTTTTACCATGATCTACGTGCGCAATGATGGCGATATTCCTGAACTTGTTACCGGACACCAAAGCTGTCACCTCCCTCCAAACCCTATAAGTATATCAGTTTTCCAGACAGCTCACAACCATCAAGAACGCGCATTTCTTGAATTATTTTTTTATAACGGATGGCTTGCTGTCTGCCTCAATAGCAAGTTTACCGAAAATAACTTTCGCTTCAACTTCAATATAATCTGCGTCTTTTTTGAAATTATTTGTCTGGTAATTAGTGTTTCCCAAAATGATTAAGTCATTATTTGGTGTTTCGGTAACCGCGAATAAAGAATGAGTCCTGACAATAAGGGGTGTCTGCGGGTTGACCTTAATCACCCCGTTTGAAAAAACACTGTTAATTCTGATCTTGTCTCCCGCGTTTTTATGGCTTGTTTTAGTTAAATCAATAGTCCCGCTGCCAAAAACAAAGCTATATTCGCTGCCTGGTTTTACAGTGCTGATAATTTTATCTCTACTAAAGACAATATTATTTTCGGCTTCTGTGTCAGTGCCGTTGATAAAAAACGATACTCCCACGAAAACAATAATTATTGCGACTGAGATGAGAAATACAGGTATTTTGATCTTAAACAGATATCTGACTAACAAGAGTATTCCCAATAAGATTAACAGAACTCCATAAAAGCAGTTCACGCTAAGTCCCCCT
>CAZJGV010000229.1:3054-3960 GCA_964545615.1 uncultured Pelotomaculum sp.
ACTTTTTTAATGCTAAATTATTCAATAGGAAGGATTTTGTTCACAAAAGGGGACAGGGAATATTGAATGGTCATGTAGGTATGCACCCAATAAAAAAAACACGGCTTATAACAAGCCGCGCCTTAGTTCATAGTGTTTTTTCAGGACTCCCGGGCTCCGAAAATCAGCCCTGACTTGGACCTCCTCCGGTAATGTCCCTTAAGCTCTCATACTTAGTCAATTCAGGCTTCTCATATTCTTTTTTCACAGTGTACCTCCTTATTGAAGGTTAAATGGTTGTCCATTATTTACCCGCAGGTCTGTTTAGATAATTATACAAAAACATGAACACTATGGCAACCGGCAGCGCCCAGTAACCAAATAAAACTTCGTTATTGCCCAGACTGTCCGGGTACTGATAAAGTCTCACAAAAAACAATATGTCATATGCTGCTGCGGCTACAGCTGTGAAAAGGATTATAAGCCTTAGGAATCTGGTGTTTTTCATGTTGAATTCCCCGTATTACTCTTTGTCACACAGTGTTAAACATGTGCGGCCCGTGTTTTCCTTTTCCGTTTCCTTGGCCTTTTCCAGTTTGTCCAGGCTAACCACCAAACTGCGCAGCATCTCGTCGCTGTAGTCTTCAGTGATCCATGTTTTAACCACGTCTATGTCTGCGCCCAGGTGGTGAGACAGGTTTTGAAGGTACTCTTTTTCCGCCAGGATGCGGTCGATCATCCTCTGTCTTATTTGTACAACTTTTTCGTTCTTAGTCATTGCCGTACACTCCTATTGACATGTCTGTATCTGTATGATTATTATAAACCCTGCCCGGCGCCCGCGCCACTTCCCGGCAATTTTTTTCCTTTTATCCCTAAACCCCCATGCCATTGAAGGGCACAATCTATAATGAAAATGGGGTTATA
>CAZJGV010000230.1:0-3915 GCA_964545615.1 uncultured Pelotomaculum sp.
TGTGGGAAGAGTCGCATAAAAGCGGCTCTTTTGCGTTAGACAAGTTTTAAACTTCGAGATTAGTACATATACTATTTCGAGAGGGTTATGATTAGCCCAATGCATTATGTGAGAAGAAGCTCTATGTTTTCCAGAGCTTCTTTTGTTTAAATTGCCCGGGAGAATAAGTTTTAACCTGTATTAAATAATTTATTAATAAAAACAGCGAGAATTACCTTACAGCCATTGCCAGCGTCTGGACTGCTTCCTCTATGTCAGATTCCATCGGCACAGCGGTCAGGACCAGACTGACACTTCTCCTGCCGGCGTTTAGAGACGCACGGTGAAAAAGCGTCCCACGCTTTTTCATCCGCTCCCAGTTCTGCTTGGTACAGGGATAGACAAGACAGCTGACAATTTTCTTAGCCTCGGAAAGAGTGGAATAAGCCAGTACCTGCAGCAAATCCGCCCTGTGCCGCTCACGCAGATCTTCATCGAGCCTGCCCCACTGCTCAAAGTTCAAATCTTCCCAGTGCCCTTTGTACTTGGCATCAAATATGATCGTTTCTCTTTCACTTTCCTGTGACGATAACCGATCGAGGATTAAATCCGGCAATAAATATTTTTGTGAGCCTGTGTAAGAAGGCTCCCAAACAAGCGGGGAAATCGTCTCCCTCTTCCTCCCCGCACGCAGGACTCCCCCAATTCGCCTGGCCAGCGCCGCGGCAACTGTTTCCACCCAGGCCTCAAAAAATTCTTCCATGGACATTACCCACGGCAAACCCTGCCAATCGCCCAGTCCCGCCAGACCCCGGTCATCAATGGTCCACTCCATAGCCTGTAAACCATCCCGGAAAACCCCGCTGCGGAAGGGTCCCCTGTACCAGGCATTAATGGTTGTTGAAGAAGGCTGTTTGGGTTCAAAACAGCGTACCTGCTCTAATAAAGATTGGCACAGGTTAATTAAATGCAGGACAAACGCTCCCGCGCTTCTCTGGCTTTCCAGGCTTGCTATCTGTTTGCGCAGGGTAAAATGGACTGCGGACTTAAATTCCCGGTCATCCCGCAGATCCGGATAACGGCAGGGAACATCTAAAAACCGGGCTGCAGACAGGCACGAGGTCATATAACGGGACCAATTCACGCTGCCGCGCGGCGCCCGCAGGTCAGACTCGGTATACTCAAATCGCCTCTCCAAAGAGTCAAGCAATTCTTTTATTCTAAAAAGCACCGTAGTTGATAAAACCCAGGGAGGTATCTTCCTGTCTGATCGCGGCAACAGCGGCAGTTGCAGCGGGGACGGCATTACCCGCCACCCCATCTTATTAAGCATGGCTCCGATCCCTGGCCAGTCAAAGCGGGGCTTGATAATAACCCCGTAATCGGGCTGGCCTGATGTGGGTGAAAGAAGCGGAATAGCGCCTATTCTGGTGCCTGCCTTCAACACTATCTCAACCGTGCTGCCATCATAATCCAAACCAGTGGAAATGCCGATGTTTCTCAGGATGCCCTCGTTCTGGCGGATAAAGTGCTTGGCCAGGCGTGCCGCCTGAGATTGCAGATCACGGGAAGACTGGCTTTTTAACAGGAAGGTTGCCGGCAAGCAGACTGTGGAGGAGTCAACAATTTCGAAGCAAGGAGACTCGCCCGGTTTAAAAGGTAAGAAGGGAACACCGGTCAAACTCTTGCGGCGTTTCGCTGAAGGCTTCATCCCTGTAAGCTCTCAATCCACTGAAGATAAGCCCTGACCGGCTCCGCAAAACCCGCCACGTAGCCCTGGGCCAGGTATTCTTCCAAAAGCGGCGCCAGATTAACCTTGAGTTGGCCAGGCGCTTTCGCATCATCTTTTTGCAAAAAATAAGAGTGGCCGGGTACCAGAGCCAGAGCATCCTCCCCGGCATATTCCACAAAAATGGACAGCAAATCCATAAACGCCTTTTTCATCAGCTCTCCGGCATTTTCCTGTACCACTTTCATTTGCGGCCAGAGTTTCACAAAGGCAAAACGGCGCCGGACGGCAATATCAACTATAGCGATACTCCTGTCGGCGCTGTTCATAGTACCCAGTATGTATAAATTATCCGGCAGTTGTAGTTTATTGTTAAAAGGATCACCGAAATCATAAGGCAGTTCCAGTTTTCTCTGCTCATCCGCCCGTGCTTCCAGCAAAAATATCGCTTCACCGAGTACCTTTGATAAATCCGCCCGGTTTATTTCGTCGATATGAAGCAGAAAGGGCTGATCCGGCTTTTGCCTGGCTTCCTTCGCCGCTTTCATTAAGTGACCTACTTGGGGCGCAAAGTTAAAACCTATAGCGCCATCCGTTATAACCGGCGCCAGTCCCCCGACAAAATTTTCGTAAGTGGTGTTCGGGTGAAATTGAATGGAGAACCCATTTCCTCTGTAGGCTTTTTCTAAAATGCGCAATGCCATGCGTGTTTTACCCGTCCCCGGCGGTCCCTGCAGAATAACAAAACGTTCTTCCTTTAAAAGTTCCACTACCTTTTCTTCATTGACGTTCGGCATCATATGGGCAAAATACCCGGATCGTATCTGTTCACTTTCCTCTAACGCTGCTTTTAACGGATATATGCCCCGTTCTTCAAACATCAAATCCAGAAAAGCTTTCAGTGCGTCCGCCGTCGCGGCATTGTCGCTGTCAGGCGCAAAAATACCGTAAAGCACCTTGCCGTACCTGTCAAAAACGGAACTATACTCAGGGAAAAGCCGTTTGATATTGCCCGGCACATCCAGGTCTACCCGCACCGGATCCTGTTTTGCCCAGGCCATCAGACTGCCTTTCCCATGCTTTTTATTGAGCCAGTTGCAGATAGCCGAAACTTTCCGCCCGTGTCCGGGACGGGCAAGAACCTCTTCATCCGGACTCAAGCCCTGGGTACCGACACACATGGCTATAAGACATGGCGCGTCCGGCACCGGGAAAACCACTAAACTCATACCTCCGTAAGCGCCGGAATCAGGATTTGAGGGGTGAATCAGGGAGGCATAAGCAACTCCCTGGCCGGGCTTAAATGTTGGCGCCCGGAGGGTAACCGTATTTCTGGCTTTTTCCGGATAACGCCCGCCATCGGAGCCAAAAAGTTCTTCAAAAGCGTTCTTGCTTCTTTCAGACCAGTTTTCCATTCCTTTGTTGTGGATTAGGTTAATTAACTTATTCATTGTCTCGCCCCTAGCCTGGATTCAGTCCTTATTCAGATTTTTGTGCATGTCGGATAACGTCCTGCGAATTGCCGAAGTCTGGTTACTACATTCATGTCCTCTCAGATTTTGGCAATTCACTGTTATCGGATGTCGCATGCCCCGCAAAGCCAGAGTCGGCCACGGACGGCCGACCCTTATATTCATCCTTTCGGCCACAGCTTATTTTCATAATCGTTTCCAAAAGCAGGACTATTTGCAGTTAAATATTTTAATAGTTTACTTCCGGTATTCTTTATCCCATGAACTGCATTTGAAGGTATATATATTGCATCTCCTTCTTGTACTTCACAAGCTTCATCACCAATAAACATCATCCCCTCACCATCAATTATGAAATAACATTGTTCTGGGGCATGTTGATGCAACGGTTGTTCTTTACCTAAATCAACTTCCGAATACTGTATTGAGATATTTGATGCTGAGCAGTTAGTTTCACCAATCAACATAAATGAATTTAGTCCGGTTAATCCACCTGACTTACTATTATCTCTATTAAAAATAATCATATTTGGTCCCTCTCTCTTTATATTTCTCCCTCGCGTCCAAGCCTGCTAATACCCGCCCCATGGACGGGGCGGCCTTGCATGCGATTTCCGATAACGGTCAGGGATTCACGTACAATAGGTTCGTTAATCCACCAAATCTATCATATTAGACGAAGTGGTTCGTAAATTTCTACTTATAGCTGTCCGTTTTGCCTCGTATTAAATATCT
>CAZJGV010000231.1:0-3906 GCA_964545615.1 uncultured Pelotomaculum sp.
ATTGGTAAATAATAAGTTTTGCAAATAAATAAAAAATGGCCTAAAGGCCATTTTTTTATTTTCCCCGGAGTATCCAATAGAGTGGCTTTATGTGACGCCCCGTTTTCTGAAAACGCTTGTGTTGCGGTGTGATGGTAGTAATAATAAGCAATAATAATTAATGATAACAACAATAACAATAAGTAATTTAGCTAACGATGTTGACAACTGTAACAGCTTACTTTATTATTTTACTAGTAACATTATGTAACGTTAAGTAGAGTGTTGTAACGTCTACAAGAAAAATAATATATTGCACCAGAGTAAGGTCGGCGAGTTCATTTGAGAGGCAAGTATATTTACTTGGCTTATGTTATGTTAGATAATGCTCTGTTGTATTATGAATTGTTTACAGGCTTTTTGTTTTTTATTGGGCAATTACAAATATATGTTACTTTAAGGGAGGAGGGTGACACTTTTCTGTATGGTTAACAAAATTTACTATTTTAGGGGAGGAAAAAAGTGATGAAAAGAATATTGGCATTTTTAGCTATTATGTTATTTATCGTAGCGTCTATCGCCGGTTGCGGTGGGACAAAAGAACAATCGAAAACTGAACCGGTAAACTTGAATATTTCAGCGGCAGCCAGCCTGCAGGATGCGGCGGGGGAATTAAAGACTATCTATGAAACGAAAAATGCCGGTATAACTATCACATTAAACCTTGCAGCTTCAGGAACCCTGCAAAAGCAAATTGAGGAGGGCGCCCCGGCAGATTTGTTTATATCCGCCGGCAAGTCCCAAATGGATGCCCTGGTCCAAAAAGGCCTGATAGTGGATACTTCCCGTAAAGACCTGCTGGGGAACGAACTGGTGCTGATAACCGGGAAAGACAGCCAGCTTACAGAGTTTAATGAACTGACCGGCGCGAATGTTAAAAAGATCAGTATCGGTACACCTGAAACGGTACCTGCCGGCAAGTACGCTAAAGATACTCTGACCACTCTTAATCTCTGGGAGCAACTTCAGCCTAAAATGGTTCTCGCCAAAGATGTGCGCCAGGTGCTTACCTATGTGGAAACCGGCAATGTGGATGCAGGCCTGGTCTACCGCACCGACGCCGCAACCAGCAGTAACACTAAAATTGCAGCCGCCGCTCCCGCCGGTTCCAGTGCGCCTATAGTTTATCCCATGGCTGTGCTCAAAAGCACCAAGCACCAGCCAGAGACCGAGGCGTTTGCAGCATTCCTGACAAGTGACGACGCTGTTAAGGTATTCGAAAAATATGGCTTCAAGGTTCTCAAGTAGTCATTTATGATATTTTTGCAACAGATAGACTGGCACCCGGTTATACTTTCGATCCGGGTGGCAATAATCGCAACAATTGTCGTTACTTGCCTGGGCGTGCCTTTGACCCGGTTGATGGCCCGCATAGAGTTTTATGGTAAGGATTTTCTGGAGGCGGCGATAACGCTGCCTCTGGTATTGCCGCCTTCGGTCGTTGGCTACGGCTTACTATTGATGATTGGTAAAAACGGCCTGTTGGGCAAAGCTCTGGCTGATATAGGCGTTACTTTAGTGTTTTCCTGGTGGGCGGCCGTCCTTGCTTCTACCGTGGTAGCTTTTCCATTGATGTACCAGAGCGCCAAAGCAGCTTTTAAAAGCGTGGATGTTAACTTTGAAAAAGCGGCCAGGACGCTGGGGGCAAGTGAGATGAGGGTGTTTTTTACGGTTACACTACCACTAGCCTGGCCGGGCATTCTGGCGGGTCTGGTGCTGACCTTTGCCCGTGCTCTGGGCGAGTTTGGGGCTACACTAATGGTGGCCGGCAACATACCAGGCCAGACCCAGACGATTCCAACAGCTATATATTTTGCTGTGGAATCAGGAAATAACGTCATGGCCAGGACCCTGGTAGCCATCATTACGGTATTCAGCTTTCTTGTCATATTCTGGGTGAACCGCTGGGCTAAAAAGCAGACTTATTAAGGTGTGATTTATGTGTTAGAAGCCAACCTGACAAAAAAATTATGGCATTTTACCCTGAATGTGCAATTGAAAGTGGATAATCAAATTCTTATTCTCCTGGGACCCTCCGGCTCAGGGAAGACCACTATTCTGCACCTCCTGGCAGGGCTTTTTAAACCAGATGAAGGGTTTATAAAAATAAATGACCGGGTTTTATATTCCTCTGATGAAAAGTTAAATAACCCTCCACAATCCAGGAATATTGGCTACCTGTTTCAGAACTATGCCCTCTTCCCTCATATGACAGTAAGACATAATGTTTTTTATGGGCTGAAATGCAAAAAATGCAGGCAGAACGGCTCAGCGCTGGATCCCGTGGAACTATTGGATTCCTTTGGTGTAGGGCATCTGATTGACCGTTACCCCAGTCAGCTATCCGGTGGTGAGCAGCAGCGGGTGGCCCTGGCCAGAGCCCTGATTGTTCAGCCGAAGTTGCTTCTTTTGGATGAGCCTTTCAGCGCCCTTGACAGAAATACCAAAATAAGCTTAAGGCAGGAGCTGAAAAGACTGCACCAGCAGTGGCAGATACCCTTTGTCCTGGTATCACACGACGAAGAGGACGCCCAATTTCTGGGGGATTTGATTGTTACGCTGGAAAAAGGGCAGGCCACGGAAAATTCCCTGAATGTGGTCTCGGTATAAGGGTATCCAGAAGATGTTGTGTTTGTTATTTTTTCTGACAAAGGAGATGAAAGTATTTGCCTGAAAAGCTGACGAAAGTTTTGAAAACCGGATTTCTGGCCTTGCTTGTGATGATATTGGTCGCCGGATGCGGTAAGCATGGCAACTCCCCTGCGGAAGAAGAGAATACTCAGGCGGCGCAGGGGAAAGAATCAAAAACGCCTTTATTCGCCTATGTTGGGGCCAATCTTAAAGATCCGGTCAGTGAACTGGCCCAAGTGTATGAGCAAAAAACAGGTGTTAAGGTTGAGTTGACTTTTAATAATTCCGGGACATTGTTAAATCAGTTGGAAACGATGAAAAAAGGTGATATCTATATGCCGGGTGGCATGCCTTATGTAGAGAAAGCGCAGCAAAAAGGCTATATTGCCGAGATAGACGGGCCAATCGCTTATCATACACCGGTAATCATCACTCCCAAAGGTAATCCGGCTAAAATAAGTAAGGTCCAGGACCTGGCACAACCGGGTTTAAAGCTGGTTATACCGGATAAAGAAGCAACCGCTATAGGTAAAACTGTTTTTCGGACTTTTGACAAGCTGGGGATTGCCGGAGATGTCGAGAAAAATGTGCTAACCTATGTGGAAAGTCCCGCCAAGGTGGTGTCCACGCTCTTATTAGGCCAGGGTGACGCGGGTATTGTAGAATACAGCAACACCTACAAAAACGAGGATAAGCTTGATAGGGTAGAAATCGATCCTGCTGTTAATATCATTGAGCAAATCCCTTGTGCCCTGCTGAATTTCAGCGAGCAGAAAGAACAGGCCAGGGATTTCCTTGCATTTATGAAAAAGGAGGGCCCCGCAGTTTTTGAAAAGTATGGTTTTAAAACAAAAATCTAATACTGTTTAAGGCGTGGTTATATTTTTATGATAAATCCTCGTATAAGTTTTTTTCAGGGAATCTTCTGGCTGGTCTTTGTTCTGTTTGTAATTTTTATGGTAGTGATGGTAGGCGGCCTGTTTTTTTATGGTGAATGGGCCGCTTTTCAATCAGTATTTCAGCATCCGGAATTTCATTTTGCGGTCTACTTTACCCTGTGGACATCGCTGCTGGCGACAGCTTTTGCGGCTATAGTCGCTGTTCCCTGCGGCTTCATTCTTTCCCGTTATAATTTCCCTGGCAAGGTTTTTATCGATTCGCTGATGGATATACCAATAGTATTACCGCCACTTGTCAGCGGAGTAGCTTTGTTGATCCTTTTTGGCCCCATTTTGG
>CAZJGV010000232.1:0-3340 GCA_964545615.1 uncultured Pelotomaculum sp.
TCCCCATCCTGCCCAAGGAAGAACATACACACGGCACTGGTCATTCCGTTGGATCCGGTTTCCACGCCTAAAGAAAAAGAATTGATTGACAAGGTTTAATGATAAGTTTAAAAATGTTCTAGAGTGTTGTTTAGAGGGGAGAATTTTTGAGAGGGTTAATGATAGGTTTAAAAATTTTTTAAAGTGTTAATTAGAGGGGAATATGATATTCCCCTCTAATCTTTAATTTATATGGTTTATTAAGTCTAGTGTGGTTTGCCCTGGACGATATTTGTGACCTGGGCAATATTTGTGGCCTGTTTAACATCTTCTTTTACTTCTTTTACTTCTTTGGCTATATCGTCAAATTCCTGAATGCTGTTCATCGAGGCCCTGCGAAACTCATTCATCGCCCTGCCCACAGTCTTGCCTATCTCAGGCAGCTTGCTGGGTCCGAACAAAACCAGAGCTATAACCAGTATTAAAACTAATTCAGACATCCCCAGATTGGGCATATAAACTCCCTCCGCCTTAAGGAATTTTGCGTCAGCATTGGCCCGGAACCAGCAAATAAATCCGCACAGCTATTATACTTAGTTCGTGGTTGTTAAAAAATCTCCTGCTTTGCGGCAAGTCAATATTTTCAGGGTTCTACCGGCTCTTCAAGTGTGAAACGGCCCAGGACACCACCCCGGAACTCTTTGAGAACTGTTTTCGCAGACTTTAAGGCATCTACAATCCCGCCGGAACTATAATAGCCTCTTCGTGCTCCGACTGCTTCCAGTAGTTCCTGCGGGTCTTCCGGCAGTTCATCTATTTTATACCGCTCCCTGATTGATTCGGGGTAATTTCCGGCCAACCAGCTTAACAGCTCTACGGCCACAGCGTTCAAATCAAAGATCTGTTCTTTAATAGCTCCGGTCACAGCCAAACGGAAAGAAACCACCTCATCGTTCAGCTTGGGCCATAGTATGCCAGGGGTGTCCATCAGTTCCAGGTCGCCGGCCACCTTTATCCACTGGCGGCCACGAGTTACCCCTGGTACATTTTCAGTTTTTGCCGCCCGGCGCCCCACCAGTTTATTAATAAATTGTGATTTACCCACGTTTGGTATGCCCAGGATCATGCAGCGCGCCGGTCTGGGTCGCCTTCCTGACGCCGCCAGCCTGGTCATTTTAGTTTCGAACAGCGTCTGAATATACCCCGGCGTCTCCCGTACTCCCTTGCCGCCGATGGAGTCCACAGCGACTGCCGGGCAGCCTGTTTTTTTAAAGAAATCTTCCCAGCGCCTGGTTGAAGCGGGGTTGGCCAGATCAGCCTTGTTCAGTATAATAAGCCGGGGTTTCCCCCCGGCTATTTGGTTAATGTCAGGATTACGGCTGCTGGCCGGGATTCTGGCATCTAAGATCTCAATTAGAACATCTATCAGCTTTAAATCCTCTTTAACCTGCCTTCTGGCTTTGGCCATATGGCCGGGAAACCACTGTATATCCATACCTGCTCCCCATAGTCTAAGATTTACCTACCTCATTAATGCGCCACGCCTATTCTCGCCGGCGGCCAATAGATGAAAACTTCTTTACCCACAATCAGGTTTCTGGGAACAAACCCCCATTCCCTGCTGTCACTGCTGTTATTACGGTTGTCCCCCATCATGAAATAATTCCCCGCAGGCACTTCCACAGGCCCGTAATCTGGAATGCGCAGACCGGGTGGCAGGTAGTCTTCTGAAACCGGTTGTCCGTTAATCAAAAGCTGGCTGTTTCTAAAAGCCACTGTCTCCCCGCCGACCGCTATTAGTCTTTTGACAAAATAACGATTGGTATCCACAGGGTACTTGAAAACTACAATATCTCCCCGTTTGGGTTCCTGGAAGCGGTAGTTCAGTTTGCTGGCAAAAATATAGTCCTGAATCTGCAGGGTAGGCTCCATGGAAGCAGAAGGTATACGGAAATTTTGCATAACAAAAGTATGAATTATTAAGGCCAGCACCACCGCGACTACCAGCGATTGAACAATTTCCACAAGTAATGAATTATTTTTTCCGGCTTCTTCTTCGCCTTTAGGATCCTTTTGATCCACTTCTGTAACCCCCTTAAACCAACCCGGAGTAGTGCCTAAAAAAGCGAAAGGGGACTGCTTGGCCCAGTCCCTCAATTTTTAAACGCTTATCTTGTACGCTTATCTTGAATACGGGCAGCTTTACCGCGCAGTCCGCGCAGGTAATACAACCTCGCCCGGCGCACCCGGCCTCTTCTGAGGACTTCAATACGTTCAATTTTTGGGGTGTGCATAGGAAATGTTCTTTCCACACCTACTCCATAGGAAACCCTGCGCACAGTGAAAGTTTCACTCAGACCGCCACCCCGGCGCCTTATTACCACGCCTTCAAAGATCTGAATTCTTTCCCGACCGCCTTCAACAACCTTAACGTGCACCCTCACAGTATCGCCAGGTCCAAATTTAGCTATATCTTTTTTAACCTGCTCCTGTTCAATTGAATGAATGAGGTTCATTTAAAATCCCTCCTTCCACATAGTTCCTTTTAACAATAAGCATCACAATAAAAAAGTCCTTTTAGCACTCAACAAAGGTAATTATAGCATAAACGATTATACGCGGCAAGAAATTTCCTGGAAATCCAGAGGAAATCAACTGCACACCTTAATTTTATTTAAGCGCTAACCAAGGTCAATTTTTTGCAGTTCGCAAACGATCTTTTTCAATATATCTTTGTCTTCCCTGGTCAATACCATCTGTGACAGAAGTTCGGGCCGGCGCAACAGGGTACGGAGCAGGGACTGCTTTCTGCGCCACTTCCGGATCTCTTCGTGATGGCCGCTCAGCAGAACTTCCGGCACCGCCAGTCCCCTGTATTCCTTGGGCCTGGTGTAATGGGGGTACTCCAGCAGGCCCGCGTTAAAGGATTCCTCTTCAACAGAAGCCGCTTCACCAAGCACTCCCGGTATGAGACGTGCCACCGCGTCAACTACCACCATTGCCGGCAGCTCACCACCGGTAAGGATATAATCCCCGATTGATATCTCATCGGTGACCAGCATTTCGCGAACACGTTCGTCCACACCCTCATAGTGACCGCAAATAATGACCAGTTCTTTCTCGCCGGCCAGATCCCAGGCCAGCGCCTGATTGAAAGACCTGCCCTGGGGACACATCAGCGCCACCCTGCAGGACTCCCGCCCGGGCTGGTTTCTAACATACTCAACAGCTCTGACAATAGCCTCCGGCCCCATTACCATGCCGGCTCCGCCCCCATATGGCGTATCATCCACGGTATGGTGCTTGTTAGCGGAAAAATCACGGATGTTAACCATGTTGATCTCAATCAGGCCACGCTCCC
>CAZJGV010000232.1:3350-3853 GCA_964545615.1 uncultured Pelotomaculum sp.
CCTTTTAACAATACTGGAGGAAAAAGGACCGGCAAACATCTCCGGGAACAGAGTCAGTATCTCAATTCTCATGATCCATCAGTCCTTCCGGCAGGTCAACCACCATGCGCCGCCCGGTCAGGTCAATTTCTCTGACAACCTGTTTTAGGGCCGGAATTAACAGCGGTTTGCCCCCGGTATCAACTATATATACATCATTAGCCCCGGTCTGCAGCACCTCTGTAATCACACCAAAACACTCACCACCGCTGCCGTATACACTTAGACCGACAATATCGAAAATATAATAGCTTCCTTCAGGCAGTGGGATCAACTCGGCACGGGTTATCTCCAGTATTCCACCTTTAATACCTTCCGCCGCGTTCATGTCGTTAATCTCTTTAAATTTTAAAATAATATATTTGGGGCGCCGCATAACCTCTTCAATGGTCATTATCAGCCGGTCGCCTTTAACCGATACATTGATCTTCTTTAATTCTTTAAAGCGTTCGGGGAAATCGGTA
>CAZJGV010000233.1:0-3601 GCA_964545615.1 uncultured Pelotomaculum sp.
GGTGCGGTCGGGAGATATAAACCTTTTGGATAAACGCTTTTTAGCCAGGGCCAGGCTGGCCTGGGAGGAACTGATCAAGGACCCGCTGATCCGGGACCATGTGGAGTGGGAATCCCGCTCTCTGGACAGGCAGGCCGGTGAGCCGTGGAGAAAGCTGTTGTAACAATATTTTTTAATACTACCGCATTAACTCTTCTCAAAAAAGGTCGGTTCTGGTCAATGAGGTTGCACCGGGGCACCTGTCTATGCTAAAAATAAGGAGATATCTAGAATGGAGATACCATTTTCCAGGTGGTATAACGCTATTATGTGCCGAAGGTCACGGCGGCAGTATGACCCTAAACCGGCAGAGTCAAATATTCTGGCGCAGTTAAGCATATTTTGTGCGGAATTCAGGCCATTTCAAGAAGCCCGCGCGGTGTTGGTAACCGAATCGCCTGATAAGGTTTTCAGGGGAGCCTTTGGCCACTACGGTAAGATCAAGGGCGCACCTGCTTTTATAGCGTTTATTGGGAATATGGATAACCCTCATATTCAGGAGAAGGTTGGCTACCTGGGGGAAGGCGTAATACTGGAGGCAACATCCTTAAACTTTGCCACCTGCTGGATAGGCGGATTTTTCAGGCCGGGAATTGCCTCATTGCTTGCCGGCGCCGGCAAAAACGAAAGAGTCCTGGCAGTAACGCCGGTCGGTTATGCCAGAGAAGATTTGTCACTGGAAGAAAGAATTATGACGGGATTTGGCCGGAACCACCAGCGCAAGCCTTTGTCTGAACTGGTTACGGGATTGGAAGAAACAAAATGGCCCGCTCGGATGAAGGCAGCTCTGGAGGCTGCCAGGCTGGCGCCTTCGGCCGTCAATCGTCAGCCCTGGCGCTTTCAAGTAGAGACGGATAGTATAACCATTACAGTGGATAATCTTAAAGATACTTTTAATATTTCTAAACGCCTTGACTGTGGTATTGCTATGTTACACATTGAAATAAGCGCACTGAATAGTGGCATACAAGGGGAGTGGGAATTCTTAGAAGCTCCGAAGGTTGCAATGTTTCGCGTTTAGGAGAGGTGGTTGGTGTGAACTGATTCGTCAGCGGAATGTCCCATTGCATGCTAAAAAGCAAGTCCCAGACTTTGGGCCAGGAGTTCGACCGGGTGAGCTACAGGGATATTCAAGCCCTGTTTTATAAGGCCGTGCCGGATTTGCATTATACAAGCGGGGCAGCAGGTTGCCACAACCTCTGCTCCTGTTTCTTTTATGGAAGATATTTTTTTGTCGAGGATGCTCATGCTGGTGTCGTAGTGGTAAAAAGAAAAGGCGCCGCCCCCTCCGCAGCAGTTATTCGCGCCGGGCATTTCCCTGAAACCGGTACAAATCCGGTCCAGAAGCTCGCGCGGCCCGGCTGTTATCCCCTGTGCTTTGGCCAGATGGCAGGGGTCGTGATAGGTTATGCTCCGGTCAACCTTTGGCAGGTTATGTCCGGCGAGGAGGTCGTTAAGCAGGCTTGATAAATCCAGCACTTCTATGTTTTTTAAGGCGCTGCTTTCCTTTAAGGCCGCAGAGCAGGAAGCGCAGTCAGTGACGACCGCTTCCACCCCCAGGCGCTGAAAAGCGGCAGAATTAGAGTCTGCCAGAGATTTTGCCGCATCTGTTTGCCCGTTTTCTGCCTGAGGCAGACCGCAGCATCTTAAATCCACAGGGGTGACAACTTCGCAGCCCAGCCGCGTGAGTACTGCCACCGTGCTTTTAGCCACAACCGGAAACAAGAAGTTGGTGGTACAGCCCAGGAAATACCCCACTCTCATTTTTGGGGCGCCCTCAGCTTTGGTGATCTCCTTAATAAATGCCCGCGCCGGTCGGCTGGGCAGTGGGCCTGGCAAGCTCAGAGAGGGGGGCAGCAGCCCCAAAGAGCTGCCCAGACCGGTCAAACCAAGGTTCTGACAGATCCTTAACAGACCGGCTGAAAAATTCAGCAGGTGGGGGCGGGTCCAGATGTCCTTAAAAACAATCTTTCGCAGCGGGGATGGGACTTCCCTGGCCAGCAGGGAGCGGGCAGCCGCAACAATACTATGAACAGGGATCGCCGATGGGCATTCCTTCGTACAGGCCTGGCAGAGCAGGCAAAGTGACAGCAGGGAAGCCGCCTGCGCAACCGGTTTTATTTCTCCGCTGGCCAGCATGTGGGCCAGGAATACCTTCGCCCGTGGTGTGGCCGTCTCATTCCTTACAACCTCAAATACCGGGCAGACAGAACGGCACTGCCCGCAGCGCACACAGCGCAGGTAGTGATCTTTAAGTCCTGGCAGTTCCTCAAACACTTCCTTTATCCCCCTCCGGGGCCAGCAGTTTGCCGGGATTCATGATGTTGCCCGGATCCAGGGCTTTCTTAATCCTCTTCATGATCTCAGCCGCCTCGCCGTGTTCGTCCAAAGCATACTGGTTCCTGACCGCCCCTACCCCGTGTTCACCGGTGGTGGAGCCGCCCAGTTCTATGGCCAGGCGGTGGATAGCGTCCACCAGCTCATTGGCCCTGGCCACTTCTGCCGGGCTTTCAAGGTTGATCACCGGGGCGGTGTGAATGTTGCCGTCCCCGATGTGGCCGTAGTTAACCACTGTTACTCCGAATTCCCGGCCCAGTTCTTTGATCCTGCGCAGGGATTCGGTAACCCTGTTTAAAGGAACGCTGATGTCTTCGCCGGCAAAGATCCTGCTGCCGTCAGCCCGCAGTCTGGCGGCGGCAATGGCCACGACACTCCGCCCCCGCCACAAATCTGCCATGCGCTCAGGATTGGTGGCCCATTCCACGGATACGGCACGCCGGCCGACGATCCCGGCGATTTGCCGCCCTTCCCACTCAACCCCGGCCGGGTTGCCGTCGACCTCAAAAATAAGTATCGCTTCAGCGGCGGGAAGATTGATCTCCGGTTTGTACAGGTTGACCGCCTGAATCGCTGAGGAGTCCAGGATCTCGATGCCTGAGGGCAGGATGCCTGCCTGGTAGACATCGAGCACAGCCGCGGGCGCCTGTTCAAGTTCATTGAAAACGGCCATGGCGATGCCGCGCGCCTTGGGGCGGGGCCAAACCCTCAAACGAACTCTGGTAATTACCCCAAGAATACCTTCCGAGCCCACAAAAAGCTTGGTGAGGTTTAAGCCGGACACGTTCTTCAGCGCTCTGCAGCCGACCCCGCCGGTATTGATTACCTGGCCGTCAGGAAGCACCACTTCCAGGCCAAGCACGTATTGTTCAGTGGTACCGTATTTTACTGCTCGCAAACCGCTGGAGTTGTTGGCTACCATGCCGCCTATGGTGCACATGCGGGTGCTGCCGGGATCGGGCGGGAAAAAGAGACCGAGGCCGGCCAGATGCTCGTTAAGCTTGTAATGGACCACGCCTGGTCTCACAAAAACCTGCATGTTGGCTGCGTCAACCTCTTCGATAGTGTCCCAGGAAGACAGATCCAGCACTATCCCGCCGCGGGTGGCCAGGCAGCCGCAGGTTTCTCCGCTGCCGGCTCCTCTGGGCACAACCGGTATGCCCTGCTCCGAAGCCAGCCGGAGTACCGCAGACACTTCCCCGGTGCTCCGGGGCAGTACTACCGC
>CAZJGV010000233.1:3611-3841 GCA_964545615.1 uncultured Pelotomaculum sp.
TGTCATAGCTGTACATTTTTAGTTCCAGGTCACTGGTGAGCACCCCCTCAGCTGGAAATATTTTTTTAAGTTCAGCGGCCAGACGCCATTTGTCCACAGTTTAACACCTCGTTAGTTTTTAAGTTAAGTACATTTATACATAAGTCATAAGTCTCAGGGCAAAGGGTAGGTATATCCTGCATTCCATCGGGAACATTTCATTCCTCAGCCGGTGTGTCCCATTTTAGTCA
>CAZJGV010000234.1:0-3824 GCA_964545615.1 uncultured Pelotomaculum sp.
GTTCCAGGGTTTCCAGCACAAGTATGGCTGACCCTTCACCTATCACAAAACCGTCCCGTTCGGCGTCAAAAGGCCGGCTGGCCTTCTCCGGTTCCTCATTTCGGGTGGACATGGCCTTCATAGAAATGAATCCGGCCATGGCCAAGGGTGTTATCGCTGCTTCACTGCCCCCGCTGATCATCACATCCACCCGGCCGCACTGCAGCATTTTAAAAGCGTCCCCTATAGCATTGCTGCTGGACGCGCAGGCCGAAACGCTGGTGATGTTTGGCCCTCTCAGGCAATGGCTTATGGCAATCTGCCCCGCTCCCATATTGGCAATCATCATCGGTACGAAAAAGGGACTAACTCGCCCGGGCCCTTTTTCAGCCAGGATTCTGGCCTGCTCTTCAAGCGTCTCTATACCACCTACACCGGAGCCTAAAATAACCCCGATCCTGTCCTTGTTTTCCACCTCTAAATCAAGGGCGGCGTCTTGCAAAGCCATTTCAGTGGCCGCCACCGCAAACTGGGTGAAACGGTCCATACGCCGTGCCTCTTTTTTGCCAATATAACGGGTCGGCTCAAAGTCCTTAACCTCTCCCGCTATTCTAGTGCCGAATTGGGCCGGATCGAACCTGGTTACCGGTCCGATCCCGGAAATCCCGGCAGTTAAAGAAGACCAGAACTTTTCCAGGCCCGTACCAACCGGGGATATAATTCCCAGGCCGGTAATTACAACCCTTTTCAAAAACAACTCCTCCTCTTCAAAAAAGTCCCGAGGTTTACACCCGGGACTCGCACCTTAAATAGTGTTTACTGATGCTCCTGGATATATTTTACCGCCTCACCTACTGTCCGTATTTTTTCAGCGTCTTCATCAGGTATTTCCAGGTCGAACTCTTCTTCCAAAGCCATTACCAGTTCAACAATATCTAAAGAGTCGGCCCCCAGGTCATCGACGAAGGATGACTCCATTTTTACGTCCTCTTCCTCAACCCCCAGCTGCTCAACAATAATTGACTTAACCTTATCAATAATTGCCATATCAAAAATCACCCCCTTCCGGTACTTTAAAAATCAAACTTTTAGACACCTGTCATCCCACCGTCCACCGCAATGGTCTGTCCGGTAATATACCCGGCGGCGTCAGAGGCCAGAAAGGCAACCAGTTCAGCTACCTCTTCCGGTCCGCCAAATCTTTTGAGTGGAATCTGCGACAGCATTGTTTCCTTAACATTTTCAGGCAGCCCGGCTGTCATCTCTGTTGAAATGAACCCTGGCGCCACGGCGTTTACAGTTATGTTGCGCGAGCCAAGTTCTCTGGCCATGGCCTTGGTAAAACCGATCAAACCGGCTTTAGCCGCACAGTAATTAGCCTGACCACTGTTGCCAATCAAGCCTACCACCGAACTGATGTTAATAATTCTGCCGTAGCGGTTTTTTAACATGCCCCGGGCGACTGACCTGGTGCAGTTAAAAGCTCCTTTAAGGCTTACACCCAGCACTCTATCCCAGTCTTCATCTTTCATGTGAAATATTAGATTGTCCCTGGTGACACCGGCATTATTCACCAGAATATCAACCCGGCCAAACTCGGCTACAGCAGCTTTTACCAGAGCGGCGGCCTCGTCAGATTTCTCCACGTTGGCCTGAAAGGTCAACACTTTGCCGCCCGCATCTGTGATTTCCTGTGCTGTTTCCGCCGCCGCGCCGGCATTGCTGGCAAAGTTTATAACCACCCCCGCCCCTTTTTGGGCCAGGTTTTTGGCGATAGCCCGGCCTATACCGCGGGATGCCCCCGTAACAATGGCAATTCTACCGTTCAGAACCATTTTAGCTAACCTCCCTGGTTAACGCAAGGACTTTTTCCAAAGTTGCTCTATCTTCAACATTACTTATCACTACTTCACGGCTGATTTTTTTAATCAAACCGCTCAATACCTTGCCGGGACCCACTTCGATAAAAACGGCGCCGCCCATTGCCAGCAGCCGTAAAATAGTTTCTTCCCAGCGCACGGGGCTGTATACCTGCCTGATCAGTGCATCTTTTACCTCTGCGCCCGTATGGACCAGGTCAGCGCTGACATTTGCCACCACAGGAATCTTTGGATCTCCGATGACAACCTGATCTAAATCCCCGGACAGTCTATCCCCGGCGGGGATCATCAGGCTGGAATGAAAGGGAGCGCTTACCGGCAGCGATACAAAGCGCCTGGCGCCGGCTTCCTTAAGCAGCGGCTGAACAGCTTTAAGCCCCGCCATATCCCCCGCCACAACCACCTGCCCGGGGCAGTTCAAGTTAACCGCCTCAATAACGCCAAACTCTGATGCCTTCCGGCACACTTCCACCACCGCTCCGCCGGCGAGTCCCATAACCGCCGCCATGCCTCCTTCACCCAAAGGCACGGCTTCCTGCATATACTGTCCCCGTTTCCGGACCAGTCGGACAGCGTCCTCAAATTCCAGCGAGCCGGCAGCTACCAGGGCAGAGTATTCCCCCAGGCTGTGGCCGGCCAGCACGAAAGGCACAGGGCCATCCACACTCTTCAACACTTCCAGGCAGGCCAGGCTGGTTGTCAATACAGCAGGCTGGGTGTTCGCGGTTAAATTCAGCTCTTCTTCCGGACCTTCAAAGCACAGGGCTGACAACGAGAAACCCAGGGCCTCATCCGCTCTTTTGAAAATTGCCGCCGCCTCAGGAAAGACCTGGCAGAGTTCTTTGCCCATGCCTACATACTGGGAGGCCTGACCTGGAAAAACAAAGGCTGTTTTCATTTTGTCTTCACCACCTGTTGATTCAAACGTTCTAATACCACGCCGGCACTTTCCACCACATCCATGATTATATCACGGGCAGGCATAATCTGGTTGACCATAGCACAGATTTGACCGGCCATAACCGTGCCAAATTCGATATCCCCTTCCACCATAGCCAGCCTGAGACTGCCGGATCCCAGCTTTTCCAGCTCTTCCGGCGGCGTGTTGTTTTTCTCCAATTCTTCGAACTTCCTGGTTAACTTATTGCGCAGGGCACGTACCGGGTGCCCGGTAGACACGCCTGTAAGCGCGGTATCCCTGTCCTTTGATTTGATCACACGTTCCTTGACTCTAGGATGAACGGTACACTCACGGGCGCACATAAAACGGGTTCCCATCTGCACGCCGACCGCCCCTAGGGCAAGGGCCGCGACCAGTCCCCTGCCGCTAAAAATACCACCGGCCGCTATGACCGGAATATCAACAGCGTCTACCACCTGCGGCACCAGGGCCATGGTTGTCAGTTCACCTACATGGCCGCCTGATTCCATCCCCTCAGCAATCAGCGCGTCCACTTTGGCACGGGTGAGCCTTTTGGCCAGAGCCACCGAGGAAACCACAGGAATAACCTTTGTCCCCACTTCCCGCAGCGAGGGCACATATTTGCCGGGATTGCCTGCCCCTGTGGTTACCACCGCTACAGGCTCTTCTCTTAAAACTGCCATGAGTTCTTCCACAAATGGGGATAGAAGCATTACATTAACGCCAAATGGCTTTTTAGTAAGTGCTCTGGCCTGCTGCAGCTGTGCTTTCAGCCATTCCGGTGTGGCCGTCCCGGAGCCTATCACGCCCAGGCCGCCCGCTTCTGAAACGGCTGCGGCCAGTTCGGCAGTGGAAACCCAGGCCATGCCGCCCTGAATTATCGGGTATTCTATATCCAGTAATTCACATAACGCTGTCCGGATCATTACCTCTCCCCCCATATCTATATAAATCTAACTAGTTACTGCCACTTGATAACCGCCGCACCATAGGTTAAACCCGCCCCAAATCCCACCATTAACACATGATTGCCTTTTTTAACC
>CAZJGV010000235.1:0-3708 GCA_964545615.1 uncultured Pelotomaculum sp.
AGATCAACGAAGGTCTGGGCCAGGTGGACCAGGTCACCCAGCAGAACTCCGCCAGTTCGGAAGAACTTGCCGCGGCCAGTGAAGAGATGTCGAGCCAGTCCGAAATGGTCAGGCAGATGCTTGGCAAGTTTAAACTCAAGAGGCAGGCGGGAGGCGGATCCTTTGGCGCCGGTCCCGTGAGCGCGGGCAAGCCGTATCTGGCGCATAAACAGGGCCGGAGCGCGGCGCAGAAATCCAGGCTGGAGGCCGCCGCGGCGTCAGCCGGCGGCAGGATGAAACCGGAGGATGTCATATCCCTGGATGACCTGGATTACGGCAAGTTTTAGCAATAAGAACGTGGGAAATCGGACGTGAGAATGAAGGACGGACCTCAGGGCAATAGAAACTTGAGAGGAATACCTGAATCCCACGTCCCACGACTCACAACCATTAATAATGCAGGACTGAATGCAGGTAGCTTTTGCTATCTGCTTCATCCTTGCAAGGAGAAGAGATATGGATGGTTTGCGTTTGACCGACGAAGAGTTCAACCTGATCAGCAGATTGGTTTACGACAAGTTCGGCATAAATCTGGGTGAACAAAAGCGTGCGCTGATCATCGGACGCCTGCAAAAAGTACTGCACCTGGAGGGGTTTGCCAGCTTTAAAGATTACTATCACCATGTTGTGAGCGAGCCCAGCGGCAGGGCACTGCTGACCCTGGTGGACAAAATATCAACCAATCACACTTTCTTTTTTCGTGAGAATGATCACTTTGAATATTTTTCATCAGTAATTTTGCCCCAGTTCATCGCAAGGCAGTACAAAAGACCAAAAGCGGACATCAGGATCTGGTGCGCCGGCTGTTCGTCAGGCGAAGAGCCGTACACTCTGGCTATGGTTATCAGTGAATATTTCAGAAACAACGCTATGGACGCGGACATTGGCATCCTGGCTACCGATATTTCCATAAGCGCTCTGGAAAAAGGGGCGGAAGGGGTTTATCCGGAAGAGAGGATGTCCCAGGTGCCGCTTATATACCGGAAGAGATATTTTAACCGCCAACAGGACGGCGCCTGGGCAGCCAAAAAAGAGTTGAAAGAAATGGTGCTTTTCCGTCGCTTAAACCTGATCCAGCAGAAATACCCTTTCAAAGGGCAATTTCAGGTTATTTTCTGCCGCAATGTAATGATTTATTTCGATAAAGAAACCCAGCGCTCCCTTATTAACAGGTTTCACAGGTACACCGAGCCGGATGGCTATTTGTTTATAGGGCATTCAGAGACGTTGGACCGGTCAGCGGGCTCGTATAGGTATATTCATCCTTCGGTATATCAAAGGGTGTAAAAGAGTGAGACAGCTTACAGGAGACATAAATAACATCGCCGGGGGTGGAATTGGTGAGAAAAATAAAGGTGCTGGTTGTTGACGATTCTGCGCTGGTCAGAGATATACTGGCTCAGGGTCTGGCCAAGGACCGGGAGATCGAAGTGGTAGGGGTAGCCTCCGACCCTTTTGTGGCTAGAGATAAAATTGTTCAGCTAAAACCAGATGTGCTTACGCTGGACGTGGAAATGCCCAGGATGGACGGTGTGGAGTTCTTGCGCCGGTTGATGCCGCAATACCCGCTGCCTGTGGTCATGGTCAGCGCCCTGACCAAGAAAGGGGCGGCGATCACTCTGGCGGCCCTGGAGGCGGGGGCTGTAGATGTTGTTACCAAGCCCAGCACTGATATAGCCAGGGGCTTAAACGCCATGCTGGGTGATTTGCGGGAAAAGGTGAAAATTGCAGCTACTATGAATGTGGGCGCCTGGAAGACAAACCAGAGGACTGCTGAAAAACCGGTCAGGGTAGACAGCCATGCTCTGGCCGAGTCCACGGACAAGGTAATTGCCATCGGCGCTTCAACCGGTGGGACCCAGGCTATACGGCGGATCGTACAGTGTTTCCCATCCGCCATGCCCGGAGTGGTAATCGTGCAGCATATGCCTGCCGGTTTTACCAAACATTTCGCGGATAGCCTGAACAGTGTCTGTAAAATGGAGGTTCTGGAAGCTAAAAGCGGAGACAGGGTTTTGCCGGGCAGGGTACTGGTAGCGCCGGGCGGCTACCATATGACAGTGCGCCGTTCCGGGGGCATGTACCTGGTGGACTGTCAAAATGGGGATAACGTTAACGGGCATTGTCCATCAGTCGAGGTACTTTTTAAATCGGTGGCAAAATATGTGGGGGCGAACGCCATCGGCGTGATGCTGACAGGGATGGGCAGCGACGGGGCAGACGGTATGCTGTCGATGCGCAAGGCCGGCGCCAGGACTCTGGCCCAGGATGAAGCCACTTCAGTCGTATACGGCATGCCCAAAGTGGCTTACGAGCGGGGCGGCGTGGAATACCTGGTGCCGCTGGACGCCATCCCGAATACTATTCTAGGTATGCTGAGCGGTAAAAAACTAGCGAGCCATTAGATGCATATTAAATAAAACAATTAGTAATTTATCACGTGGAGCTGTTTTATGTTTAATTTTTGGGAAAACCACTTGGACTACTTATACTACACTTCCGGTCTGGCTTTTCTTATTCTGACCGTGCTGTGTTTTTCGCTCAGGAACCAGAGAGACCAGCGCCTTCCCTGGATTTGGCTGGGATTGTTCGGCGCTGCCCAGTGCTTTTACCATTGGCTTAATCTTCTTGCCAATGGCCTCGGTGAAAGCCAGGTTTTTATTATCGCGCGGGCCTGTGTTATAGTAATCTCTTTTATCTTTCTTGGCAAATTCGCCTGTGCGGGTACTTATAACTTACAGAGCAAAGGTACGGGGCGGCTAAGCCTCATTTTCCTTTTACTATTGGGAGCTTCAGGTGGTTTGGCGGGATGGGCCGGGCTGGAGGCAACCATGCGTTATGCGCTGGGTTTGACCGTGGGTTTCTGGGCTTCCTATGCTTTAGCTTCAGCTGCTGGAAAGCTTTCCCCGCCGCTTCGCCGCAGCCTGCTGTGGTGTGCTGTCGCCACCGGACTGTACAGCTTGACGGTTGGCTGCATAGTTCCTTACGCGTCATTTGCGCCGGCTTCCCTCTTCAATCAGGGTACTTTCTCCGGGTTACTGGGCATACCGGTGCAGCTTTTGGAAGGGATATTTGCCCTTCTGGCCGCGGTTTCGCTGTGGTTTTACTGGCAAATATCAGGTGGTTTTGAAACTCTGCATGATAATTGGTCCCCAAAGTCCATCTGGGTTCTGCCAGTACTGCTGGTTATCCTGTTTTTGGGGTGTTGCGGGACTGATTATTTAGGAAGACAGGGCGAGGAAAAATCACGCCTCAGCCTGCTCTCCAGGACATTAACCGCTGCTTCCGCTTTAACTCCCAGGTATTTTAGCGCATTGACCGGTTCCACAAACGACACTGTAAAGCCTGATTATCAGAACCTGAGACTTCAGCTTATGACCATTCACGCTTCAAACGCTGACTGCCGTTTTGTATATTTGATGGGGCTTAAGGACGGGCAGGTTATATTCCTGGCTGACGGTGAACCTGAATGTTCCAAGGACTATTCCCCCCCGGGACAGGTTTATGAAGAGGCCAGCCCGGAGTTGTTCGGCCTCTTTTCACAGGGCAGACCTTTTTTGGAAGGCCCTTTCCCGGACCGTTGGGGGGTCTGGTTTACCGGTTTTGCGCCGATTAGAAATCAGGAAACCAGCCGTGTGATTGCCGTTTTGGGTATGGACATCAACGCTT
>CAZJGV010000236.1:0-3701 GCA_964545615.1 uncultured Pelotomaculum sp.
GTATTCATTGATACTTTACCCCAGGCAGGGCGCTGATGAAACAATAAAAGGAGTATACACTTCCTTAAAATCCACCGGGCAGTGGCAGGGCGAGAACTGGCTAAAGCATAAAAATGGAAATATTTTTCCGGTATGGATTTCCATGAGCGCGATCAAGAACGAAAGCGGTGAAACGGTACAGTTTGTCAGTATGCTAAGAGATATCACGGAACAGGTAAAAATGAACAGGGAAAAACAGCGGCTGCAGGAGCAGACTTCAAGGGCGCAAAGGCTGGCTTCTTTGAGTACCATTTCCGCCGGCATTGCTCATGAAATCAACCAGCCTTTAAACACCATGAGGGTTATAGTCGACGGCATGCTTTACTGGCATAAAAGGGGAAGATTACCGGAGCCTGATAAGGTCATAAAAAATTTACAGAAAATATCAGCCCAGGTGGGGCGGGTGGATGAGATTATCAAGCATATGCGCTCTCTTGTAGGAAGCGGCAGCGCCACCGAACTGGAATTGTGCAATCTGAATAAAGCTGTCGGCGATGCTCTTGGAGTACTTGGCCGCCAGTTAACGTCACATAAAATCAATGTGGTAAAAAAGCTGGCCAAAGACCTGCCGGGAGTGCTTGGCAATGCCCACAGGCTGGAAGAAGTGGTAATAAACCTGCTGGTTAACGCTATGCATGCCCTGGATAAAGCAAATAATGTTACAGAAAAGAAGATCAAGTGCCTGACCTGTGTCTCCGGAGAAAAAGTGATTCTGGAAATTAGTGATAACGCCACAGGTATCAGCATGGATATTAAAGACACTATTTTTGACCCGTTTTTTACCACAAAAGAAACAGGTGAAGGAATGGGCCTCGGCCTGTCTATTGTCCAAACGCTGCTATCCGGTTTTAACGGACAAATTGAGGCGTACAACAATGAAAAAGGCGGGGCAACTTTTAGAGTTGAACTGCCTGTAATAAAATCTTGAATATAAGGCGGTGCTGCCTGTGAGGATCCTGCTTGTTGATGACGATCAAGACAGCCGTACCTATGTGGGTGATTTTTTGCGCGAACTCGGACACGAGGTGATGGTATGCGAAGACGGGGCAGCCGCTCTTAAATCATTTCAGGCCGGATCTTTTCACCTGGTGATATCGGATATAAAAATGCCCAAAGTTTCCGGTATAGAACTTCTGCAAAAGCTCTCAGCCAGACCTGACCGGCAGGATTTTGACGTGGTGCTTTTTACCGGGTATGGTGATATTAATACCGCTGTCGAAGCACTCCGGGCCGGTGCTTACGACTACCTTTTAAAGCCGGTTAACGTGGAAGAACTGGCGGCTGTCACTGAACGCGCCGCCGAGCGGCAGGCCCTGCGCAGGGAAAACAAAGTTCTTAATGAGCAATTCGAAGTGGTGGTCAAGGAAGCCACGGAGGAGACCAGGCATGAGCTTTCCCGCCTCCGGCAAGCCTACCTGAAATCAGTAGGCCTGGGCGATCTGGGGATTTTTTCTGAACCCATGAAAAAAGTCATCCAGCAGGCCCAGAAACTCCACGCTGACCGCTCCGTACCGGTTTTGATTTCCGGAGAGACGGGAACCGGCAAGGAGTTAATTGCCAGATATATTCACTATAAGTCAGGGAATGCCGCCACCCCCTTTATTGACTTGAACTGCGCCGCCCTGGCGACCGGCCTGTTTGAAAGCGAGTTGTTCGGTTATGAGGCCGGAGCTTATACCGGCGGCCTGCCCAGGGGTCAAAAAGGGAAACTGGATCTGGCCGGGGGGGGAACCATATTCCTGGATGAGATCGCGGAAATCCCTGTGAATATGCAGGCAAAACTACTGCGGGTAATCCAGGAAAAGGAGTATTACCGGGTTGGCGGACTAAAAAAAATAAAAACGGACACGCGGATCATATGCGCCACTAATGTGGATGTCCAGGAAAAAATCGAGGCGGGAGCTTTCCGCCAGGATTTGTACTACCGCCTTAGTGTCGGGCATATTCACCTGCCGCCGCTCAGACAGCGGACGGAGGATATATTGCCCCTGGCCGGAATGTTCTTGCTTGGTTTTGCCGGGGAGAAAAGAAAAAGTTTTAGAACCATCGGCCGCGAGGCCGCGCATATGCTGCTGTCGTATAACTGGCCCGGTAATGTGAGAGAACTGAAAAATGCCATGGAGTGGGCGGTTTTAATGTGGGATGACCAGGAGTTGCAGCCCTGCCACCTGGATATATTGACAGGCAATACTAAATTCAAACCTCAAACGGCAGTTGATCTGGGAGTGATTGACCATGAAAATTTCTTTCTGCCGCCCAGCAGACTGCCGCTTGAAGAATACTGCAACAACATTGTTTTAAAAGCTCTGGAAAAGTTCAAGGGCAATAAGACTCTGGCGGCTAAATATCTTGGTATTTCGCGCCGCTCACTTTACTGCCGTCTAAATCGCCTGGGGATCTGACCAGTCTATAATAATACCACCTGCCCCGGTGTACCGGCAGGTTCATGTGTACGTATAGGCGCACCTATGCGTACACGTAATATTTTTAGAGCGGCTGGCCGACCGGCCCAAGGATTATCGGTAACCCGACGGACCGGACACTGGCCGCCAGACTATCGCAGGACTGTATACCGCAGAGTTATGGGGTTGAAACAAGTTGCTCCATTACAGAGCTAGCGGATTAACACATGAACGAATTTGTTGCAACCCGACAGACCGGATACCGGTCCTCTTTTTTTAAGCAAACTTAGCAACGGAAGGTTGTTTTTTTAAATTTTCAGTCTTTTGAATAGTTGGCACGCTGCTTGCTTGTCTAATAATTTAGCGCATTGTGTGTTATTTTTCCTCAACCGTTTCGCAGGAGATGTAAGGCAGGTCCTGATTGGGTAAAAAGCGGTAGGACGTCCATTATAAGATCCGGAGGATTTTTATGTACATCTTGCTAGTTGATGATGATGCAGATTGCCTGGACGGACTGGTCACTGTCCTGGAACCTACAGGACACCAGTGTGATACGTTTACTGTCCCGGAAGATGCGCTGGAAGCTTATCAGCAAAAACAATACGACGTGGTTATTACTGATATGAAAATGCCCGGTTTGAGCGGGATAGAGATACTTAAAAAAGTGCGTTCCATAAACACTGAGGCCAGGGTAATCATAGCCACAGGCTATGGTGATGTGGAAACGGCGATTGCTGCGCTAAATAACGGCGCCTACGCTTTTTTCGGCAAGCCGATAGATTTAAATGACCTGATGGACACTCTCGAAAAAATCGAGGGTGAACTGAAAGGGCAAAAGAAAGAAAGAATTGAGCACGCGCGCCTGGCCATGGAGTATGCCCGTCTTAAACAAGCTTACGAAGATCTGCTAAAGCTATTAAAAGATAAATCCGAAACATAAGAGACAGAAAATTAACAAAGAGCTTCAGGTTCAATGTGCAGAGGAAACAAAACATATCGTGTACAGAGGAAAAGAAAAACCTTATAAGGTTTAATAAGAGGTGATGATTTTGTCTAACGGTGAATATGAAGAGAAGCTGGAAATGGTCAAATATTTTATAAACGACAGCCGCGAGCTGCTTGATGATGTGGAGCCGCAGATTATAGCCATGGAAGAGAAAGCGCTTTCAACCGGGGAGATCGACGGGGTGATTCTTAACGCCATCTTTCGCCTGTTCCACTCACTGAAAGGTTCTGCTTCCTTTCTCGACTTGCAGACCA
>CAZJGV010000237.1:0-3674 GCA_964545615.1 uncultured Pelotomaculum sp.
AAAAGCCGCTCATGCCATCCGCGGGCGGGCTGTAAAATCGGGGTTGGGGCATCGCATCAAGTTGTGGCAGCGCTACATGTTTACGGTGCTGGTCAACGGCTTGCGCAAAGCTGAAACCTCGGCCACTGCGCTGGAGTGTCGTGCGTTTGGCAGCAACCCCACCCGTACGTATGTGAAAGACGTCTATTTTAAGACGGTTGACCTGCGCGGCAATGTACAAACCCGGCTCGGCAAGTTGGATGAAGCAAAATTTGACGCTACTGTTCTCGCTTACGCCGGGATACACCGATTGGGTTTGGATGACAGGATCAGTCAAATCATCCCCTTTGAAATTTGCCTGCCCGCTGTTGGGCAGGGTTCGGTTGGTATTGAAATACGTTCCGGCGACAAAGATGTGCAGTTACTGGTTAATAAGGTCGACCACCTGGCATCACGTCAGGCTGTAAGCGCTGAAAGAGCATTCTTGAAAAGGCTGGAGGGCGGCTGCCAGGTACCTATCGGCGCTCTGGCCACGGTCAAAAATAATAGCTTGTGCCTGGACGGGGTTGTGGCGGCGCTTGACGGAAAACAGCTTGTTCGTTCTTCCCTGGAGGGGAACGCCGGGGAGGCTGCAAAAATAGGCGACAGCCTGGCGGAGAGATTGGTATACTCAGGCGCGGGCGAAATTTTGCGCAAAATGCGAGGGGAATAGCAGCATGAATAAAAAAGGTGTGGTTTACCTGATAGGCGCGGGTCCCGGCGATCCGAAGCTGATTACGGTAAAAGGTCTGGAGTGTATAAAAAATTCGGATACAATCGTGTATGACCGCCTGGCCGGCGATCGCCTGCTCGCCTTTGCCAGACCGGGGACCGAGCTTATTTATGTGGGTAAATCACCTGACCGCCACACTTTAAAGCAGGATGAAATAAATCGGCTGCTGGTTGAAAAAGCTTCCCAGGGGAAAACTATAGCCCGGCTTAAAGGGGGAGATCCTTTTGTTTTCGGGCGTGGCGGTGAGGAAGCCGAGGCGCTGTCAGAGGCAGGCATTACCTTTGAGATAGTTCCAGGCGTTACATCGGCTATAGCCGTACCCGCCTACGCGGGCATCCCGGTGACGCACCGCGATTTTACATCAACCCTGGCCATCATAACAGGCAATGAAGATCCTTTTAAAGATGATTCCAGTATCCAGTGGGAGAAGATAGCCACCGGGGTGGGAACTCTGGTATTTCTTATGGGCATGTCCAACCTGCCCAATATCACCAGGCGCCTGATTGAGAACGGCAGATCACCACAGACACCGGCGGCCTTGGTCAGGTGGGGCACCAGGCCGGAACAGCAGACACTGACCGGTACGCTGGGGGATATAGTTGAAAAAGCTAACAAAGCAGGTTTTACTAATCCCGCTGTAATCATTGTGGGAGAGGTGGTTTCTCTGCGTGAAAAACTTGGCTGGTATGAGAGAAAGCCTTTATTTGGTAAAAGGGTGCTGGTAACCCGCTCCCGCGAGCAGGCCAGCGCCTTGTCTGAAGCTATTGAGGGCCTGGGCGGTGAGCCATTGGAGTTCCCAACCATAGGTGTGGCCGATCCGGAAGATTATAAGCCCCTGGATCAGGCTATAGACGAGCTGTCAGCCTTCAAGTGGGTTATCTTCACCAGTGTAAACGGTGTGGCCTATTTCTTTAACAAATTACGCCGCCGCCACAGGGATATCCGTGAACTTGCGGGGTCCAGGATTTGCGCCATAGGACCGAAAACCAGGGAGGCGCTGGAGAATTACGGTTTGCTTGTGGATTACGTGCCTGGAGAGTACCGTGCTGAAGAAATTATAGCGGGACTGCAGGGTAAGGTGAATGCCGGAGAAAGGGTTCTCCTGCCTCGTGCGGATATCGCCAGGAAAGTGCTGGCGGAGGCTTTGACCGGAATGGGAGCTCTGGTGACTGATGTCACTGCTTACCGTACTGTCATGGGCGGGGGCGACAGCGCTGAAATAATAAGAAAGCTTCTAAATCGGGATATTCACGCTCTTACCTTTACAAGTTCCTCAACCGTACAGAATTTTGTGAAGATGCTCAAGTTCCCTGATCTTAAAACTTTGCTTGCGGGGGTAACAGTGGCCTGCATTGGACCGATTACCGCCGACACCGCCAGAGATCTGGGCCTGAAGGTGGATGTGGTAGCACGGGAATATACAATTGAAGGCCTGGTCGAGGCGCTTTTGGAGCATTTTAGGCAGCCTCAATACCTGGCAGACTGATAAAATTGGCTCATATATATGGAAAAGGGAAGCAGAGTCAAGCTGTAAAAGTATCTTGCGGGGGTGTGATAAATTGATCAGCGTTACCAAGCTTTTATGTGATAGCGAGAATTACGGGGACTCACTGCGTTACAGCCAGGGTTCAAGAGGTCAGGCGCACGGAGCGGTGCAGGGCCAAGGTCCGGTGGTGGTTTGGAACAGCACCCGCACCTGTAACCTTAAGTGTATTCACTGTTACTCAAGCTCAGAAGCGAAAAAATATGAAGGCGAACTCAGCACAGAAGAAGCTTTGCGTTTTATAGACGACCTGGCGGAATTCAAGGCGCCGGTACTTCTCTTTTCCGGCGGAGAACCACTTTTAAGAGGAGATCTCCTGACACTCGCGTCTTATGCCCGGAGTAAAGGCATCAGGCCGACCATCTCAACTAACGGCACCCTGTTAACTCCTGAGCTGACCGTTTCTTTGAAAAACATAGGAGTAGGCTATATCGGGATCAGCCTGGATGGTATCGGGGAAAATAACGACCGTTTCCGCGGCCGCAGCGGAGCCTTTAAGGACGCGCTGGAGGGAATCAGAAACTGCAAAGCGATCGACCAGCGGGTAGGTCTGCGCTTTACTATAAACAGGCATAATTACAAAGACCTGGATGCCATATTCGACCTTGTTGAACAAGAGAATATCCCCCGTGTTTGTTTTTATCATCTGGTTTATGCCGGAAGAGGCAGTAAAATGGTGGAGGAAGACATCACCCGCGCTGAAGCGCGTGCAGCTATGGACCTGATCGTGGAGCGCACCCAGGATTTTCACCGGCGGGGTCTGACCAAGGAAATACTGACCGTCGACAACCACGCCGACGGAGTGTATATATATCTGAAAATGAAAAAAGATAACCCCGGACTGGCGTCCAATGTTTTGAAACTGCTGCGGTTAAACGGTGGAAACCGCACCGGGATAGCCATCGGCGCTGTTGACTGGTACGGCAATGTACACCCCGACCAGTTCACGCAGAACCACACCTTTGGCAATGTCAGGGAAAGAAGATTCGGTGATATTTGGACTGATATTTCCCAGCCGGTTCTGGCCGGTCTAAAAAACAGAAAGCCGCTTTTAAAAGGCCGCTGTGCACTGTGCAAGTGGCTTGATGTGTGCAACGGCAACTTCAGGGCCAGAGCGGAGGCAGTTACAGGTGATTTCTGGGAATCAGACCCGGCTTGTTACCTGACCGATGAAGAGATTGGATTGAGTTAGACAATCCTGTCAAATTGTTTTAATATCTTTGGAGGGATGAAACGTGTCTTTTCCGGTACAGCGCCCGAGACGCCTCAGGAATATTGAAAATATCCGGCGGATGGTACGCGAAACCAGGCTGTCGGTGGACAACCTGATTTATCCTGTGTTTGTTGCGCACGGCAGCGGTTTCACCAGACCAGTGGAAG
>CAZJGV010000238.1:0-978 GCA_964545615.1 uncultured Pelotomaculum sp.
TGTCCCTTTGGCTATCCCGACTTCCTGAATGATAGCCTCCACCGTTGTGTTAACATAGCCACGTTTTTTAAATAGTTCTTCAGCAGCCTTCAGTATCTCCGCCTGCCGTATTTCAGGAGCTTTAACGGTTCTTTTCTTCATAGGCATTTCCATCCTCTCTGACCGACCGTCAGTCTATAGCATTACTATACTATATGAAATGACGTTAGTCAATATTAAATACCATATGTTTTCAAAATAGCAAATCAAACCCCGGCCGCCGCGCCTGGGCGGCTTTAGTTTCCATTCAACGCAGGGAAAAGGAGGGCATGTGAAGAATATTTTATGCACAGGATACAATCATATTATTGATGGAGAAATGATGATGAAAAATACAGAGTTTCTTGAGGCGCTGCGCTCGGCCAGAAGCCTGGTGCTTTACAGGAATATTATTTCTGACCCGGCCTGCCGGGCCTGGCTTAACTTTATCGAATCCGCGGCCGGGGACAGGCCGGCCGATGAAATACTTTACACGTATTGCGAGTTATTCTTTTGCCTGGCCCAGCAGTCCGGACCGGCAGGGGGCGGTTTCACCGGGGACGCGTGGCAGGACCACCTGCTGCAGCTGCTGCTGTATGATGACAATGTCTTCAGCCGGGGGGCGTCGCTGTACTCCCCCGAAAAGCTGGGGCCATCACTCCTGGACGCCGCCAGGGGCGACCTGGCCAGGCTCCATGCCATGTACCGGATAGACGGCGCCGCCGCCCGCGAGGCGGTAATGCAGAAGCTGGGAGCGAACGGCATCCCCTGCGGCGGTTTGCCCCTCTGGCAAGGACTTTCCGCTCCGGCTGAGGATGGTTTAAAGGCTAAAAACCGGCCGGGCGGGGAGATAATTGATTTGCTCTCCCGCTCCGGTGACTGGGGTCCGTGCCTGGAGGACCTGGCCCGCTATTGCCGAAAGGCGGGAGCGGGGCTGACCGGGAGATACCGGGCTTTCCG
>CAZJGV010000238.1:988-3665 GCA_964545615.1 uncultured Pelotomaculum sp.
CGCTGGTGTGGCGCGGTTGGCGTGATGGAAGGGATCGACGAGCCGGATCCAATACGTTTTGAAGAATTGATCGGCTACCAGGACCAGCGGCAGCAGGTAGTGGAAAACACTGAAAAATTCCTGGCCGGCTTCCCGGCTAACAACCTTTTGCTTTACGGCGACCGGGGCACAGGCAAGTCTTCCACTGTTAAAGCCCTGCTGAACCAATACGGTGAACAGGGGCTGCGCCTGGTGGAAGTGCCCAAGAGCAGCCTTGGCGATTTTCCCAAGATCATTACCTTGCTGCGGCAACTGCCCCAGCGGTTCATCATCTTTGTGGACGACCTTTCCTTTGAAGAATCCGAAGTCGAATACAAGGAGCTTAAAGCTGTTTTGGAGGGCGGGCTGGCCAGCCGTCCCGCCAACGTCCTGTTTTACGCCACCTCCAACAGGCGGCACCTGGTCAGGGAGCGGTTTTCCGACCGCAACATGGGGGATGAGCTGCACGGCAACGACACGGTCCAGGAAAAACTGTCCCTGGCCGACCGGTTTGGAGTTACCATTTTCTTTACCACCCCGGACAGGGCGCTTTACCTCAGGATAGTGCGGGAAATGGCCAGGCACATGGGCCTTGAGCTTGCGGATGGCGAACTTGAGCGCAGGGCGCTGCTCTGGGCGTCCTGGCACAACGGATTGTCCGGCCGCACCGCGCGGCAGTTCATCGACAACCTCAGCGGGGAACTGCACTTGAATGATGCTATCTCTCAGGCAACAAATATTGTTAAGGAGCAAATTCAAAGATGAGCGCGATTTGGACGGCGGATACGGACGTATAGGCAAAGCCATTAACAAGGAAGTGTTTCTAAAGCTTAACACAGCCACTAATAATATTGGTAACTCCCAAAGAAATTGAAATAATATTCGCTAGATTCAAAGCTATGATGTTATAAGTCTGTGTTTTGCATACGAAAAAGCCTCGTGGCATTGAAAACCTGGAGGATAAATATCTTTTCTTTACGAATCGTATAAACCAAACGATAATTCTTATGTATAATTTCCCTGATCTGGGGCTGCCCCGCTTCCGGCACAATCCTGCCCCTCTCAGGGAAATTAGGTATGCTCCTGCATATTCCAAGGAGCTCATCTGCAAACCGGATCGCGTTTTCCACACTATCCCTGGCGATAAATTCCGTTATCTCCTGGATGTCTAAAGCGGCCTGCCTGGTAATAAAGAATTTTTTCTCAGACATTTTTATCATCGCCGGCCATCTTGCTCTTTAAACCATGAAAAAATTCTTCCCCATCCGCCATTTGATCCGACTCCATGTCCCGCAGCCCCGCCACAAGCCCTTTTATAAAACACAATTCTTCATGTTTGCGCTGGTATTCTTCCACGGACTCAAGTACAGCAGCAGGTCTGCCGTGCTGCGTCAGAATGATCGTCCGGCGGTTCTTCTTTAGACTTTCAAGAATTTCAGAGGTGTTGGCGCGGAATTCGGTGACAGGCTGGATATCTATGGTCAAGTCCAGCTTATCCATAATTTCACCCCTTTAAAGGTCTTTTTAAGGATAATTATAAATACCTTTAAAATGCCTGTCAATGACAGTTGATGTGTTATAATAAAATAATAAGGATAATTATGGCGCTTATAGACGGTCGAAAACAGCGCTCTACGCAGTTGATGTAAAGAAAAAATGAATGAGGTTAGCCATGATTATGGTTTTGCCGTACATATTAAGGAGAAGTTAGGGTGGTAAACAAATGACTGAAAAAATACTGAGTGAAATAGCGTATAACACTGGGGTGTTTCCTCTTGAAGCTTTACAGTATGCCGCAACCCGAAAAGATGAAATCATTCCGGAATTACTTGACATACTTGATTATACCTCTGCAAATGCGGAGGAGTTGGCGGAACAAAAGGATTATTTTGCACATATTTATGCTATGTTCCTGTTGGCGCAGTTCAGAGAACCGCGGGCTTATGCTAAAATTTTTGAGCTAGTTAAAAAACCGGGTGATATTCCGTATAATTTACTTGATGATGTAATAACAGGCGATTTATCAAAACTGCTTGCGTCAGTCTGTGATGGTGACACTGAATTAATCAAGCAATTAATCGAAGATGACAATATTGAAGATGAATATATTAGAGGAGATGCGGTAAAAGCCTTAGTTATTCTAGTTGCTAACGGCATTAAGTCCAGGGATGAAATAATGGAATATTTTAAAATCTTATATAGAGGAAAACTCAAAAGGAAGTATTCACAGGTTTGGAATGCATTGGTGGATGCAAGCTGTGCTCTTTATCCCCTTGAAGTTATTGAAGATATCCGGCAGGCTTATGAAGAAGATCTGGTTGACCCTTTCTATATAGGAATAGAAGACATTAAAGAATATCTAAAAAAGAAACCGGAAGATGTTTGCAATAAATTAAAAACCGATAGCGAATATAGTTTAATTGATGACATAATAAAAGAATTATCCTGGTGGGCTGCATTCAATGAGCACAAGGAAGAATTTACCGAAAATGATACTACCAACCTGACTAAATTATTGCCACAATCTGAAAACAGCTCTGAAGTAAAAATCCAAAAAAGAGCTTGTGTGCAGCCAATTGTTAATAATGTTAAAATAGGCAGAAATGAACCATGCCCATGCGGAAGCGGTAAAAAATATAAAAAGTGTTGCGGCAAATAG
>CAZJGV010000239.1:0-3650 GCA_964545615.1 uncultured Pelotomaculum sp.
CTTTCTATAAACCAGTTCCGGCAAGTCGCCCTGGTTATACGGAGCGTCCAGCAAAAGCACCGGAATACCGGCTGAACTCACCTCAGCGCCAATCTCCAGGGTGTCCTCCACCAGCACTTTAACATTCCTTTCCAGGCAGGATTCTTTTTTATCATGGCTGCCCAGTAGAAGCAGTTCATCATAAGGCAAACCGTGTTTCTCCAGCCACCCCTGCGTCTCGTCCTGATATCTTTTGTCCCTGGCTGTGATGATAAATATTTCATGGCTCTGTTTGATCCGCCCGAGATAATATGAAGCGCCTGTCATAGGCTCAGGCGAATTCATCAAGTAACGTCCCCTGTGTTCAAGAAATACCTTGAGGTCCCTCTGGCTGATCTGGTAAGTCCCGTGTATGTCATAAAGATGAATTTCCTCTAACTGCTTGCTTTTGTTGAAAAAATTATTTAACTCAGCCACCCAGAGGGGCAGGCTGTTGGCCAGAACCCCGTCAATATCCACACCTATTCTCATAATCAGTCCTCCATGTGTGCAAAGCATTACATACCATTATATTCTCCCGGGTCTTTTAAATCCCTCTCCCCAAGATTTTTCCTTCCGGCATATTAAAAAAAATAGCCCTTGCGGGCCTGTGGCACAGGCAACTATCCTGAAAATCGATTCTAAGCTGCCTAAAATATGTAGGTGCGAATCCATTCGCACCTACAATGTCCGCAAACAAGTTCAGCGCTAAACGCTGTGTTCGATTGAAATCGAACCTACATGTTGATTTTCATCCTTCTGCTGGCGCCGCGTTAGGCATGAATGTCTAATAGGAAAATATAGTGTTCCCTATCAATTTGCTTACAGGCCTTTCCCAAAGCCATGTGCTTTTAGACTTGGTGGCGAAGAAATATAAGGCTCCGTTCGTGGGGTCCGAGCCTTCCAGTGCTTCCCTGGCGGCTAATCTGGCCTCTTCGCTGGCCGACCTGTTAATCCAGCCGTTTTCTACCGGCTGAAACTGACAGACTCCGTTACCAGTTTGATAAATCACATCTTTAATGGATTTTGGGAAACCGGGAGTGAACACCCGGTTCAAAACCACAGCACCGACCCCCACTTTCCCCTCATATGGTTCACTGTCGGCCTCAGCGGTAATAAGCCTGGCCAGCAGGTCAACCTCGTCCAGGGATGGTCTTATGAAACTAAGACCCCTGTTTACCTGAAACGTGGGCTGCCTGGCTGGAGCGCCAGTGACGGTACCAGGTATAAAAAGAGGCATCCCGGGATAAATGTCAGTATTTTTCATGTTGTTAGCCGACATTATTTCCTGGTAGCTTAAACCATATTTTTGCGCGATCTGGTAAAGGTTGTCTCCGGGCTGTATAAAATAGACAGAGCCTGAGTCAACGGGGCTAGCGTCAGGCAGGCCGCTGGTTTGGCCGGCGCCGTCCGTAGTGGCGCCTTCACTGGGCTGGCCGTCCGCCGGGCTCGCAGCGCCGGTCTGGCCGCCGGCGTCAGTTGGACTGTCCGCATAGGACTGACCCGTGTTTTCAATGCTGCCGGTATCATTTTCCGGGATGTTTAGTTCCTGGCCGGGGAAAATTAAGTTATCCTCGATCTTGTTGGCTTCTATCAGGGAATCTACGGTAACACCATAGCTTAGGCTGATTGAATACAGGCATTCATCAGGCAATACGGTGTGTGTGGCGGAGTAAGCCATGCTGGGAAACGCCAGAGCCATTGTAATGACAAAAAAACAAAAAAGTACACGGGTAACCGAAGACATGGAATCCCTCCTTTAGCCTCCGGGGTTAGCTGATGGGTTCGGGTAGAGGGTACCCTACCCTTTTAGAGGTAAGGGGTGAGCTGTTAGAGGTGAGATTTTTTATTGGAATCCGGTAAAGCCGGATTCCTTCTATTCTCACGTCTCACGTCTCAAAAGAGATTCACCTCAAATAAAATTTGTCCCCCGTACCCCGGACGCCCGGGGATTCGGCTTTTTGTATAATTGTACAAGAAGTACCATGGTTTGACCATAACACAATATTTTACAGGCAAACTGCCTGAGGCAAAAAAAATAACCCCTGGTGGGGGTTATTTTCACTATTCTGTTTAGGCTACCCGGTTAGGAAGGGTCCTGGGTCTGTTTACAACCACAATTCCAGCAAAATTTAGCGACTGCAGGCAGTTCTGTCTGACATTGGGGGCAAACGGGCGGCTTAGGGTTCAGCTTGGCTACCTGATCCTGCATTTCATCGATTTCTTCCTCAAGGCTCTTGGTGCTCTTGAGCAAACGCTCAATTTCTTCTCCATGCCCTACTTCGCCCTTGTACTGCAGGAAAGCAAGATTGCCCAGGGCTGCGATATTGTTCTCCACTTCTTTTTCCAGCTTTGATATCTCAAACTTCAACTTGGTTGATTCTACAAGATCGCTTGATTTTTTACCGATTGTTTTAGCGCCTTCTCCAATAGACTTGGCGCCTTCAGTTACTTTTTTTAAAATATCCACTCTTTGCTCCCTCCTTCTTTTTTTCTATATTATATCAATAATTCCATTAATATTATATTAATATTATATTAATAATTCTATTTCTGAATCTGTTTAGCCCAATCCATATACTCGTCTAATTCCCTGTTAACAGCGGCATCCGCCAGTTTATTCTCCTCCCTGGGCACATGCTTGACAATAAGTTTAAGACAGGGAGTGATGGCCGCGCTTTCCCACACTCTTTCAGCGATTTCTCTTAAAGTAGGCTCTTTTATTTTATACTGGCGGTTATACTGACGCACCACCAACTCACTGTCGGCTCTAACTTCAGCCTCTAATTCCTCGTGCTCGCCGGACAGGTGAACAAGAGCGTTCACCGCTCCCTCCAGTGCGCTCCATTCGGCGAAATTGTTGGTCAGGCCCGGTCCCAGGAATTTGCTTTTGGTAGCCAGCACCTTGCCTTCCTCGTCTGTTATCACCATAGCTGCCGCAGCGGGACCTGGATTGCCGCGGCTGCCCCCGTCTATGTTCACAAATATTTTCATCTTTTTACACCTCGCACAGTTACTCCAACCAGTTCTACAATATGTGATTTATATTCGCTAAACCCGGTCAAATGTCCTTCTTGACGGAAAACCGTCAAATAGTTACACAACAATTTCATTAAACAATTAAAGGGTATACAAAGTTGCCAGTTTCAATACATCAGCATTTCACAGCTATAAAGGTTTCTTAGAACCTATACGACAATAAAAACAGAACAATAAATAGGGAAACTAACAATAACACAACCTGCCGTATTATTCAATTACAGGATTTATTTTTCTTTCTGTCGAACTATAACTACCAGGCCATAAGTTTCCGGGAGAAGGTGTGGACTATAAAAATCGACTTGGAAAACTACAAAGAACTTATTTATAGCCTGGAGGAAATCGTTTATCCGGGACGCCTGGAACGTTTATCTCAAGCTGCTTTAGATCACCATAAAAGGTTGTCTGAGATGGGGTTAAACACCGATCAGGTGATCACCACTTTGGTGGCCACTATGGCCGGTGAGGCCTTCAGGGAAGCTGTGGCGTTAACTCTGGCTGTCGTGGCGATGTCCGACGGGTCCGACGACGGGGAACCGGAAAAACCGCTCAACCCGAGGGACGTTATTAAGCGCATAAAATAGTGGAAAATG
>CAZJGV010000240.1:0-3561 GCA_964545615.1 uncultured Pelotomaculum sp.
GGGTCTCCAGGTCCGGCGGCTGGATGTCGGTCAGGAGGCCCCATTCAAAGCGGGAGCGCAGACGGTCTTCCAGGGTCGGGATTTCTTTCGGGGGCCGGTCGCTGGAGATAACGATTTGTTTGTTCGCCTCGTGCAGGGTGTTGAAGGTATGGAAAAACTCCTCCTGGGTGCGCTCCTTGCCGGCTAAAAACTGGATGTCGTCAACCAGGAGAACATCGACATTACGGTATTTGCTCCGGAACTGGACGGTGCGGTCGTCGCGGATGGCGTTGATTAATTCGTTCGTAAACGTCTCGGAAGAAACATATACTACTTTGGTGTTGCGGTTTTGCTCCAGCACATAGTGACCGATGGCGTGCATCAGGTGGGTCTTGCCCAGGCCGACGCCGCCATAAATAAACAAAGGGTTGTACGCCTTGGCCGGGGCTTCGGCGACGGCCAGGCAGGCGGCATGGGAAAAACGGTTGCTGTTGCCCACGACAAAGGTGTCAAACACATACTTGGGGTTTAAGTTCAGCGGCCGAAACGGGGTGACATCTTCGGCGACGGTGGCCGGCAGGGGCTGGTTCTTCTCGGCCGGACCGGCGGGCGCTTCGCCATTGGGGTGGGGCACGATAAACTTAAGATTAACCTCGCTGCCGGCGACCGAGGACAGTGTCTGCTTGATCAACTGGGAATAGCGGGTCTCCAGCCAGTCTTTGGCGAAATCGTTGGAGACGCCGATTACGATCGTATTGTTGTAATAGGCCAAAGGCTTGGTGGCCTTCAGCCAGGTTTCAAAGCTGGGCTTACTCAGCTGCCCTTCGATAAGCTCCAGGGTTTTTTGCCAAAGATCCGAAATCTGTCGTTCCACGTGCACTACCTCCTGCTGGTTGTGGTATAATTAACCTTGGGGGAGAAAAACGGCGACAAAGGGCAAAAGAGGAGAAATGGATAACTTGTCAACAGAGTTATCCACAGTTTGTGCATAAAAACGGGATCCTTCGATCGCCGCCAATTTTTGGTGGGTGAGGGAAATTATTCGCAAGCAGTATTATCATAGCAAATTCGCTCGCATTTATCAACAGGAGGAAAACTTATTAACAAAAGTATCCACATTCCTATTCTGGATAATTTTGTCGGTTTTATACTTGTATGGAAAAATTATCCGGTTATTTCTGGTGATAATCCGGAAGTATTTCCGGAGAAACCGGGCCGGACAATTGACAGTTAGAACCAGATTAAGTTATAATTCTTTTGATAAGCTGTAAGTAAAGCCGCAGGCGCTTGGTCGACCGGCACGAGGAGGTGGAACACCGAACATGAAAATGACCTATCAACCGAAAAAAGCTATCCGGAAAAAGGTTCATGGTTTTTTGCAGCGCATGAGCACCAGTTCCGGGCGTGATGTCCTTAAGAGGAGAAGACTTAAAGGGAGAAAGAGACTTTCTGCCTAAGGCCACGAAAGTGGCCTTTTTCGTATTTATGCCTGGTTTGAAGGATGAGCTGAGCTATGGACAAAAAACAGGACCGTTTGCGCAAAAGCGGTGAGTTTAAGCGGGTGTACGGCGAGGGCCGGTCGTACGCCCGTCCGTTTATGGTGCTCTATGTGTACCGGCACGGGGAGGAGAAAACGCGCGCCGGCTTTACCATCAGCAAGAGAATCGGTAATGCGGTCGTCCGCAACCGCACCAAACGCCTCCTGCGGGAAGCGTTTAGGCTGAATAAGGCCAGTTTGCAGGCAGGGATTGATCTCGTGGTGGTGGCGCGGCGGGGCATCGTGGGCCAGAATTATTTTGCAGTGGAGCGGGTGCTGCGGGATTTGTTTAAAACTGCGAAGATCTTAAAAGATCAGGCGGCGCCGCAGCCATGAGGACTATCTCTGCCTGGGCGATAGCCCTCATCCGGGTATACCAGCGCTATATTTCTCCCTGGCTCGGGCTTAAATGCCGCTTTCAGCCCACCTGCTCGGCCTACACTATCCAGGCCATCGAAAAATATGGCGCGAATAAAGGGATAATGCTGGGGTGCCGGCGAATTTTACGTTGTCATCCCTGGAATAAGGGCGGTTATGATCCGGTCCCCTGATGCATAATCTTTTTAAGTTAGGCGGAATAATGAGGGTGGAGAAAGAGGAGGGCTAGTTGTGGCTTGGTTAACCGGCATCATGCAGCAGGGGATGGAGACCCTGTACCTGCGCACCGGCAGTTACGGGGTGGCGATAATTCTGCTGACCCTAATCATCAAACTAATTACCCTGCCGCTGACTTTTTCCCAGACGCGGATGCAAAAAAGCATGCAGGCGCTGAACCCGGAACTGGAAGAGCTGAAGAAGAAGTACAAAAACAACCCGGAAAAACTGAACCGGGAGACCGTGGAACTGTGGAAGAAGCATAAGGTCAACCCGGCGACCGGCTGTTTACCCATGCTGCTGCAGCTGCCGTTTTTGTTTGCCTTTTTCGGGATGATCAACCACTATACCTACACCGGCCCGACCAATTTCCTCTGGCTGGATTTAACCAAGCCCGACCCGTATTATATTCTGCCCGCCCTGTCGGCCATCACTACTTTCTTCCAGATGAAGCAGACGTCCTCAGGGACTGATCCAACGCAGAAAAGCATGGCGATGATGATGCCGGTAATGATCGGCTTTGTCAGCATCCGGTTTGCGGCCGGACTTGCCCTGTATTGGGTGGCGAGCAATGTGTTTACGATTGCCCAGCAGTTGCTGGTCCCCGTCCGGGCAGCAGCGGTGGGAGGGGAGGCAAAGGAATGAGGTCGGCAGAGAAGACGGCCAAGACCATCGAGGATGCAGTGAATGCGGCCCTGGCCGAGTTGGGTATCGCCCGGGAAGAGGCCGAGATTAAAGTCCTGGAAGAACCGAGCAAGGGGCTCCTGGGGTTTTTGGGGGGCCGGCCAGCGCGGGTACTGGTGACCGAAAAAGAGAAGGAAATTGAGAAGACCAGCGACCGGGTGGCTAAGTTTTTAAACGAGGTGCTCTCCCGGATGGACCTGACCGCCACTGTGGCGGCCGAGGAACACGAAGATTTAATCCAGGTCGATATCCGGGGCGAAGGCCTGGGCGTGGTAATCGGGAAGCGGGGCCAGACCTTAGACGCCCTGCAGTACCTCGCGAATATCGTGGCGAACAAGGGCGGCGAGCGGCGGCAGCGGATTATCTTAGACGCCGAAGGCTACCGGAAGCGCCGGGAAGAAGTGCTGGTGGACTTAGCCGGGCGCTTGGCGGAGCGGGTGCGGCGCAGCGGGGAGAGCATTGTGCTAGAGCCGATGAGTGCGCCGGAGCGGAAGGTAATCCACTCCACCCTGCAAAACCACCCCTTTGTGACCACCCACAGCCAGGGGGAAGAGCCTTTCCGGAAAATTGTGATTTTAGCCAAGAAAGAAACCCGGTAGCCTGGGGCTGATGGGTTTTCATTACCGGGGTGGCAAGCATGGAACCTAACGCGACGATTGCGGCTATTTCTACCCCCTTGGGCGAAGGGGGTATTGGTATTATCCGGGTGAGCGGCCCGGACGCCCTCCAGGTGCTGGAACGGGTCTTTGTTCCCGCAGGCAGGAAGG
>CAZJGV010000241.1:0-3559 GCA_964545615.1 uncultured Pelotomaculum sp.
CCAGTGAAGAGATGTCCGGCCAATCCGAAATGGTCAGGCAGATGCTGGGCAAGTTTAAACTCAAAAATCAGGGTAGGGGTACTGCCTATGCCGCCGCGCCTGTAGGCTCGGGCAAGCCGTACCTGGCCCACAAACAGAAGAAGACCAGGTTGGAAGTAGTCGCCTCAGCGGCCGGCGGCGGGTTAAACCCGGAGGATGTTATATCTCTGGATGATACGGATTACGGCAAGTTTTAAAGTATTTAAGAGCGCCGCCGGGCATGCTGTTGCTAAAATATGTAAAATTGCAAAGTATCTTTAAGGCCGGGGTCGCCGGTGAGCCGAATCAAAGCTCACGGGCGACCCCGGTTTTTATTTGGCGGCGAGTCGTCGTAAACCACGGATTTATCGTGTAAAATCCTTAAAATAGAAAAAACTTGCCCCTGGATTCTTCGGTTCTGCTAATGCAATATATTAGAAATAGGTATTAATGTCATAAGTGAAAACAAACGAAAAATATAGAAAAGGGACATTGATGATTGGGGGCTGGCATTATAAAAACCACTATGAATGTAGAATAGCTTTTACTTTTAAAGAGGGGGTCTGGAAAGTGAAACTGAAAATCTGGACAAGGATAGTGATGTGTTTTTCAATTCTTCTATTGCTGCTCGCTATAGTGGGTTTCAGTGCGAGCATTTCAAAAAACACGACCGGTAATATAATTCTGTGTGTTGTATCTTTGGTGGCCGGTGGTGTCCTAAGTTTCTTTACAATAATGTCAGTGAAAAGTTCTTTTGATGCACTGCTGGCTGAAAGCAAACGGTTGGCAGGGGCAATCAGGGAAGGCAAGTTGGACGCAAGGGGCGATGAAAGTAAAGTAGACTCAGAATTCCTGGAGGTTATCCAGGGGGTAAATGAAACTCTTGACACCGTAATCAGACCGCTCAATGTTGCAACCGAGTATGTGGAACGGATTGCCAGGGGAGACATCCCACCGAAGATCACTGACGCCTGCAGTGGGGACTTTAATGCAATCAAAAACAACCTGAACGGCTGCACAGACGCCATAAATGGTCTTCTTAAAGAAGCAGAAAGCCTGATCCATGCCGTGAAAGAAGGCAGGTTGGACCGCAGAGGCAATGCCGCGGCCTATACCGGCGATTGGGGCAAACTGGTCGGTGGCATGAACGGCCTGATTGAAGCTATGGCCGGGCCGGTTGACGAGCTAATTGCCGTCCTCAACCGGATGGCAGTGAATGACTATACCCAAAACATGGTTAAGGATTATGAGGGCGCATGGGATGACCTCAAAAACGCCACCAATGAAGTACAGGCACGGGTATTAAATGCCATAAGAGCAATGAGAAATATGGGGCAAGGTGATTTCAGCGACCTGGCTGTGATGAAGGAAGTCGGGCAGAGAAGCAAAAACGATCAATTGATTCCCGCTCTTATTGGTATAATCGAGGCTGTCCAGAAGCTGGCGGACGACGCCGGTATGCTGGCCGGAGCGGCGGTGGAAGGTAAGCTCGATACCCGTGCCGACGCAGCCAGACATAACGGTGAGTACCGTAAAGTCATCGAAGGGTTCAACAATACCCTTGACGCTGTCGTCGGGCCTTTAAACGTGGCGGCCGAGTATATTGACCGGATCAGCAAGGGTGACATCCCGTCTAAAATTACCGAAGTTTATAACGGTGACTTCAACGAGATTAAAAATAACCTGAACGGCTGCATAGATGCTGTAAACGGCCTCTTAAAAGAAACCGACAGTCTGATTGTTGCCGTCAGGGAGGGCAGACTGGATACCCGCGGCGATGCGGAAGCCTTCACCGGCAATTGGAGTGAACTGGTGAGCGGGATGAACAGCCTGATGGAAGCTGTGGCTGCACCGGTTGAAGAAATTATGGTGATTATGCGTCAGATGGCGGCGAACGATCTCAGCAAGAAAATGGAGCAGGACTGCACCGGCATCTGGAACGAACTTAAACATGCTGTTAACGAGTTAAATGATAGACTGACGAATATTCAACACACAATTGTAAAGGTCAGCCAGGGTGATTTGGGTGACTCTGATTTATACAAGAAGGTTGGGCGAAGAAGTGCCAATGATGAATTGGGGCCTGGATTTATTAAAATGCACGATGCTATTCAAAGACTGCTGGACGACGCCAACATGCTGGTTGGGGCTGCAGTGGAAGGCAAGTTGGATACCAGGGCGGACGCTGTCAGGCACGAGGGTGAATACCGCAGGGTTATCGAAGGGTTTAACAGCACCCTTGACGCCGTAATCGGTCCTCTAAACGTGGCAGCCGAGTATGTTGACAGAATCAGCAAAGGTGATATTCCACCAAGGATTACCGACAACTATAACGGCGACTTTAATGAGATCAAGAATAATCTAAACACATGTATTGACAGTATCAACAGTGTTGTTGGCGGGATGAACAATTTATACGAAGCCCATAATGTAGGCGCTATTGACTTCTATATCCCGGAAGACGGGTTTACAGGAGTTTACCGGGAAATGGCCTCAGAGGTCAATAAAGTGGTTAAAACGCACGTCAGAAATATGAGTAAACTTCTGAAAGTAATCGCGGCTTACGCGGAAGGTGATTTCTCCAAGATCATGGAAAAGCTGCCGGGCAAGCAGGGTTTCGCCAATGTAAAGATGGATCAGATCAGGGATACCCTGCAAAGCCTGATTAAAGAGGTGGACAGCATGGTCCAGGCAGTTAAGGCAGGCAGGCTGGATGTGCGCTGTAACGCAGCGGCTTTCAGCGGTGACTGGGGTGAGTTGGTCGGCGGCCTGGATAGTATGGTGGAAGCCGCGGCCGATCCGGTACACGAATTGATCAGGGTACAGGAACGGATAGCCGTCAACGATTTCGGCCACAAAATCGAAAAGAGTTTCCACGGCACTTGGGAAGAGATGAGGAATGCCACCAATACTACAACGGAAAGACTTTCAGCTATAGTTGAAACAGTTATTAAAATCAGTAACGGAGATTTCAGCAACCTGGCCGGCTTTAAAAAAGTTGGACGTAGAAGTGAGCAGGACGAACTGATGCCTTCTTTCGTTAAAATGATGGAGGTCATTCAGGAATTAATTACTGATGTGGAAAGTTCGGCCGTCGCGGCAGCGTCGGGCCAACTGGACAAACGGGCCGATACCGGGCATTACAACGGTGAATACCGGAGATTGATGGATGGCATGAACGGGCTGATGGAGGCCGTAGAGGAACCAATTAACGAAATAATGTTCGTGTTCAACAAGATGGCTGTAAGTGATTTCACGCAAAAGATGGTCAAAGATTATGCCGGCGCCTGGGATGACCTGAAAAAAGCCGCTAATTTAGTGCAAGAGCGAATATTAGATGTCATAAGAGTAGCTGTAAACATCAGCAAAGGTGATCTCAGAGATCTTGATGACTTGAAGAAAGTAGGCCGCATGAGTGAAAATGACGAACTGATGCCTGCCTTTATAAGAATGATGGGAGCGATTCAAAACCTGGCGGCTGACGCTAACATGCTGGCCGGGTCCGCGGTGGAAGGCAAGCTTGGAACCCGCGCCGCCGCCG
>CAZJGV010000242.1:0-3528 GCA_964545615.1 uncultured Pelotomaculum sp.
CACCTACTTTCCACTTCTCCCCGACCCGCATGCCGCCTAGCCAGACGATCTCCCCGGGGGTGACGACAAGTGGTATCCGGTCCCTTTCCTCTTGCGCCACCTTTTGTTTAATAAAAAAATCCTTTAGCTTGGTTGCCGCAAGGCCGCCGTAGGGGAAAAAAACATCTCCCGCAAGGCGACGGCGCACAAATAGCGAGTCAGGCAGTTTGTCAAAGTCCAGCAAAGCCTCGGACGGTGGGATACTGGCAGGGTTTGGGGCACTGGCATAAGGTATTTCCTCAGCGCAAATTGTTTGGTTTAACTCGGGAAGATAAGTAGAGCCGGGCACCTTTAATTGATGCATGTAATAAGGCGCCTCGGGATTCTCTTGCACCCTCTTCAGTTCAAGAGAGGAATAGCGCAGCACCGCAACTGTATTCCAGGGCATGACGGACCGCGAGCCGGTATTGCCGTAGTTAATCAAATCCAGTGCCGCCTGGGCATGCTGAAAGTCAAGCACCCTTCGTCCTCCGGTTAAATGTTGCCAGGCCTTGCGCAGTACCCTGCGCCGGATGGCTACAGGCATGCCCTTTAGTTCATCCAGGCTTAGCAACAGACTATCTCCTGCCTGAGTATAAAGCGCCTCATGGAACGCTTTTTCAGCCTGTTCCTCCAGGCAATTGTCCTCTTCGCGGCTGATTTCACCCAACCTGAGCAGGGCCGGGACCAGGCCCGGGTTGTAGTCCCTGGCCAGCAACGGGATCAGGTTCAGCCTGACCCGATTTCTGGTGTACACGGGCTGCTGATTGGAAGAATCCTGGCGAAAAGGCAGGTTCTGCTCACGGCAAAAGCGCTCAATTTCAAAGCGCCTGACGGTCAGCAGGGGCCTGATATATAGATTGTCCCTCACGGGAAGAATGCCTTTAAGGCCTGTGGCGCCCGTACCTCTTAGAAAATTAATCAGGATGGTCTCGGCCTGATCATCCGCCTGGTGCGCCAGGGCAATTCTTGTCGCGCCCACCCGCCCGGCTGTCTCAAGAAAAAAATCATAACGCACTTCCCTGGCGGCCACCTGTTTGGAAAGCCTACTTACCCGCCTGTACGCCGGGACATCAATGGATTTTACAGTAACGGGCAGATTATAACGTTCAGCCATTTCAGCCACAAATAAAGCGTCTTTCTCCGACTCTTCGCCCCGGAACATGTGGTTTAAATGGGCCACGTGCAGTGATATTTCCAGGTCATCCTTTAATTGCCGCAAAATATGCAACAGCGCCATTGAGTCCGGGCCGCCGGACACTGCGACTACCACCCGGCAGCCACGCTCAACCATGTGATGGCGGACCATATAAGCGCTGGTCCTTTGGAATAAATCCATTAACTTTCACCTGTATAATTTTAGTCGCAGGTATATCCTGCATTCCTCTAAAAGCTTTGACCCATTAAACTTCCATACATACCAGCGCCTTACGACCTATAGCTTACGGCTTGCTTTTTCTGGCAGACATCTCGTTATTCAACACTGTGCAAGGCTTTTCCTGCCGCCGCCCGGCACAGTGATGGCAAAAAAGAACATTTACTCATTAATTACCTGTCCCCGGATAATGACGGCTAATCTCCCTCTGAAGCATTGGCCCTGCTTAAAAAAAGGAAGGAGGCGATTATACGCAGAATTCCTCACCCGTCCCCGCTTATTATTATCAACTATGGTTTGTAAAAAAGTATTGTTTGATACCATCTGGATCATCGCGCCGAAACCTGTCAAGATCATTACCAGCAGAGAAAGCCATAACGATTTTTTACATCTTTTTGCAGCATTATACCCCGCCTGTCTTAGCTTGAAAAGTTTTAACAGCTAATAAAAAGAGGGGCTAACCGTGTTTTGCAGAACGATTATCCCCAGGGTGATTAGTTTTTTACATGTTTTTGTTTTTCCATCCTGGCCACCAGCACGGTCATATCGTCGGGCGCCCTGGTTACGCCGCCTGCTCCGGCCTGGGCTAGTTTCAAAATTAGTTCAGCCATTTCCTGAGGAGGCATGTCCATTACGTCCAATAAAACCCCGGCCAGCCATTCTTCCCGGCTGCCGCCGCCCCTGTAGGCGTCAAGGATACCGTCGGTGACCATAACCAGCAGGTCCCCGGCCTCACAGGTTCTGGTCAGGGTGGACACTTCGATATCTTCAATAATTCCCACCGGCAGGGAACTGGATTTAATCTGATCCACCTGCTCCCCCCGGATCAAAAATGTGGGCACCGCCCCGATTTTTATAAAATCAGCCTGTCCGGAATTGAGGTTTATAACTGACAGGTCCACTGTGGCGAAGGTTTCTCCCGGCGAGCGCAGGACCAGGATTGAATTAACTGTTTTTATGGCCAAATCCTGCCCGAAGCCCGATTCCAGGAGATGACGCAGCAGAGAAATAGTAGTGCCGCTTTCTAGAGCGGCACGCGGGCCTGTCCCCATGCCGTCGCTCAAGATCAAGGCCAATCTACCTCCTTTAAGATGCAAAAAAGCGTAGCTGTCACCGGAAACAATGCTCCCGTTTTTACCTATGCCCGCCGCTCCCAGAATCAGGCGATAATCCTGATCCGGGTAAAATCTCAGGTGACAGGCTGGCTCACCTTCCCTGACGGTGCAATTCGGTGTCGACTTGTAAAAAGGCTGTTCAAGCAGTTTTGACAGTATAGGCAGAATTAAATCTCTGCATTCCATCGTCGCGCTACAGGGAAGATGCGCCAGTGATACTTCAATCTCCCCGTCTTCCCTGCGGTATACTGACAGGCTGTCCACCTGGACGCCCGCCTCTTTTAACTTTCTGCGCAGGGCGGGCCCCACTTCCCCCGCTCCAACTTCATATTCCAACTCGCCCGGCAGGCTGGCCATTACCTCTGAAATGCCCCTCAGTTGCTCGGCGACGATTTCCCTGCTTTCCAAAAGCCGATGTGACCAGTAGCGATTCAAGGTATATGTTTCGTAAAGGCAGCTGATAGTAATAGCCAGCTCTTTAGTCCGCGAGCAGCGCCTTTTGATCTCATCGGGCAAGTTGTCCGGTGATACTTTTCCATATAATTCTACCAGGGCCAGGAGATCGATCAGCCCCTGGTAGGTCTTGTAAAACTCTCTTTCCCAACAGGTCTTGTAAAAGGCACAGTCACTGCAGATCTTTTCACCCACCTGGTTTAAGAGCCTTTGCAACCCTTGCTCTTCCCAATCCTTGCCGGTGGTGGAAGATACCTGTTCAAAGGTCCGGGACAATTCCCTGAGCACCCTGGCCCAGTTTTTAATCCGGCCTTCGAATACTTCCTTGTAAAAAAATTCTTCTTCGGAGGTCTCCTTTGTTTTGGGGGACTCCAGGCCCAGGGCTGCTTTCAAATCCTCTAAAAAAACCACCGGGACCAGCAGAAAAAGCAGTGTAGCTATCCCTGTTTCCGCGAGAATGGCAACCATATTTCCATAATCACTGATATAAACCGATAAAATAATATTACCCAGGAGGAATCCGGTGGCCACACCGGTTTTACTAAAATTTTTACAAATACCCGCCAG
>CAZJGV010000243.1:0-3505 GCA_964545615.1 uncultured Pelotomaculum sp.
TTGTCGAACTGCCCAATACCGTAGAGGGTTTGGTTCATATATCATCCATAGTAGATGATTATTATGTATTTAATGACCGCAACTATACCCTGACCGGCAACCACAGCGGACGTAAATTCGCTATCGGAGATCAGGTAAAAATCCTAGTGGCTAAAGTGGACGTCAATGAAGCCAAAATCGACTTTGAACTGGTGTGAAGAGAAAGCCGGGGTTATTTCCTTCATAGGAACAAGTAATAAATAGTCTATGGTATTGATGGATCCGGGACTAATCCGACCCAGCTATAATGGTTCACACGAAAATGATTGATTTATTCCAGTGTTTAAAATCGCCAAATAATTGTAGGCGGTCTTTGACCGCCCGTCTCGGCATAGCAAAAAATTTCACGTTGTTTTTAATTGATCATGGGTGTCAATTAACGGGACCTTTAGGGAAACGAGGGGAGATCTTGACTGTACAGCGACCGCCAAGGTATAATTGTAGCAGTGGAATAGCAGTAAAAGCCCTGGTCCTGGTTGGTTCTTGCCTGAGACGAGGGTTTAACTTTGTAAAATGCTGCTGAAGAGAGGCTGGCGGAGTATGCAAATGCGGGCCCTATACTGAGGCCTTCCCCTCCAGTCTCTCAGGCGGAAGACAGAAAATAGAGGTGCATCATGGCTAAGAAACCTGGAATTAAACCAGTAGTGGATAATAGAAAAGCCAGGCATAATTATCATATTAAAGAAGCCTTTGAAGCCGGAATGGTTCTAAAAGGAACCGAAGTAAAATCCTTGCGCATGGGCAAAGGCAACCTGCAGGACGCTTATGCGGTAGTCAAGGGCGGTGAGGTATGGGTGAATAATTTCCATATCAGTCCCTATGACAAGGGCAATATTTTTAACCATGATCCCCTAAGGCCCAAGAAGCTGCTCCTGCACAAGCGGGAGATAAACCGCCTGGTTGGCTTGCAGCAGGAAAAGGGCTATACTCTGATACCCTTAAAAATATACTTTAAAAACGGCATGGCCAAGATGGATCTGGCGGTAGCGGTGGGTAAGAAACTCTATGATAAAAGAGAGGATATAGCCGCCCGGGATGCCAAACGGGATATGGAAAGAACTATTAAGGAGCGGGGACGCTCCAGTTGACAATAAACCCAACAGGGTGTAGAATCATTATTCCAGACACCATTAACCTTCGATGCAGTTATCCAACTTATGGGGGCGTACTGGTTTCGACGGGGGAATAGGTGAGTTGGGCAGCGAGCCGAGTTGTCGCCAGCTCGTTAAAAAGGTGAAAAAACTAAAATAACTGCAGAAGATAATTTTGCACTAGCCGCTTAAGCGGCTCGTCCGGCTAAGTTTCCTCACGGCTTAGTGCAGGGCGTCACTTAGTGAGGGTACCCTTCCGCCTTCTTTCTCGAGGGGCGGAAAGGGGAAACTTATCGGGAATAGCTCGAAGGAGCCTGTTCGTGGGCGCCGGCTGAGCGAAACCCAAAACACGAACTGCGCTCGGAGACACCTGGCTGGTCATTCTTTCGGACGGGGGTTCGACTCCCCCCGCCTCCACCATGCAAATCCACGACCCAGACTATGAAAATGGTTTGGGTTTTTTATTTTGTATAATTTGACAGGATTTATTTACCATTATAGAGAAATAGATTGTAATTTTATATAAAAAAGGGAAATTATATAGAAGCTGATGTAGTGCGAATCAATTACTGTTTGGATATTAAGAAGATGGAGGGGAAATATGGGGACGAAAAAAAGATGGAAGGTTTTATTGACCTATATGGGGGTTATTACTACTCTATTCCTTTTTTTGCACCCTCTTACTGCCAATGCAGCTAGCATTATTTACGTCAAGGCTGACGCTGCGGCGGGGGGCGACGGAACTTCCTGGTGCACTGCCTATACGGATCTGCAATCAGCCATAAACGCGGCGGCATCCGGAGACCAGATCTGGGTCGCATCGGGAACATACACTCAGGACGCCACAATCACGCTGAAGGACGGTGTCGCTGTTTACGGAGGGTTCGCCGGCACCGAGACCGAGCTAACCGCCCGTGACTATATTACCAACGTCTGCACTTTGGACGGCAATAGTGCACATACCGTTGTTTCGGGCTCAGGGCTTACTAATACCGCGGTGCTGGACGGCTTTACCATTACCAACGGCAGCAGCACCGGTTCCGGGGGAGGCTTTTACAACAATGGCGGCAGTCCCACTCTGGCCAATCTCACATTCACGCATAACACCGCCGGGCTTGGCGGCGGGATGTATAACGAAAGTGGAAGCCCGACCCTCAGCGGGGTAATATTCAGCAACAATTCCGCTTCCGATTCAGGGGGCGGGATGTGCGCAGTTTCTTCAGACTGCCCAACTTTGATTGGGGTGACATTCGATAGCAACAGCAGTACCTACGATGGCGGGGGATTATGCCTGTCAAATTCCGGCATATCAATTATAAACGCAGTCTTCATTAATAATAATGCGGTTGGTGGCCAAGGCGGAGGAATCTTCCTTTATAACGACGACTTAGGTTCCCACACACTGGGAATAACCAACGCGACTCTCAGCAAAAACAGTGAAGCGCTGTATATAGAAACCGATGAGAGTTCGTCGGTTAATATAAAAAACTCGATAATATGGGGCAATACGAATGAGCTTACCATAGAAAATAGCAGTTCCGAATATTGCTGTATTTATAACAGCATTATTGAGGGTTCGGGGGGAAGCAGCAACTGGGTCAGCAGCTTCGGAATCGACCTGGGCGGAAACCTTGACTCGGACCCGCTGTTTGCGGGGTCGGACGACTATACGCTGCAGGTCGGTTCTCCGGCAATTGACTCCGGCAGCAATGTACCATATGCAGCAGGCGGGGCAGCTTATGGCGTTAGCGCCGACTTGGCCGGCAGCCAGCGTATCATCAACGGCACAGTTGATATGGGGGCCTATGAGATGGCCGTCGGCAATATCAGCGGCATTGTTACCTTCGGAACCGAGTACGTGGAAGGGGCAACAGTTACGGTGGCCGTCGGTTCCGTCACGTTTTCCGCCACCACCGACTCAAACGGAGCCTACACCCTGGAAAGTGTCCCGGAAGGCTATGATTACACCGTGACCGCCACCGCCGCGGACGGCAATAACGCCAGCGTAAGCGGCGTAAGCGTAACCAGCGGCGAAACAACCGAAAACGTTGATATAAGAATAAAAACAGTTATAACCATATCCGAAATAACCGGTGTGACTCCACCGTTCGGCGGCGGTACGCCGGTCACCATCATTACAGATACCGATCAGTTCACGGGAACCGTCACCTGGACTCCCGACGACAGCTTATTCAAACAGTACATAAGCTATACGGCGACTATAACCCTGACGCCGAAAGCCGGCTATACCCTGACCAATGTGACAGAGAATTTCTTTACGGTAGCAGATGCGGTCAGTGTCAGCAATGCAGCCGATTCCGGCGTGATTACAGCCGTCTTCCTGGCAGGGGAGGGGTTGACAAAGTACAACATCA
>CAZJGV010000244.1:0-3479 GCA_964545615.1 uncultured Pelotomaculum sp.
GGCGTACCTGCCTTTAAGTCCCCCGATAATTGCCAGGGCCGGGTAAATATGCCCGCCGGTACCGCCGCCCGCTACTATAAAACGCAACTGATCCAACTCCTTGCTGTAACCACTATTCCACCGGACAGCTGAATATCCTGCTTACCGGGTAGTGGTAAATCGTGAGATATTAAGCAATATTCCCACCGCGATCATGGTAAAAAGCAATGAGGTGCCGCCAGAACTGATAAACGGCAGGGGAATGCCGGTCACCGGCAGAGAACCTGTTACAACTCCTATGTTGATAATAGCCTGCACCCCAACCCAGGCGGTAATCCCTGTGGCCAGCAAGCTAGCGAAAGGGTCCTGTGAAGTAACCGCAATTTTTATACCCCGCCAGATGAACAGCATAAAAAGCATGATTACCAGAGCTGCTCCAATAAAGCCTAGTTCTTCACCGATTATGGCAAAAATAAAATCTGTGTGGCTCTCTGGAAGATACAGGAATTTTTGCTTGCTCTGGCCCAGGCCCAGTCCCAAAAGCCCCCCTGAGCCAATAGCGTAAAGTCCCTGAATAATATGAAAGCCGGTACCCTGCGGGTCAGCCCAGGGATCCAGGAAAGCTAAAAACCGCTGCAAGCGGTATGGCTTCATAACAATGGCAAAGCCTATCGCCACCAGCCCGGCCAGACCAATGCCGCCAAGATGAGACATTCTGGCGCCGGCTGCGAAGATCATCACAAAAACTATTCCCGCCAGGGACATAGCCGTTCCCAGGTCAGGCTGAAGCAGGATCAGCCCGGCTGCAAAAAGCAATACCATCAGATATGGCAGGACGCCCCTGGTAAAGACCTTCACTCTTTCCTTTTCTCTGGCCAACCCGTAGGCGGTGAAAATGATAATACAGAGTTTTACCAGCTCAGCGGGAGCGAAAGGTATCGGTCCAACACCAATCCAGCGCCTGGCGCCGTTCACCTCCCGGCCGATGCCGGGAATTAAGACAAGAGCCAATAAGACGAAGGCAAAAATTAAAGCAGGTCCGATGTAGCGCTTCAGGCGCCAGTAGTCGTAATTCAGAGCCACCAGCATCGCGGCAATGCCCAGAGCAGCCCAGAGCAGCTGCCTTTTAAAGAAGTAAAAGCTGTCATTATAGTCAATCAGGGTTTTGTACTCACTGGCGCTCAGGACCATAATCACCCCGAGACTGAGCAAGCTCATAACAGTTAAAAAAAGGACAAAGTCAGGAGATTTTTTTCTTATTGGCATTGCCGTTCCCCCTATTTGTTTACAAGGGATTTTTAGATATGATCAAATATATTCTCACACCGTTTCTTTTAGGCCAAGCACTGTCTTTTTAAATAATTCCCCGCGCACTTCGTAACTTTTAAACATGTCCCAGCTGGCGCAAGCCGGGGATAAAAGCACAATTTCGCCAGGCCTGGCGGCCTGATGAGCCAGGATAACCGCCTCCTCAAAATCACCGGCGAATTGAATATTGGTAAAACCTTTTGTTTTTGCGGCATCAGCGATCAGGTCGGCGCTTTGCCCGAGGACTACCAGAACCCTGACTCTTTCCTTAATTTTTGAGCCAAACTCACCAAAATCGCTGCCCTTGTTCTTGCCGCCCGCAATTAAAACTATAGGTTCAGCATAGGCTTCAAGCGCCTTGATCGAAGCATCGGGGTTTGTCCCCTTGGAATCATTAACATACCTGACACCGTCAATCTCCGCGACAAATTCAAGCCGGTGGGAAACCCCTTTAAAGGTTCTTAAAGTACCAGCTAAAACAGCGGTTTCAACTTTCATCGCTTTGACTACTGCCACCGCCGCCAGGGCGTTTTCAAGGTTATGCGCGCCCGGGATACCCAGTTCCCCAACCCCACAAATTATTTCCGGTCCCTGGTCCAGGTCCGCTATGATTTGTCCGTCACGCACGTAAACTCCACCCGGTAATACCCGGCACCGGCTGAAGAAAACCACCTTTCCGCCTGTTTTATCCTCCAGCGCGGCGGTCAGTGGGTCATCGTAATTAAGCACGGTATAATCACCGGCATCCTGGTTGGTAAATATCCTGGCTTTGGCCCAGGCGTAGTTCTCCATGCTGCCGTGCCTGTCCAGATGGTCAGGGGTAATGTTCAGGATAGCCGCCACTTTGGGTTTAAAAGTGCTGGTAGTCTCCAGCTGAAAGCTGGAAACCTCGGCCACAATCAGGCTGTCTGCGCCGCACCGTTCAACTTCCGTCACCAGAGGAAGGCCGATATTGCCCCCGACCAGCGTATCTCTGCCGGCATTTTTAAAAATCTCACCAACTAAGGTGGTGGTGGTAGTCTTGCCGTTGGTACCGGTAATTGCTACAAATGGCGCCCTGGTGAAATGACAGGCCAGTTCAAGTTCACCCGTAACCGGGATGCCGTGTTTTTGCGCCTGGCTGACAGGTTCAATCGCCAGTGGCACACCGGGACTCATCACCACCAGGTCAAAAGTACCGCGCCGGGCCACTGGATATCCGCCCAGAATGATCTCAACTCCCGCATCCTTCAGTTGCTCCAGTTCACCGCCCGGATAGGAGGGACTGCCGGCATCGGCCAGGACCGCACAGGCTTTTTTAGCCGCGAGAAAGCGGGAAACAGCCAGTCCACTCTTACCAGCCCCGATAACCAGTACCTTCTTGCCTTGAAGTTCCAATATGCATCTACCCTTCATAACTAATATATCCCATAAAAGCCTGCCAGGCCAATGGTCGCAAAAACCAGGGTAGCCGCCCAGAAGGTGTATACAACCCGGTTCTCACTCCAGCCTCCCAGCTCAAAATGGTGGTGCAGGGGCGACATGCGAAAAAGCCTGCGGCCCGTAGTTTGAAATGAGATCACCTGAATTATCACAGAAAGTGTTTCCAGCACAAAAATCCCGCCAATGATAAAAAGGAAAAGTTCGCTCCTGGTTATCACCGCCGCCGCGCCCAACCCCCCTCCCAGGGCCAGGGAACCGGTATCACCCATAAAAACTCTTGCCGGGTGGCGGTTAAAAAATAAAAATCCTAAACACCCTCCCGCAAGAGCCGCCATAGTAACAGCCACCCCGTCTTTTAGTATCACCAGGGCAATCATCATCAGTGCCAGGGCGACAATCATGCTTATGCCCGTGGCCAAACCGTCCAGCCCGTCAGTCAGGTTGACGGCATTGGCCGAACTCACCACCACTATAATGGTAAAGGCTAAAAAAGGCCACCAGCCCAGACTGACCTGAGCGCCCCCGAGCGTAAAATAACCTGAGAACGGCAGCACTACATCCGTGCCGCGCTCCAGTCCTTTTACGACCCAAAAGGCCAGACCCGCGGCAAGCAAAATCTGACCCAGAAGCTTCTCACGCGCCCGCAGGCCCAGTGATCTCTTTAAGACCACTTTTATATAGTCGTCTAAAAAACCGATAAAACCGAAGCCAAGAATAATCAGCATAACAGCTATGCCGTCTGGTTGTCCGCGGCCCAGCAGGATGCCTCC
>CAZJGV010000245.1:0-3435 GCA_964545615.1 uncultured Pelotomaculum sp.
TAAAATTCCTCCTTCGTTCCTTTACCTATTAGTGCTTCATTTTCTCATCAAAGGAATCCTAAACTATAAAGCTGTAGTCAGGTCAAGGTTTTTTGAAATAAAAAACGGCAGCCGCTGGAGCTGCCTTATTGAAGAACTACAACCTGGTCCTGATCCTCTCAATCGCCCTTACTGTGTTTTCCCTGGTGCCGAAAGCGGTTAGCCTGAAATATCCCTCACCTTGGGCACCGAAACCGGCGCCGGGGGTACCCACCACGTTCACTTCCCGCATCAGCTTGTCGAAAAAGTCCCAGGAGCCAATATTACCGGGGGTCTTAAGCCAGATATAGGGGGCGTTTACTCCCCCGAAAACTGTGTAGCCGGCTTCTTCCAGTCCCTGCCTGATGATTCCGGCATTTTCCATGTAGTAATTAATCGTTTCCTTGACCTGCTTTTTACCCTCTTCTGAGAAAACCGCGGCGGCGCCCGCCTGCACAGGGTAGGAAACTCCGTTAAACTTGGTGGTTTGTCTTCTCAGCCACAAGGGATTAAGGCTGTGTGCCCGGTCATTGCCATCATATACCTTAACCTCCCTGGGCACTATGGTGTAAGCGCACCTGGTACCGGTAAAGCCGGCGGTCTTAGAAAAACTTCTAAACTCCACCGCCACTTCGCGGGCGCCCTCAATCTCGAAAATACTGTGAGGCACCCCTTCCTCCCGGATGTAGGCCTCATAGGCGGCGTCATACAATATGACCGACCTGTTTTCCCTGGCGTAATCCACCCATTTCTTCAACTCATCCTTTGAAATAGTCATCCCGGTGTTGTTGGGAAAGCAAAGGTAGATTATATCCACTCTGGAACTGGGAAAAGGCGGCTTCATTCCGTTCTCCTCGGTACAGGGCAGGTATACTATGTTCTCGAACTGTCCTTTATCGTTTACCATACCGGTACGTCCGGCCATGACGTTGCTGTCAACATAAACCGGGTAAACCGGATCGCTTACCGCCAGTATGTTATTGAGGCCGAAAAGCTCCTGGAAGTTAGCAGTATCGGTTTTAGCGCCGTCGCTGACAAACACCTCGTCAACCGCTAATTCCACTCCTCTGGGCTTGAAATCATTTTCGATTATTTTCCTGATCAGGAACTCGTACCCTTGATACGGACCGTAACCCTGGAAGGTTTCCTGACAGCCCATTTCCCCCACTGCCTTTTTCATTGCCTCCACTACGGCGGGGGGGAGTGGCTTGGTGACATCACCGATGCCCAGTTTGATAATGTCGGCGTCAGGGTTGTCTTTTTTAAACTGGTTAACTCTCCGGTCTATTTCCGCAAAAAGGTAGCTCCCGGGCAGCTTAAGGTAATTCTCATTCATACGCGCCATATTATGTTCAATCCCCTCTTTCATAAATTATAGTGCTCGTAATCATGCCGCTCTGTCCTTTTAGATTTAGCAGGTATTATATAACTAAATATCACAAATTACAATTATCTCCTGGACTTATTACAATAAAACTGATAAATCCAGAATAATTTTCACGGACTCAGTGTCCTCTTTTCTACTGGCCGGGGAGCTACAATCAGATTTACAAGACGCTGGTACAGCTTTCGAGGGATGGACTGGTCGCCAGTAAAGTGCAGCGCCAGGAGAGCTATCTCTCCCTGAGATTAAAGAATTAGGTTCTTTTTAATTTTTTATTTTTCCGCTGAAAAGTAAATTCTTTATCTTTCAGCAAAAATTCAGCTCCCCTTCAGGCAGGATTTGTCTTTGATTAGTTAAATTAAATATAAAGTATATAAATAATTTTTTGTCTTCATCATGGATATGATACCAAAATTTTTAACGCATTCAGCTTATCCGAACTGGAGGTGTTTATATCCGATATTATTAGCAACAATGTTCCGGGTTGTTTGCACAGATAGGCTACTAAAAATAATACCACTGGGGAGTTGAACTAATGAAGAAAAGAATTATTTTAGTGTTGCTGTTACTGTCTTTGGCGCTGGGGACGGCTGTGTCCGCGGAAGCTACTGTTGCCACCAAGCCAATCACTGTTGATTATGCGGACATCATGATCTTCGTAAACGGTAATACCATCAGTTTGCAGCCCGACGAGGAACCGTTTATTTATAACGGAAGAACTTTTGTTCCTATCAGGTTTGTTTCGGAGGCGTTAAACCAAACTGTTGAATGGATCGATTGGATTAAAGCCGTGAAAATAACGGGCGCCGCCGATGCGAGTTCTTTGGCTGAAAAGGATCAAGAGATAGCGGCTCTTAAAGCTCAGATCACGAGCTTACAGAATAGAATAGACTACCTTGAAGACGATTATGAGGAAGAAGAAGTTGATGATGATGAAGATGAAGAATTAAGCGATCTGGAAGATGAGCTGCTTGACGATTATGAATACCTGGAAAATGTGGAAATTGACGATATCCGGCTTAACGGCGACGAAGACGATGTTGATGTGGAAATCGATGTTGACCTGGATAAATACGATGATGATTGGGAAGATTTGGACGACAGAGATATCGAGGACTGGCTTGAAGATTTAGTCGGCGATATTCAGGACGAATTCTCTGATGACACCGTGGTTGACGGAAAAATCATAGATATTGAAAGCGATGACGTACTGGTGAAATTCGAAAAAGACGGAGACGACGACCTTGAGGTAACTTTTAAGGACGACGACTACCGTGACGGCGGCTCGAGCTCTGATGACGCCGACGATGTTATAGAGAGCCTGAAAGACGGAGATTATGATGTAGGCGGGATAGACTTCACCATGAATATTACTTATAACGAGGATGATGACAGGGTATCCGCTAATCTCAGAGCTGTTTACAACGACGCGGAATCGGATTGGGATGACCTGGATGATGACGAAATTGAAAGCGACGTGGAGGATATTTGCGAAGAAATTGCCGACGCTTTTGAGGATGACGCGGACATCAGCCTGAAAACAATTAGAATTTATTTCTATGACCGCGACGACAACACACTGGGTAGTTTTAGCTATGATGTAGACGACGGGGAACTGGATTAAATAAAATGCCTGTGCCGGTTGTTGAATTGTTGAATTATGAGGGCCGGCTGCACTGGGTGCAGCCGGCCCTCATAAGCAAAGGGAATTGGGGAGTGTAAATAATTCTGTGTAAATGGAAATTCCATCTCTTCTTGCTTTATTCTTTGGTCTTAAATTCGCGCAATCGCGTAAACTTTATAAGATTTTCAAGTGTCTTTAAAGTAAACACATAGAGAACACCCATACTTGATAGCGCTCTTATCGCACTGGGACCTGTGCTGGTGTCCGCCTTATCAAGACGGTGAATTTTATCCGGGTTAACCTCAGGAACCGGCAGATTGAGCAATTGACAAGTCGCATCAATCAGCGCCCCTAAACGCTCTTTTGTGATACGGCTACTATTTAAAGCCAACATTGGCGATATACGGAT
>CAZJGV010000246.1:0-3378 GCA_964545615.1 uncultured Pelotomaculum sp.
AGCCCGCCCTTCCTCCCGTTCGGCTTCCTGGCTGACGCGCTCCGCATCGTCACGCAATTGGCGGGTGTCCTCCAAGGTGGCACGGGACGCGACTCCCGCCTGTTGAGCCGACCGATCGGCCTTGGCATCGGCTTCAGCGCTGGCCTGCCGGGAAAGACGGAGATGCTCCTCGATGGAGGCATCGCCCAACGCGGCGAGAGCGGAATTGAGTACGTCCAGGCGACCGTCAAGTTGCTTACGGCGTTCAGCGACATCGATTGCCTCGTCGACGGTGGCCACGCCCAGGCTGGCCAATGCTGTTTTTACCACTGTGATTTTTTTGCCGCGGCCGAGTGTTTTCGACTCGCGAAAAGAAAGACCGTCAGGCAGGTCCACATCAAAAAGGTGGATTTTTTGGTGTTTGGCCAGAAACTCACCCTGTGGGCCAAACACAAAGCAGGTGTTGAATATACAGCCTTCTTCCCGCTCGGGCAAGGACCCGCCGACCAGATATATCCCCTCTGTTACAGCAGCCTCAGACAGCATTTTAAAAGACTTACCCTCCGGGAAAGTTTCCGCGTACCCCGGAAAAAGGCTGCTGTTGTAAGGGCAGTTGAACATTTCCGGTAGAATAACGATCCTGCTGCCGTGTCCCGCCGCTTCATGGATCATGGAACGGGCTTTGGCGAGGTTGTCATCCTTTTGGTCGAGAACCAGCATCTGGCAGACACCAATCTTAAATCTTTTTTTCACAATATATTCTCCTGCTTTGTTAAAGGCGGCTTTGGTGTTCTCGTGTTACGGTTTACCGGTGATCAGTCCCTGAATCACCGCTGGATCAGCTAAAGTGGTGGTATCACCGAGCTGGTCAAAATCACCGGAGGCGATCTTTCTCAGAATTCTTCTTAAGATTTTGCCGCTCCTGGTTTTGGGCAGGGAATTGGTAAAATGGATCACATCCGGCGAGGCGATGGGTCCGATTTCCTTGCGTACGATGGCTACCAATTCGCTTTTAAGATCATTCGTTACAGTTATGCCCTCTTTGAGAGTCACGTAAGCGTATATGCCTTCCCCTTTAATGTCATGCGGGTAACCCACCACGGCGGCTTCCGCAACTTTGGGGTGAGCGACCAGGGAGCTTTCGACTTCGGCTGTGCCAAGCCGGTGTCCGGATATATTAATCACATCGTCCACGCGGCCCATCAGCCAGAAGTAGCCGTCCTCGTCCCTGCGGGCGCCGTCGGCTGTAAAATAGTAGCCCGGATACTGAACGAAGTAGGTGTTTTTAAATCTTTCGGGATCGCCGTAGACACCGCGCATTATACCAGGCCAGGGTCTGGCAATGACCAGATATCCCCCTTCATTCACACCCGCTTCACTGCCGTCATGGCGGATGATTTTGGGGTTGACGCCGAAAAAGGGCAGCGTGGCTGAACCGGGCTTCAATGGAACGCAGCCAGGCAGGGGCGAGATTAAAATTCCTCCTGTTTCTGTCTGCCACCAGGTGTCAACTATGGGTGTCTTCTCTTTACCGATGGTTCTGTAATACCACATCCAGGCTTCCGGATTAATCGGTTCACCGACCGAACCCAACAGGCGCAGGCTGCTGAGGTCCCTTCTAAGGGGCCATTTGTCGCCGTCTTTCATTACCGCCCTGATCGCGGTGGGGGCGGTATAGAAGATGTTTACCCGGTACTTTTCTATAACTTCCCAGAACCTGTCGGGTTCGGGATAATTTGGTACACCTTCGAACATCAGTGAGGTTGCGCCGGCTGAAAGCGGTCCGTAAACCAGGTAACTGTGTCCAGTGACCCAGCCCACATCCGCTGTACACCAGAAAACGTCCTCGTCCCGGTAGTCAAAGATATATTTAAAAGATGTGGTTGCATAAACCATATAGCCGCCGGTTGTATGCAGCACTCCTTTGGGTTTGCCGGTGCTGCCGCTGGTGTAAAGTATAAAAAGCGGGTCTTCCGCGTCCATATGCTCGGGTTCACAAACGGCGGAGGCGGCGTCCATCAGTTCGTGCCAGCAGTAGTCGCGCCCCGCGGTCATATTGCATTCCTTTTCTATTCTTTTTACCACGATGCAATTGGTTATCCCGCTGCAGCAGGCCATGGCGTTGTCAGCATTTTCTTTAATATTGATCAACTTGCCGGACCGGTAGCCGAAGTTGCTGGTAATCACAGTCCGGGCGCCCGAGTCAATGATCCTGTCTCTTAACGCTTCCGCGCTGAAACCCCCGAAAACCACGCTATGTATAGCTCCAATCCTGGCGCAGGCAAGCAAAGAGATAGCCAGTTCAGGGATCATCGGCAGGTATATGGTTACCCGGTCTCCTCTTTTTACCCCGCGGCCTTTCAACACATTGGCCAGTTTACAGACTTCACGGTGCAGCTGGAGGTACGTGTAGGTCCTGCTATCCTCGAAAGGTTCGCCCTGCCAGATCAGCGCAGCCTTGTTTCTGCGCCAGCCTCTCAGGTGGCGGTCTAAACAATTGTAAGAAGCGTTAAGTTTGGCGCCCCTGAAATAGCGGATGAAGAAGTTGTATTCAAGGTCATATTCTTCTACGGCATCCCATTTTTTAAACCATTCTATATGTTCCTCAGCCATCCCCGCCCAGAACTCATCCGGCTTTTCAATAGAATCACGCCACATTTGTTTGAACTGATGGAGATCGCTGATTTTAGCATTTTCCATAAATTCCTGGGTCGGGTTGAAAACCCTTTTTTCAATTAATGAAGATACCACGCTGCCGCTTTCTTTAGACACCATAATTCCCCCCCCTTACCAGATAAAGCATCTTAAAAACAACTGTTAACTGGTTAGATATATAATGCTCTTATAGTATATCAAATTTTCTAAATAATTAAGAATTTTGTTTCTAATTACCTAAATAAAAAGTTTAAAAGCCTAATTAAAGGTTAAATGGTACAAAACCAACAATCTCACCAATAAAAAAGCGGCCACAAATGGTCGTTTTGTAGGGTTGAATTGCTATGCTGGCAAGATGATCCAAAAAATGTTGGAAAAATAGGAAAAGAGAAAATTACTATTTCCAAAGATGGATTTGTTATGCCATATGGAGTTATTTATCCAGCGAATTTAACATATATTTATATTAAACCATCACTACTGAACTATTTAAATTTAACTATGAATGGTTTTCCTGGATCTCTTTATTGTGTCAATGCAGAAATTAGAGAAAAAAAAGATTTTTATGGATATTTGATATGCTTTTGTTCAAAAAATCAAATAAAGCAAATTCAGAAAGTAATTGATATTGAAGTTATGTAGGTTCAAACTTTTTTCAATTTTAAAATTTATTTACCTTCACATTTCTTGGATTAATATCAGTTTTTTAAAAAATAATAGTATTTTTTTATTAATTAAAAAGAG
>CAZJGV010000247.1:0-3375 GCA_964545615.1 uncultured Pelotomaculum sp.
GGCATTTCATGGGGAGGAATATGGTCGATACCCTGGAAGAGTCCCTTGCCGCGGGAGAAGGTAGCACCGTGCAGAACTGGCGTACCTGGGTGATCGACGCTCGGGCACGGCCACTGCATCCCTTTCTCCACCAGTCTTTCATAATTGATACCAGCCAATGCGGGCGAAAGGGAGGCCATTTCATTCCAGACATCCTCGGGGCTGTTGTATTCCAGCGGATATCCCATTGCAGCGCTCATGGCCATGATCGTCTGCCAGTTACACTGCCCCGGTATCGGCGCGATGGCTTGGCGCACTCTCTGTACGCGGCGCTCGGTGCTGGTAAAGGTCCCGTCCGTTTCTGCAAAACTGGCGGCGGGCAGGATGACATCAGCGTATTCTGCTGTTTCAGTCAGGAAAAGCTCCTGCACTACCAGAAAATCCAGTTTGGCCAGACCTTTGCGGATATGGTTGCTGTTGGGGTCAGTGAGCACAGGGTTCTCGCCGAGAATGTACATGGCTTTGACATCACCGGAAACTGCCTTGTCAAACATAATCGGGATCGTCAGCCCGACATTCTCCGGAAGGGATACGCCCCAGGCCTGCTCGAACTTCTTGCGGGCATCGGCGTTAATGACAGGCTGGTAGCCCGAAAATACGTTGGGCAGCGCGCCCATGTCGCAGGCGCCCTGCACGTTGTTCTGGCCCCGGATCGGGTTTACGCCCGTGCCCGGCCGTCCCAGATGGCCGGTCAGCATGGCCAGGTTGGCGCAGCTCATGACGTTTTGGGTACCGCAGATGTGTTCAGTAATACCCAGGGTATAAAAGAGCATGGACCTGTCAGTGGTGGCATACAGGCGCGCCACAGCGTAAAGGTCCTCTTCAGATATACCGGTCAGGCGGGAAACATAGTCAGGGGTGTAATCCTTGACGGTGGACTCAAGCGCTTCATAATTTTCGCAGCGCGTTTCCACAAACTTCTTGTCATGGAGTCCTTCCTTGATGATGATGTGCATCAAACCGTTCAGGAAGGGAATGTCAGTACCGGACTTGATACGCAGCCAGTAATCGGCTTCTTCTGCCAGGTCAATGCGCCGCGGGTCAACAACGATCAGTTTGGCGCCGTTGCGCTTGGCCTGTCTCATTTTATAGCCAATAATCGGGTGTGCTTCAGTGGTATTGGTACCAATCAGCATCATTAACTGGGCATCATTGGTAATTTCATTGATTGAGTTGGTCATCGCGCCGCTGCCGAATGAAGTGGCCAAACCGGCCACAGTAGGCGCGTGTCAGGTACGGGCACAGTGGTCAACGTTGTTAGTGCCCATCACCGCCCTTGTAAATTTTTGCACCAGGTAGTTTTCCTCATTGGTACACCTGGCGGAACTCAGGGCCGCGAATGAATCGGGGCCGTGTTTCTGCTTAATCTCCTTCAGACTGGTGGCAATCAGGTTCAGGGCCTCATCCCAGGAGGATTCCACGAACTTGCCATCTTTTTTGATTAACGGGGTGGTGAGGCGCTTTTCGTTGTGTACAAAATCCCAGCCGAATCTCCCCTTGATACACAGGCCTAGGCCATTTACCGGGGCGCTGGGATTGGAAGCCACACCAACGATTTTGTCGTCTTTAACACACAGGTCAAAATTGCAGCCGGTTCCGCAGAAGGGGCAGGTAGTCTTAACTTTTGTAAGCTCCCAGCGGCGGCCTTTCCCTACCATTTGCTTCTCGGTCAAAGCGCCGGTCGGACATACCGCTACACACTGGCCGCAGAAAACGCAGTTGGATTCCACGAGCTCATCATCATAAAAAGGTATTGGCTTGCTGTTGAAGCCCCTGTAAGCAAAATCCAGAACGTCCTGGCCGGTGATCTCGTTACAAGCCCGGACGCACTTACCGCATTGAACACACTTGTTCATATCGCGTACGATGAAGGGATTGCTTGTTTCTACCGGGTAATTGTGCTTTTCACCCTTAAACATGCTCTCTTTAATACCGTATTCATAGCATAATTCAGCCAGAGTGCATTCGCCCGACTTTTCACAGGTCAGGCAGTCCAGCGGGTGATTGGCAATCAATAAATCAAGGATCACCCGTCTTGCTTCCATGACACTGGGTGAATGAGTCTGCACGTCCATGCCCGGGGCCACGTCAGCGGCGCAGGAGGCCACCAGGGCGCGTGCGCCTTTTACTTCTACCACACACATGCGGCAGGCGCCAACAGAACTCAGTTCTTTCATATAACAAAGCCGCGGTATGATAATTCCGTTTTGTTCAGCAGCATCGAGAATCCTTGTCCCTTTAGGGACTTCGACTTCTCTGCCGTTAATGGTCAATTTGACCATTTCCATACATTTTCACTCCTTCCTGTACTCAACTGTAAGAACGCAATTTGTAATTGATTTACATAATTATCTTCTTGGCGTGGCTGTATACGCTCAGACGCTCTCCCCGGGCAAACCCCACCAAGACAACGCCGTACTTTTCGGCCAACTCCACGGCCAGCATAGTTGGCGCTGAACGTGACACCACCAGCGGTAAACCCTGGCGGGCGACTTTAATCAGGATTTCCGAGGAAACACGCCCACTAAGCAGTAAACACTTGTCATCAGTTGCCGTTCGGTTCAAAAAAGCATATCCAAGAACCTTGTCTACAGCGTTATGGCGGCCGATATCTTCATACATGGCCAGCAGGCCTTTATCATCCGCCAATGCCGCGCTGTGCACACCGCCTGTGAGTCTAAAAGAAGATGAGCCTTCTTCTAATAATCCAATCAGGTCCAAAAGGTGAGCGGCAGCGAAATTGCTCGTGGACTGAACAGGCTGCAGCTGGCGGGCGTCATTTATAAAATACGGAGCTACACGCCCTTTCCCACAGCAACTGGTAATCTGCCGGCGCAAGAAGTTTTCTGCTTCCGGTACCTCACAGGGAGTCTCCACCCAAAGGAGACCGTCTTGTTCGTTAAAGGTTATTTCCTTGATATCTGAAAGGTCACGCACCAATCCCTCGCTGAGCAAAAAGCCCACAGCCAGTTCTTTATGAGCGCCAGGTGAACAAATCAGTGTCGCCAGCTCAGTATCATTTAAAAATACTGTCAAAGGTATTTCATTTACTATAAAGGTGTAATCAGATTCCCTTTTACCCTGGTTGTAGGCAACTATTTCCCGTTTTTCATAAAGCTCAGGCAGAGACATTTCAGGCGCTGACTCCTTTCCGCATATTCTGGATACAGGAAGCACAATGGGGTTTTTCGATTACCCTTGCGCTCCTTTACGCCTTGATAATAGCGTCGAATTTACATTTTTGGATACAGCCGCCGCACTTGATGCATTTTTCCGTATCTATTACATGCGGCTCTTTCTTCTCGCCGGATATGGCTCCCGCCGGGCAGGCCCTGA
>CAZJGV010000248.1:0-3367 GCA_964545615.1 uncultured Pelotomaculum sp.
GTCCGTGAAGGGGAATACTCATGATAAATGTATGTCATCTGTATCCTGATCTTCTGAATCTGTACGGGGACCGCGGCAACATTACAGCTTTCCAGCAGCGCTGCCGCTGGCGAAATATCCCCGTAAAAATAAAGAGCATGGGCCTGGGCGATGAAATCAATTTTAAAGAGTACGACTTTGTTTTTCTTGGCGGCGGCTCAGACCGTGAGCAGAACCTGATCGCCGCCGATCTGATGAAACGAAGAGACCAGTTCAAAGATGCCATCGAAGAGGGGCTGGTGGTACTGGCCATCTGCGGGGGGTATCAACTGCTCGGTAAGTACTACCGGACATCTGAAGGCAAACATATTCCCTGCCTTGATATTCTCGACCTGTATACCACGGCGGGGAACAGGCGCCTGGTGGGAAACGTGGCCATTGAAGCAAACCTTGGCGGTAAGCCGTTTAAGGTGGTCGGTTTTGAAAACCATTCAGGCCGCACTTACACCGGCTCTGTCAAGCCCCTGGGGAAAGTCCTTTGCGGCAGCGGCAACAATGGCAGTGACGGCCTGGAAGGAGCGCGCTACAAGAATGTATACTGCTCTTACCTGCACGGACCCCTGCTGCCTAAAAACGCCAGGCTTACCGACAGGTTGATCAGACTTTCCCTGAAGAGAAGGGGTATGAAGTCAGATCTGAAGCCATTAGATGACAGCATTGAAGAAGCCGCCCGCAAGGTCATGCTGGGCAGGCTGGGCGTGAGGTCGTAAATTTTTAAAAGGTTTATTCTTGTTTCCGTAGAATAATGTAATTAGGATGCAAGGAGGTGTTTATCTTTGAACCAACATGGTAAGAGGTTTCTGGTAAGAACTTGTTTCCTGGCGCTGCTGATATCAGTTTTATCTTTTTTGGCCGGCTGTACCACCACTGGCGGGGATGCGCCCGTTCCCTCTCCGGAAAACACCGTGGCGCCGGAACAGAAGCTGAATGTTGCTGTCTATTATGTTAAAGTTACCCAAAACGATGCCTACCTGGTCAGAGAGGTGCACCAGGTCTCTCCCACCAAGGAAGTGGCCAGGGCGGCTCTGGAGGAAATAATCAATGTTAACCCGGTAGGTCCCGGCGCGGTGCGGGTGATTCCCGCCACCACCAAGATAAAAGGCATAAATGTTAAGGACGGTCTGGCGACAGTGGATTTTTCACAGGAAGTGCTCATGGCTAATACGGGCGCCATAGGGGAAGCGCTGGGCATTCAGAGCATTGTCAACACTCTGACGGAATTCCCCGAGATTCAAAAGGTTTCGTTTATGGTTGAAGGTAAGGTGGACGAGCAAGCGAAGGACTGGTGGGGCCACGTCGGATTGTACGAGCAGCCTTTCTCCAGGGATGTGTCAGTGGTTCATGAGCCTGTCATCTGGGTGTCCAGCCCTGAGTCGGGCCAAAAAGTGAGTTCGCCGCTGCTGGTAAAGGGCAGCGCCAGAGTTTTCGAGGCGACGGTTAACATCAGGCTGAAAGATGAAACCGGCAAGACCATAGCCGAAAATTTCGCAACAGCTTCTGAGGGCGCTCCCGGGCGCGGGCAGTTCGAGCTGTCCCTGCCTTTTGACGCTCCTTCACCGGGGCGCGGGGAGTTGGAGGTATACTGGGCCAGTCCGAAGGATGGGAAAGAGCTGGATAAGATGGCGGTGCCTGTGAACTGGTAGCGGAGTCATTTGTAGATTGTGGGGATGTGAAAGGCTTTCGGTTTACGCCGAAAGCCTTTTTAATGAGCCTGGCTTGTATGTTCGTGAGGTTCTAACAGCAGGCGTGATGCTTTATGCTTTAGCTCTATGATGTAATTGAGGTAAATTTATATCTGATATCTCAGCCCTTCGACCTGAGGCACTGATATACCAACCTATCACCCTCCAGGTATACCCTGGTTCCCTCTGGAGTAATAACAGCCCCCTTGAAAATGTAGACCTTAATCCCACCGGTCTAATACTTTATTACTTCAAGGATTGGTGGAAATATTTACCCCCTGTTGTATAAGCAATTCAGATTCAGATCTAACCCTACTACTTGTTATAAATCTCCAGGACCCGCCTGGCTATTTTGCAGATATCCTCTTTCAGCCAGTTCGGTTCCAGCACTTCTACAGCATAACCCCACTACACGATCCACGTTCTCATCTCGGCCATGCCGCAGGCTAATGATGTATGCTTTTTCCGACCACTATTTGCAAAAAACGTATCTGTCCAGACCTTTCACCCACCCGGTCCAGTGCTCCTCCTGTTCCGCACAGCTTTCAACGGCCCCGCTGAACATATCCACCGCCGCGTCAATCATATCCAGGTGGTGCAGCACAGCGGCTTCTAAAAATTTGGGCCTTTTGGGCGACTGCCACTCGTACTGACCGTGGTGGCTGACCACCAGGTGGAGCAGTTTGAGTTTCAACTCCTCCGGGAACTCGGACAGTTGGCTGATATATTTGTCCAGCAGACGGACGCCCAGGACGATATGTCCCAGCAAGCGGCCCTCATCGGTGAAATTTATATCGGCGCCAAAGCTGTATTCCTCCACTTTACCGATGTCGTGGAGCAGAGCGCCGGTGACTAGCAAATCACGGTTTATTTTGGGGTAAACAGCCGCTATCTGCTGGGCGGCGCCGACCATGCCCAGGCTGTGTTCCAATAGTCCGCCGATAGTGGCGTGGTGGTTGCGCTTGGCGGCGGGGGAGGTGAAAAGGGCGTTATGCAAATTATCATCCGATAAGACCAGTGACAGCAAACTCTTTAAATGCGGGTTTTGCAAGGACTCAATAACTGAATTAATCTTTTTCCCGGCCGCATCCAGGTCCAATGAACTCGAGGGAATGAACCTGCCGGGATCTGCTTCTCCATCCCGGCAAACCGACATAGCAGATACCTGAATCTGAGCCGTGCCGTTGTATTCCGCTACCTGACCCTGCACCTGAACAATATCTCCAACCCGGCAGCTGTCCTGTATCTCAGATACCGAGTCCCAGACCCGGCCTTCCATCTGGCCCGTCTTGTCTCCCAGGACCACCGCAAGGTAGTGCCCTGTTCCGCTGCGCAGGGGCAGCAGTTTCTTCGCCTTTAAAACGAAAATACTGTTTACCGGCTGACCGGGTTTAAGCTGTTCGATAAAATTCTCCGACATAGTAAATCCTCCTGTAAATCTTACTTCTATAAAGATTCTAAACCATATCCTGTACCTGTGTCTGTCACCCCGGCAGAAAATATGTTCACTATCAGGAGCTTATTTTTTGTAAAAATAAGCTCTAAAAAATAGCCTCTAGCATGACCTTACGAAATACTAGTTTATATTTTTTAGAATCCTTTAATACCAAGGCTTGCAGGCTCAAAAACGTAGTACTAAACCACAT
>CAZJGV010000249.1:0-3366 GCA_964545615.1 uncultured Pelotomaculum sp.
ATATTTTGTCGTGGGTAGTATGACGTGGGTAGCGAGATCAGAATAAATTCGCACCTGCAATTACCCGGGATCTCCAGGCATTCCTCACTGGTTTTTGACCCTTAAGACTATCTTTCATTCTCACGTCCCACGTCTCACGTCCCACATCACATAGTCAACGTGCCGCCCGGAGTGTCAATCAGCTTAAGCACATTTTCTTCCCTGCCGTCAACAGCGTTGACATAGACCAGGTAAGTATCTTCTCCAAGCTTGCCCTGAAATTCGTAAGAGAGTTTTTCATCATCCGCTCCGACAGGTATTAACACCAGTTTCCCGCTGCCGGAAACCTGCAGGCGGGTGTTTATCGAGCCCCTGGCCTGCTCCGGTGTTATTTTGGGCTGCGGTAAATCGCGGGTCCGGTGTGACATCAGGTAGCCTGATGCTTCAGCGCCGGTAACCTCACCGTTATCCAGGGCCACGGTTACTTTTACCAAGTCAGGATATAAGACAACATTATTCTGGGCCGCCGCAAAATTAAAAGTGGCGGAATTACCGTGACGCGTAAAGTATGTTGAATTCATTTCGCCAAAACCATGCTCTTTTAAATACTGCAGCGCCTTTTGCCGCGCCGCGTCAATATCTATCGCCTGATCAGCCACCGGGCGTGAGTTTAGCGCCCAGATCAATTTACCTCCCTTTTTAGAAATATCCAGAATCGTTGTACCAGCGCTATCCCCGGCAGGGGTGATCTCTACCCGATAGGCCGGGATACGGCCTTCAGGCGTGCCGGTAATAACAGACTGGTACTCCACACCAGGCTTTTGGTCTATATAAGACAGCGCACTGTTTAGAGCATCTTCCTGGCTGACCTCGGCCGATCCGCTTAATGCTCTGGGCTCGGTCCGTTCCAGGTGCTCTGAAAAGGGTCCGTCATAAATCAAGGCGGGATACTGCTGCATCTGTTTGTCGAGAACCTGGAAATCCGTTACCGCCAGATTGTCCGGATTCTCTTGTAAATTTTTTTTAACCTGACGCACAAGTTCCCCAAAATAATAGTTGTTTTGAGCAACACTATACTGCATCCCCTGCAGTTCCTTGTTCAGTTCCATGGACTGCTGATACAGACTGTTTATGGTATCCCAGTTCTTAGAGTCAATATTCTCCCCATTGCTCACATGCCTGGATAAACTGTCCGCATAGCCACCCACCTGAGTTAAAAACTTGGCTGTTCGGCCGGACAGCGCATCATTCAGGGGCAACTGGCCCAGGTTGGACTGGGCAAAGGCGGCCTGCTGGCGAATGTCCATCAACAGGACGGTGTCCAGACGCGGGTCTGCGGCCACCATGCTCTTTGATAAGAGCACTTCCAGGGTTTGGACCTGCCCCGTCATGTCAAAAAATGCCCTCTGGTATTTATTGCTTAAAAAAATCTCCAGGTTGCGGTTGGCCAGGCGCTGGCTGTAACCCCAAGTACCGGTCGCGGCGATCGCCAAAAGGCTGGCGGCTACCGACAGGATAATCCACTTTCTCACAAAACCACCCCTTTACCGTGCGAATACATGATTGCCAATCTGAGTAATAACGTTTCTTGACCAAATCCAGGGATTTACTGGCTTGTACGGGTTCCAGAAAAATATCGCGCCTCCGGTGGGGTCATACCCGCCCAAAGCCATTTGGGCCGCCTGTACAGACGCCTGGCTTAACGGCCGATTGGCCTGGCCGTTGCTGATGGATTCGAAAGCGTGGTCTTGAAAAATTACCCCGCTGACGGTACGGGGGAAAGAAGCGCTCTTGGTCCGGTTCAAGATCACCGCTCCGACAGCGATTTTGCCTGTGAGCGATTCGTCTGCCGCCTCTCCTTCAATTACGCGGGCTAATAAGTTCACATCTCCCCTGTCTGTGGCAACTCCCCTGGAAACAGCGGGCAAAGCTGCCGGAGTATTCAAGCCCAGCGCGTTCCGGGTAGCCGTACCTACCACTCCATCCTGGGAAAGACCGTTATTACGCTGGAACCTCTGCACCGCCCGGTAAGTCTCATAAGCGTAATAGCCGTCCAGCGGCCCATTGTAATAACCCCACTGGCTGAGCTTCTGCTGCACCTGAACGACTTCACTGCCGCTGCTCCCCCAGGAGAGAGCCGCCGCCTCCGCCGCCGGCCGTCCATGAAGCAGTACTGCGGCGGCTAAAAGGATAATAAGCAGCATGCCGGTCGTATAAAAAACAAGCCTGTTCTGTGCAAATAAGTATTTCTTACTGATAGTTCCTCACCTCCCTGGTTGTCTTATAATATTTTTTCTTTTAATACCAGTTTTTATGTAAGCTGTTTGTGTTTATAAAACAAAAAACCCGGCCAGGGTTTAATCCCGCCGGGAAAATCATAGATAGTGTGCTGTTTTAACAAATAGCCCGCGCCGCGTAAAAAAATCACACACAGCCGGCCGGCTTTGGCAGGCCGGCCAGTTTACAGGCGCCCTTGGCGGGACCGGAAGGAAATAATTCATAAATGTGCTTCAGGCTGTAGCCGGTTTCTTTACAAAGTTTCCGGATCATGGGGGCAATCTGGTGCTGACTGTAATAATCACGCAGGTAGCGCACCACTTGCCAGTGATCCTCTGTAAGGATAATATTTTCTGATGAAGCAAAAGCGATAACCAAATCTTCGCTCCAATCATCCGGGTTTACCAAAAAACCATCCTCATCAAGCTCAATTTTCCTGCCGTTAACATTGATACCCGGCAATAACCGCACCTCCCGCTGCTTTATCTCAAGGTATTATCTCTTTATTAAATAGAAAAAACTTATATTAAGATACCACGACTATATCTCTTCGTCAATTGTCTTCTCAGGTGAGTTTTCATTGAGCAGAACACTGGATCTCAGGCGACCAGGCTCTTGCAGCTTTAAATAAAGCCGATCAACACAGCAGCATGCAAGATGCCTTCAAACATTAAAGAGAGAAGGCTTTCGCCTTCTCTCTAAAGCAACCGTCCCTATAGTTTACCGGATCTTGGGGCTGACTTGAATACTAACCGACTCAAATCCACTTTCCAAACCGAACTTACGAGATAGGCTACACTCAATTTCCTTAGATCATCCTCACCTGATTGAACTGAACCACGAAACCAATTGGTAATTCCTGAACTCAAACCAGATACAAAAAACACTATCCTTGGACTGGTCAACTTACTTGCAATGTACCCGAAATACCTTCCGAATTGCTCTTGCAACTAAACCATTGACACTATAGGGATGGTGCTTATGTTAATAGTAGCACGGTAAACACTAAAATGCAATAGCCTGCTAAAAAAAACATGTCAGGGAAGGGAGGGGAAGCAGGGGGACGGTTCTGTTGCTTCCGCCGGCGGAAGCAACAGAACCGTCCCCCTG
>CAZJGV010000250.1:0-3351 GCA_964545615.1 uncultured Pelotomaculum sp.
TTAGGTCCGATCTCTGGTAAACCGGGCCCGGGACTGGTATTTGTCTTCCGGGTTCTGGTCAGTCTCCCGTTGGGTGCCGCGTATCTCCACCCGCCTTTTGTAAACCCGGTCCTGTGTCACACCATAGGAGCGGAGGATATTACCCGCTTCCCCTTCCCGGCCGGCTACTATTCCCAGCAGCAGGTGTTCTGTACTCAAATACTCGTCCCTGAGCCTTTCCGCTTCCTTCCAGGCCAGGTCGATTATCTGCGACAACGCCTGGGAAATATACACACCACCGGACCCGTGCACCTTTGGCAGGCGCTCCACAGCGGTTTGCACCTTTTCCCCCAGTTTTACCATATCGATCTCAAGTTTTTGCAGTATTTGCCTTACCAGGCCTTCATCCTGCCGCAGCAGCCCCAGCAGCAAGTGCTCACCCTCCATTTGCTGGTGGCTGTATTTAGACATTATCTTCTGGGCGGCTTCAAAGGCTTCCTGGGTTTTCAGGGTGAACTTATCAGTTCTCATTTTTTTCACTCCTCATAACACGATTTTTTGTTTTATTGTTTCTGTGGTTTCCTATAAAAAAGCGAGGGTTATACTTCCCTCGTCTAAAGATCAATACTGCCGGGAGAATCCCAAGTGATCAGTCAATCTTAATGTTTATTTCTTCCTGTTTTACCGCCGCCTCTTTGGGCAGTGTTATCGCCAGTATGCCTTCCTGATAACTGGCCTTTATATCATCCTGTTTTACCGGCATATCCACTGTGAAAGACCTGCTAAATGAGCCGTAGCTTAGTTCGATCCTGATAAAGTTTGAGCCTTCCTCTTTTTCTTCCTTCCGGCGTTCCCCCTGTATGGTCAAAATATTGTCACTCAAATTTATTTTAATATCTTCCTTATTCATCCCGGGCAGTTCAGCTCTGATCTGAACCGCTTCAGGGGTATCTTTAATATCTACTGGGAAGGCGAGTCCTGTCGAACCTTCGGGCAGTCTTAAATAACGCACATTCTCATCAAATAGTCTGGAAATCGAGTTTTGCAAACCTGCCAATTCACGGAATGGATCCCATCTTACTAAAGCCACATAGAACACCTCCGTCAAATTAATTGAATTGATCTCCCGGCAGTTATATAAACCCTCTGACTATATCTGACCTTATTATAAATTACCTGTTTTGGTCTGTCAATATACCCTTAAAAACTTAAGAAATATTTAACTATTTTTTAATATATTGCCCGCACCGATAAATTAACATCACTACCGTTAACTTATTATAGAAACAAAGGGAATATTCGGAACAGACGAGCATAAACTTAACTAAAAATGAGAAGGGAGGTAAAATATGAGAGTATTTAATGCTGTTCTGGCCGGCCTGGTCACCGGCATACTGCTGTACTTTTTATTCGCGCTGATAACTTTAAAGGCCGCGCTTTTGGCGTTTTCTATCGGCTGGCCCGTATTCGCTTTACTGTTCTACCAGGATTCCGAGTCTGTTAAAAAGATATGGTCAAAGGCCTGCCTGGTTGCCGCCGTGGAGTGTCTGGTTATTCCCCTGGCGTCATGGATACTGCCGTTTTTCTATGGACAGCAAGCGGTTCAAACCGCAAAGCAGGGCGCGCAAGAGGCCGGCCAGGCCTTTGGCTCTTCCATGGGCGGCGGACTGGTAAACATATTATCAGGTTACACAGGGCTTCTCATCGGGCTTTTTCTCCTCTTGATGGCCTACTTTTCACTTAAGCCTTCAAGAAGAAGGTGTTAAGTATCCTGGAACATAATTTCTTTGGGTACCCTGTTTTCATCATTATTAGCCCTAAACTAACATTTTAAACCCGGATTGTATTTTTACATGACGGGTTTTTATTTACTATTAGCTATATTTCAACTTGACTTACCCACCTTGTCCTTGCACCTGCCCTATTTATGGATTACAATAGAAGAAAATGGGCAGGAGGGTAATGTATATGTTCGTACGCAACTACATGACCAAAGCACCTATTACAATCAGCAAAAAAACACCTGTTTTTGAGGCTTTGGAAATTATGAAAAAATATAATATCAGGCATCTGCCGGTGGTGTCTGAAGGGAAGCTCGCCGGTGTGGTAACAGAAAAAATGCTGCTGACTGTTTCGCCGTCCCCCGCAACTTCCCTGAGCATTTACGAACTGAACTACCTGCTGGCCAAAATGACGGTTGCTGACGCCATGGTTAATCAAGTGCTGATGGTGACTCCGGATACCACAATTGAAGAAGCGGCTCTGCTCATGAGAGAAAACAAGATTGGGAGCGTACCGGTAGTCGAAGCTGAACACCTGGTGGGCATAGTCACAGTTGTCGATATTTTTGACGCCCTGATTAAGTTTTTTGGCTACGGTAAACCTGGCACCCGCTTTGTGCTCGAAGCGAAAGAACAGGTAGATCTAATAACCGCAATAAGCCAGATAGTGAAGGAGTTTGACGTCCAGATCCAGAGCATCGTGAGTTTGGCCAAAGACAACGAAAGAGTTGAAATGATGCTGCGTTTGAGTACTATTGACACAGCGCCCCTGCTTGAAGCCATGAAAAAACGGGGTATTAATGTCACCTTTTACAGCTAGTCATTAAATTGCTATGGGAGCGCCGTTTTATTCCAACAATAATCCGGCGCTCTTTATTTTTCATAAAATTAATTTATACATTTTTGGGCTATTATTAATTTATTTGAATTTTTTTCTGCACCATGAGCACACTATTAATGACAGTAAAGGTTTCACATCCAGAATAAGAAGGAGGTGGACTTGTTGATGCAATTAACGGAAATGGAACTTTTTCACCTGGGGGAGCAGCTCAGGGCTGAAGCATTAGCCATAACCAAAAGCACCACCTGCGCCAGGGAATCTACCGACCCCAAACTACAGCAGATGTACTCACGTATTGCCGAGAGGCACCGTGGACATTATGAGGTTTTAATGAGGAGCGCGCAAAGCTTTGCCCAACAGAGGCAATATTAGGAGGTGAAAACGATGCTTGACGAGAAAGACCGTTTAACTGATGTTCTGATTACAGAGAAATATATTGCCAGCGGTTATAACGTGGCCGCACTGGAATCAGCCAATAATCAAATCCTGGACGCTTTTTCAGGAATCTTAAGAGACGTACACCAGATCCAGCACGAAATATTCAACGAAATGAACAGCCGCGGCTGGTACCAGCCCAAAGCGGCCAATCCAAATGATATCAGTCAGAATATAAGCAAATGGAACCAGGAACTGCAGCGGGTACAGCATACTGCCGCCTTCCGCCCGGGCCTGCCGCAGCAGCAGGGGTACCAGGCAGGCGCGCCTCAGTATGGCTTCCAAACTGGGGTAAGCATGCCGCAAGTGGGCAGC
>CAZJGV010000251.1:0-3322 GCA_964545615.1 uncultured Pelotomaculum sp.
CGGGGAAATCGGTAAGCGGCAGCACCCGTACGGCGCCGCGGTTCCCCTGGGTTTTCAGGATCTTTCCGATGGTAATAAATTCATCGCTCACTGCAGCCGCTCCCCTGCCTGATGGCGGTAACTACACCATCCTGAAGGATAATTTCCATGCCAATTACCCGCCCCCAGTTATCTCCAACCCCAATCTCAACAGAGCTTTCCATCTTACCGGAAATCACTTCTGACCCTAAAGCCAGCTGCCCCACTTCCTTGAGACTGTCAATCAATTTCTGGCGGCTCTCCAACCGACGCCTGCGTTCCTGGTCTAAATCCTGTCTGGCAGCGGGAATCCCCTGGGGGTTTTTCTTTTCAAGTTCGGCCAGTAAACGCTTTTCCTGGAAATCCAGGTGCCGCAGATCCAGTTCAACCCGCCGGATAGCCTCCTGAAGCTCGGCCGCCAGGGCTTTCTTATAATTCTCGGTAACTTTGGTTTTTATAAGAACAGGCCGGATCAAGGTCAGGCTTTGCATCTGAGAATTCCTCCAGCGGGCTTAATAGGGATCATTTTGTTTTTTAAACAATCTCAACAATTACTTTCTTTTTCTGTCTGGTCGCGGCAACTTTGACCAGGGTTCTTATGGCTTTAGCGATACGGCCCTGCTTGCCTATCACCTTACCCATATCTTCCTGGGCTACTTTCAGTTCAATCAAGGTTGACTTGTCTTTTTCAATCAGATTTACAACTACTTTTTCAGGCTGGTCAACGAGAGCTTTGGCCAGATTTTCAACCAGTTCTTTCATCATAGTAGCCTCCCCAATCTACTGACCCTCTCCCGCTGTTTTCTTTAAAACCCCGGCCTTGTTAAACAAAGCCCTGGCTGTTTCAGAAAGCTGGGCTCCTTTACTTAGCCAATCCAGTGCCCTTTCCTCATTGACATTGATTACCGCCGGGTTCTTCAGGGGATCGTAAAAACCAATTTCCTCAATAAACCTGCCATCTCTCGGGGAGCGGGAATCAGCAACCACAATACGATAAAACGGGGCCTTTTTAGCGCCCATTCGTCTCAGACGAATTTTAACAGCCACGCACCCTCACCTCCTTTATTTTAATTTAGCCAAAGAAAGGGTTTTTTAGCATCTTACCGCCCTTTTTCAGCGATTTCTCCATATCCATAAACTGTTTCATCATTTTTTTTGTCTGTTCAAACTGCTTCAGCAGCCGGTTGATATCCTGAACGGTAGTGCCGCTGCCTTTGGCTATCCGCCTTTTTCTGCTGCCGTTCAGCACCCGTTCCGGCTCGCTGCGTTCGCCGGGAGTCATCGATTTTATTATAGCCTCGGCAAAAACCAGTTCCTTTTCATCCACCTTGAGGTCCTTCAGTTTTTTAGACCCGCCGAGCCCCGGAATCATACCCAGAACTTGTTCAAGCGGCCCTAACTTTTTTACCTGGTTAAGCTGATCCAGAAAATCCTCCAGGGTGAATTCCATGCTCCGGATTTTTTTCTGCATATTGGCCATTTGATCAGCGTTAAAATTCTCCTGGGCCTTTTCAATTAAGGTGAGCATATCGCCCATACCCAGAATCCGCTCGGCCATGCGCTCCGGGTGGAAGGGTTCCAGAGTGTCCAGTTTTTCGCCCATACCAACAAACTTAATTGGCTTTCCGGTTACAGAGCGCACTGAGAGCGCTGCGCCACCCCTGGTGTCACCATCCAGTTTGGTCAGGATAACCCCGTCCAATCCCAGGCGGCTGTTAAAAGTTTCAGCTACACTTACCGCGGCCTGCCCGGTCATGGCGTCAACCACCAGCAATATCTCGTGCGGCTTTATGGCTTCCTTCATTCTCTCTAGTTCCGCCATAAGTTCTTCATTTACTTCCTGCCGGCCCGCAGTGTCAATAATAACCACATCCCGGCCCCCACTGACGGCATTCTCTATCGCCGCCAGTCCTATTGTGACCGGTTCATGCTTATCACCCATGCTGAATACAGGCAGGTTAAGCTGTCCGCCCAGCACTTCAAGCTGTTTTATCGCCGCCGGACGGTAAACATCCGCTGCGGCCATGAGCGGCCTCCTACCCTGTTTGCGCATAAGATTAGCCAGTTTAGCGGAGGTGGTTGTTTTACCGGCGCCGTTCAGGCCAACCATCATTAAAACAGTCGGCGGCTTGGGAGCCAAATTGATTTTACTGTTTGAACCACCCATCAGAATTGTCAGCTCTTCATGGACAATCTTGATCACATGCTGGGCCGGGTTCAGGCTGGCCAGCAGTTCTTGTCCCACTGCCCTTTCTTTGATCCTGGCTATGAAATCTTTAACAACCTTAAAGTTTACATCGGCTTCAAGCAAGGCCAAACGCACTTCACGCAATGCTTCATTTACATCCGTCTCGGTTAAACGGCCCTTGCTCCGTAATTTTTTAAAAGTCTCCTGCAGTCTTTCGGCGAGGCTGGCAAACATCACTTAACCCCCCTTTTTAATTACACCTGTTAAAGCTCAAGAATTTCGTCTATGATTTCCCTGGCCCGTCGTACTCTACCGTCAGTCTGCACGCTTCCAGACTGGTCCAGTAAGGCTGCGGCGTCGCTTAGCTTGTTTCTTTCCGCCTTAAACCTTGACGCCAGCCCAAGCTTCTCTTCGTACTGGGTAAGCAGCTGACCGGATCTTTTCAGGGTGTCGTAAACTGCCTGGCGGCTGACACTGAACTCTTCAGCTATCTCCCCCAGTGACAGGTTGTGGGCATAATAAAGCTCCATAAAATCTTTTTGACGGTCGGTTAACAGTTGCCCGTAAAAATCAAAAAGCAGATTCATCAGATCGACTTTTTCAAGCAATTGCCTGCACCGCCGTTCCATTTGCTCTTCTCTGCCAAGGTGTTTACCTTTACAGTAAGATTCTACTTAATTGGAGTGGTCTTGTCAAGAAAATAGTGATTTTTTATCTTACCCTGGAGGGTATTTTAGCCGCAGCTAGAAAATATTAATTGGGGACATTCCTTCAACCCGGATGTCTGCTTATTACATTGGATTATGAAAACTCCTTAGCGAGGATACACTTACTTATTATACTAACTTGGAAGGTGTCCCCTTTCCGCTGAACTGAGCACAAACGAGTGCGCAGGGTAAACAGCTGATCCGGACCGAGAAATGAGACAAGGGGACGGTTCTCTTGTCTCACTTTTTCCATCCAAGGATGTCAAATGTGTCCCTTGAGCCTTAGCAACAAAAATTCGCACCTACGTTTTGGATTACTTTTTACTATAATGGAGGTATTACCATGAAGGCCACATTCGATAAAGATCAAAACACCAGGCCGGCCGGACTAATCTCCCTGTCCGAGGCG
>CAZJGV010000252.1:0-3310 GCA_964545615.1 uncultured Pelotomaculum sp.
AATGTAAATTTGATGCTATTATCAAGGCGTAAAGGAGGGAAAAGGAATTGGCTAATATCACTCTAACAATTAACGGGAAAGAGATAACAGTTCCCGCCGGCACCACCATTTTAGATGCTGCCAAAAAGGCTGGGTTTTTTATCCCCACTCTTTGTCATGAGCCATCAAATCCAGGTTATGGCGGGTGCCGCATTTGTGTGGTGGATGTTAAAGGGGCGCGCGCGCTGGTGGCGTCATGCTGCGCCGAAGCAGCAAACGGCATGGTGGTCGAGACAGAATCTCAAGCGGTTATTGAGGCGCGCAAGACCATTATCGAACTGATGCTGGCTAACCATCCCACCGACTGTCTAACCTGTGATCAGAACGGAGACTGCCGCCTGCAGGATTACGCGTACCGTTACGATGTCAAACGTTCAGGCTTTGAGGGGGAAAAACACAACTATCCCATCGATGACTCTAACCCATATATTGTACGCGATATGAACAAGTGCATTCTCTGCGGCAGGTGTGTCCGCACCTGTGAACAGGTTCAGGACCGGCAGGTAATCAACTTCGCCTTTCGTGGTTTTAACACCAAGGTGGCGCCGGCGATGGATACTAACCTGGCCGAATCAGCCTGCGTTTCCTGCGCGCGCTGCCTGGTAGTTTGTCCGGTGGGGGCTTTAACTTATAAAAACCTTGCCGGCAAAGCCCGGACCTATGAAATCAGAAAAGAACCGGTCACCTGTACCTTTTGCGATGCGGGCTGTCAGTTTGACCTGAATTACAAGGGCAATAAAGTGATTGGTGTCACAGCCAGAGAGCCCGGAGAAGGAAGACCGCTTTGCTTGAAGGGGAGACTGGGACTGGAACTGCTTTACGCTGATAAACCGCTTACACCAATGCTTAAAAAGGATGATCAGTATGTCGAAGTTTCCTGGACAGAGGCATTGGGCATGGAAGGTGTACTGAAGAAGCTGGATGAATTGAAAAAATAAACACCAGGAAAGATGGATCCTTCAGTAAATCTTTATAATTAACCATTAATTAGCTAGATATTATAATTATTGGTCCTTGTGTTGTTGAAAGGAGGGGAAAGCCTATTTTGCTTTTTCCTCCTTTGTTTTTAAAGAACTGCTTGATTATTCAGTAGCGAACAATTTATTTGCAATAATATACATAACATAACAAAACAAAACATGACAATGATGATGGTAATTAGTATCCATGACTAAACATTACCAATCATTACTAAATATAAATGATATAGTGATACGTATAGCAAAATTCAGTATTAACTCAAATAAACAGACGTAAGCATAAAAAAATTAAACTTTATGATATACATAAAATAATTAAATCAAATCTTTGCAGGATTTTTTATGTATTAGAAGAAATACAACATGCAAGATAGAAACAAAATACAATGAATTTAAACAAAATACACTCTCCGAGCCAGGATGCCTAAAGCTGCAAAGCTATGGGTTTTGGCCGTTAGGGTGCACTGGGAAACCGGGGCGCCTTCCAGTGTGAAAAGGAGAGTTGGATCCGGTTAAGGATACCGGGCCGGCTTTGTTTTTCACAGCCTGCCCGGCTTTTGTTTTTTTGGAAATATTTTAAATTAATAGATTAACATCGTGTTGGGCAAAACCGCTCGAAAGCCGGTGACGCAAAGCTATGGGTCTAAAGCCAGACAAAAGAGGCTATGATTGCCAGGTTGCAAGGACTTTGACTTTACTGGGGTGGGTATAGTCTGGTATGGTATTCAGATTAGATCCGCCCTTATTGTTTTTGAGGCCGGCACTTTAAGGCCGGATTTATGCAAGTGTAGTTCAGCTGAATTAAAAAACCGGAGGGGGTGATAAGCGCCGCTTTTAAGATTTTACCGACATAAAGGAAGGGAGTGGTGTGGCCAACCGTTGATAGTATGGCGAGGATAGCCAGCTATAGATTAAGTTATAAGCTCATATGAGGAGAGTATTAGAAGGAAGCAATCTTAACATTATTTAGTAAAAGGGGGTTTTTAAAAATATGGCCAATCCTCCAGTAATGACAGTATGTTTGGCCGGAAACGCCGGCAAATATAAGATGGGACTGCCGATAGGGCAGCTTTTGCTGCGTGGTTTCATGTCAGGAGTATACATTGCGGTCGGCGCCGCGCTGTGCACCGTATGCGGCACAGAAGTAGCTAAATTCCTCGGCGCAGGTGTTGGTAAATTAATCGGGGGCGCCGTGTTCCCGGTAGGTTTGATATTGACCGTGCTCACCGGTATGGAACTGTTCACCGGTGACGCGATGTTAGGGCCCCTGGCGGCGATGATGGGCAAGACCGGCTGGGGCAGCGTATTCAGGAACTGGACTTTTGTATACATCGGCAACTTTGTAGGTTCCGTAGCCTGGGCGTACCTGATGTTGATCGGGCCCTTTTCACAGGGCAACTTTGCGGGTCCGGACCCCAACGCCTTTGCATTGAACGCTGTAGGGATCGCAGTAGCCAAGACACTACCGTACAAGGCAGCGGGGGGCATCGGCTGGTGGGCCGCCCTGGCCAACGGCATAGGTTGTAACTTCCTGGTTAACGCAGCCATTCTGCTGGCCATCACAGCCAAAGACTTCATCGGCAAATTCTTCGGCATCTGGTTCCCGATCATGGCTTTCGTATCCATCGGATTTGAGCACTGCGTGGCCAACATGTACTTCCTGCCCGCAGGTATGTTTGTAGTCCAGAGCTTCCCCGCCCTGGTAACCAAGGTAGTTGACGGCAAGCCCTGGAACGCGGCGCTGGCCAAGAACGGCGGACTGGGCTGGGGCGACATCTGGATGTGTAACCTCATCCCGGTGACCATAGGCAACATCATCGGCGGCATGATCTTTATCGGTGTAGTATATTATCTCTGCTACAAGAACGAGTTTCCCGAGGAGCACAGAAAAGCGTAGACTTTAACTAACCAAGGAGGTATCCTCGCAGTGCGGATGTCCATACCTGCATACGTCAGTTTAGGATTAGCCACTGTTTTTGTGATATTCACCTTCGCACTCGGCCGGGACTTGCAATTTTTACTGACAGCCCTGCCCATGCTCCTGGTGCTTTTAGCCGTGCCCCTGCTTTTCGGCTTTATGAACAGGAGTCACACGGATAAAGTTGACTTTGCGAGCTACAAATACTTTAAGATTAAAGACCTGGCTTCTATCAGGGCGGGAGAGCCCGTGCGCATACGCGGCACCATAGAATCAGCGTCTTTGAAATGGCTGAACCGGCCCAATTTTCGGATTAATGACGGCACCGGAGAAATTGGCGTATTCATGTTTTGGGCACCGCGCGAGGATATCA
>CAZJGV010000253.1:0-3300 GCA_964545615.1 uncultured Pelotomaculum sp.
TTCTCAAGATAATCAACGACGCACTGACAAAAAAACTCAAAATCAGTCAGCCTGGATTGCAAAATCTGGTAGAGCTCTTCCGGAGCAACTTTGTTATAATCATGTATCAGACGATTACGGTAGCCGGACATACCAACAATTTGCCGGGCAAATTCATCAGGTATTATTTTACTATCTCTTAACAACTTTATCACCGAACGGTAGTCTGAAGGTACCCCCGCACCGGTTTTTACCACCAAGTGGCGACCTAGATCAAATAAAGCCTCAATAGCACGGCGCAGCCTGTTTTCCGCAATATCCACGAAATCCTCATTGTCACAGAATTCTTCACCTGGTATCTGAGACAGCAACTTTAACCGCTTTACAGCGCTTCGAATAATGCTTATCCTCTCAGCTATAAGGTTTTGGTTATACAAACCCATCCTCCTCCTTTACAGCTTCAAACAATTCCGGAAACAATATACTCGAAATCCGTACGACGGTCATCATCGCTGTAGTAGATGACTTCCCCGGTCGAAACAACCTCAAAGCGGACTGATAAGGATGAGGAGCGCAGGAATAACAGGTCCGGTTCCAGCGGAGCCAAAGCTTGAGCCAAAGGAGGGTAAAGGCTCAGATAAATATCTAGCTGGCTTTTTACCGGCTGTTCCAGTAGGACCGCCAGATCTATGTCCCGGGCGTTTTCTTTCCTTTCCAGGTAGGATCCAAATAGATAGACGGCTATAATCTCAGGGTATGCAGTGAATATCTCCACAAGAGCCGATCTGGTATCTTTATCCAGAGCCAATCCCTCACCACCTTAATTCAATATTTATAATTACACCATATATTCCCTGAATATCACAAGAGTGTCATTCTTATAAATTACTTGCATGGTAAAATTCCTTATACCACGCCACAAACCTGCCGATACCCTCCTGAATGGATGTGTTTGGCTTAAAGCCCACATCCCTCATCAACTCCGTCACATCAGCGTAAGTCTGATAAACATCACCCGGCTGCATGGGGTAAAACTCCTTCACCGCCTTTTTGCCCACGGCATTTTCAATGGCCCCGATGAAATCCAGCAGCTTCTCCGGCCTGTTGTTGCCGATGTTATACAGCTTATACGGCGTATCCGGCATGGTGAGCACAGGAGAGTTCTCGATTAAAGGCAGGATCCCGCTTACCACATCATCAATATAGGTGAAATCCCGGTACATGTCCCCGTTATTAAACACCGGGATCGGCCTGTCCTCCAGGATCGCTTTAGTGAAGGAAAAATAGGCCATGTCCGGCCTGCCGTACGGCCCGTAGACGGTGAAAAACCGCAGTCCCGTCGCAGGTATCCGGTAGAGGTGGCTGTAGGTATAAGCCATCAGCTCATTGGATTTTTTGGTGGCCGCGTAGAGGCTAACAGGGTGATCCACTTTGTCTCCGGTAGAAAAAGGAACCTTTTCGTTTGCCCCGTAGACAGAGCTTGAAGAAGCGTACAGCAAGTGTTTTACAGGATGGCGCCGGCAGTTTTCGAGGATATTAAAAAACCCTACAATGTTGGATTGAATGTATACCCCCGGATTTTCAATGCTGTAGCGCACGCCGGCCTGAGCCGCCAGGTTTATGACCACATCGATGCTGTTCTCATTAAACAAAGCTGCAAGAGCTTCTTTTTCAGCCATATCCACTTTATAAAAGGCAAACCGGTCATACTTCTTGAGAATATCCAACCTGGCATATTTCAACTGAACATCGTAATAGTCATTGATATTATCCAGGCCGATCACGACACAGCCCAGGTCCAACAGCCGCTTTGCCAGATGCATACCGATGAACCCGGCCGCGCCTGTCACCAGATATATTTTTTTAGCATCAACTGATTTTAGCCGCATTATCATACACCCACGCCGTAATATTTAAAGCCTTTCTCAACCATGAACTTTTTATCGTAAATATTCCTCAAATCAAAGAAATAGTCACTGGCGCCGATTTCTTTGAACCTGGCAAAATTGATATTCCTGAATTCATTCCATTCAGTCAGAATGACTGTGGCATCCGTGTTTGCCAAGGCTTCATAGGCGTCGGCACACCAGGTGAGGCTGTCCTTAATAGCCGCAAAACGCCAACTCCCCTCTTTATGACCTGCGGGGTCATACACTTTCAGTTTTGCGCCGCGTTTGGCCAGTTCCGGCAGGATCACCAGCGACGGCGCGTCTCGCATGTCGTCTGTATTCGGCTTGAAGGTGACACCAAGGATGGCAATGTTTTTGTTCGTAAGATCACCCATAGCGTTTATAATCTTATCAACCATTTTCAGTTTCTGGCGCTCATTTGCCGCCACGGTTGCTTCAACCAGAGACATAGCCTCGCCGCAATCCCTGGCTATTCTCACCAGGGCCTGAGTGTCTTTGGGAAAGCAGCTGCCGCCGAAACCAGGACCTGCGTGCAGGAATTTGGGCGCAATACGCCCGTCCTGCCCCATTGCTTTGGCTACCTTCTGCACATCCGCGCCGACCTTTTCACAGACGTTGGCTACTTCGTTGATGAAGGTGATCTTCATAGCCAGGTACGCATTGGCAGCGTATTTGATCATCTCTGCGGTTTCGATGTTGGTTTCCACAAAGGGAGTTTCATTGATATAAAGAACCCGGTAAACTTCCTTCATTATGTTTATAGCCCGGTCGCTTTCGGCGCCGAGGATCACCCGGTCGGGATGCATGAAGTCCTGTACAGCCGAGCCTTCGCGCAGGAATTCCGGATTGGAGACCACGTCAAAGGCGTAGTCCACTCCCCGTTCGCTAAGGATAGACGATACCGCTGCCTTGACCTTCTGGCCTGCGCCCACCGGCACAGTGGACTTGTTCACAATGACCTTGTAGCCGTCCATATAGGCGGCAATACTCTTAGCCACGGCGAGCACATACTGCAAATCCGCACTGCCGTCGTCCGCCGGCGGCGTGCCGACAGCAATGAAGATAACATCGTTGCTTTGGACGGCAGACTGGATATCGGTGGTAAAGTCAAGGCGTTTGTAATAGTAGTTGTTCTTGACTATTCGATCAAGGCCCGGCTCAAAGATGGGGATTTCGCCTGCTTTAAGGCTGTTAATCTTATTTTCGTCAACGTCAACACAGGTTACCGTGTGGCCGAAGTCTGAAAGAATTGCGCCGGAGACAAGGCCGACGTAGCCTGCGCCGATGACTGCTATTTGGGACATGGTATGCTCACCTCCAGAATATCGTCAAAGTCAGGGGGGTGTCAGGGGGCGGGGCGTCAGGGGGACGGGGTTGTTGACAAAATTCGAAATGTTGTCAACAAGCCCGT
>CAZJGV010000254.1:0-1236 GCA_964545615.1 uncultured Pelotomaculum sp.
CCGGCCGCCGTGGCTTTGCGGAAGGTATTCTCGTGCATGCGCGGTGAACAGGAGGCAACTACTATCTGTTCCAGCTGCTGCTCTTGAATGGCATTTCTTATGAGTTCCTGGCCTGGATCTGAACACATATATTTATAATTGGTGGCATAGACAACGCCGGGCAATGTTTTTGCGTATTCAGCTACTTTTTGGGTATCTACAGTAGCGGCGATGTTGGTTCCACATTCACACACAAATACGCCAACTCGTTTTTTCATCTTCTCCCTCTCCCTCCTTAAGTGAATATGAATGTTATGGTATATATGATAAATTCAATTGGTTTATTTTGATTAATCCTGGCATTCTCCCTGCCGTTTTAGTTCTTGCTGTACAAAGGCGGCGGCTGCTTTTTGGGCTAATTCCATATCTTTGGCCATCAGGCTGGATAGTTTTCCGATCCGCTTTGCATCGAGAATTGACGCGAGGATACTAGCCTGGGCCGGGTCTGCGACCAGCTTGGCCGCCATTTTGTCAGGGTTCTTGGCCAATGCGGCGGCAAAGGCGGCAACTTTCTTGGGATCGGGTTCGGCTGAACTATCACTTGGCTTGGCGGCTTTTTCTTTGCCGCCAGCGGCTTTTTCCTTGGCTTTGGCGGCGGCTTCCTGGGCGGCTTTTTCGGCCGCCATTTTGGCCTCGGCTGCTCTTACCTTGACTGTTTCCAGATATTGGCCCGCTTCTACAAAGTGTCTTTCTATGCCTACTGTTTTGGGCGCGTCGCCGCAGGCTATGGCTATGAGTTCGGTTATATAGTAAATTGGCAGGTTAAATTTTACTTTAAAGGCTTTCTCGGCTGCTTTCTGACGCATGTCCAGGTTCATCATGCACAGGGGGCAGGCGGTGACTATGCACTCGGCACCGGCGGCCTGGGCGTTTAATAGTACGTCGTGGATCATTTTGGTGCCTACGTCGGGCCGGGAAGTTGCCAGGGCTGCTCCGCAGCATTCGGTTTTGTAGGGCCAATCAGTAGCCTCGGCTCCCAGGGCGGTTACTACCTGATCCATGCTCTGGGGGTCTTCGGCATCGTCCCAGCCGGTATGCTCTATGGGTCTTACCAGGAGGCACCCGTAGTAGCAGGCGGCTTTCATTCCCGTTAGGGGATTTACTACTTTTTCGCCTATTTTGGCTATTCCTATTTTGTTGGCCAGCAAGTCGGGAATGGACAGGGTTTCTTGCTTGGCGCTATAGGGCATTTCGATA
>CAZJGV010000254.1:1246-3289 GCA_964545615.1 uncultured Pelotomaculum sp.
TCGATAACGGCTTCTTGTTTTTCTTTACGTTTCTGGTCGGGGCGCACCGCCTGCTCGGTGGTCCGGAAGCGGTTATAGCAGGCCGCACAGGGGGCCAGGATATCCAGTCCGCTTTTCTCGGCGATGGCCAGGTTGCGAGCCGGTAAGGCCAGGGACAGCATTTTATTGGTGTTATGTCCCGAAGTAGCCCCACAACAGTTCCAATCTTCTATTTCTTCCAGTTCTATGCCTAGTATGGCTGCGGTTCGGCGGGTAGAAAGACCATATTCAATCCCGCTGCTATCCAGGGAACAACCAGGATAATAGGCTAGTTTCATGCTATTCAACCCCCTTTGTCTGGGACCGTTCAAATATCTTTTTGATTGCTTCACGGCCTTTTATTTTTTCAGGTAATATACTCACTTTGCCTTTCATGAACATCGGCAGACCTAGTTCGGCATCTTTTAAAAACTGGCCGGTTGCAGTGTTATATTGAATAAGCAATCCTGCTTCGTAGGTTCGGCCGAACCACTTGACTCCGTTTAGGAAAGCTTTGTTAAATGCTGCCACTTTCTTATCTGTAACCCGATTTTGTAGTAGCGCTTCCCTGCGTACCGCATCCATCAGGGCTGCAATATCTACTCCCCGGGGACAGCGTGATGAACAGGTCTCACAGCTGGCGCATATCCATACGCTCTCGGTATCCAAGGCCTCCTCTACCAGTCCCAGCTGCAACAAGCGTATAACCTGCCGCGGCGGGTAATCCATGGCAAATGCTGCCGGACATCCCGCCGTACATTTCCCACATTGATAACACAGATTAATATTGGTGCCTGCTTCTGTCTCTAACTTGGATATTAGTGCTTTGTTATTATCGCTGGTTGGAGACAATTTTACGGCCTTCCCCAAAATTCTCGCCCCTTTCCCCGACTAAAAATGTTAATATTATACCTTATCGGCAAAATATCGACCTTTGTTATTGATAAAAATTCTAGTAATTATAGCATACTAAAGCCCTTTTTGGTTTAAAAACATTATTACATTGGGCATGTATTCAATATGCATGACTCAGATGCCAGATATATGAGGTAAATTCTCTCCATTATAATACATATATGACTCATATTAATGTTAATAATATGTTAATTTTACCTAATATCAGTTTATAAGCAGCCCCCCTAACTTATCAGTATAACCAACTGACCCGGTAGGTGGTTTGCCACCATCCTATGCCATGGAAGGTATAGTAGTGAAGTTTTTATGCCGCTGCTAGCGGAGGTAGTCCTTTATCCCAATAGTTTGGCTAGTTGTTTTAAATTACTCCTGCCGCCTTTTGTCATACCGTATCAGACCACCTAGGTTGCAGCCAAAATGATAGCTAACTCATAATATAAAAACGACCAGACAGATACTCAGAAGCATCATAGATTATTAATCGAATAATCCTTCTAAATGATAACATGCAAGGGCTATATTATTGCCTGGTAAATGAAGGAGAGAGAGCCTGGAGTGAATGAATTGTCACCATGGTCAGGCAGGTAAACCAGTTTCATTTCAAACTTTAGTTTACGGTTGGAGGAATTAGAAACTATTAGAAAGTAATGATGAAATCAGCCCAACCGGAATACATACTACTGCGCCGGCTGATAGCATATTGGGTTAATCCCTGAGTGTAGCAACAATACGCATAGGCTTTAAGAGCAGGTCGAGGGCATCGAGAATACTATTAACCACAATGTCGGCTTTTTGTAATGCTTTGGCACAACAACCTTCACTGCCTATCACGGCAATAGACAATGCCGCATTTTCAAGAGCTAATCGATCGTTGTAACCGTTTCCAATTACTATGGTCTCTTCGGCCCCTAAGGTGTTTACAAAATCCAGCTTGTCTTGTCCACCTTGCTCACACCCTACGATAAATATTTCCAGCCCCAGCTCTTCTGCTATGCCTGAACCACATCCCAGGGTATCAGAAGTTAATAGATATATTTGCAGATGATTTTGCAGCCCAGCAATCCTTGAATCCACTTCCGCAATCATTTTGCCATCAACTGAAAGCGTGCC
>CAZJGV010000255.1:0-3253 GCA_964545615.1 uncultured Pelotomaculum sp.
TGTAATATCAAAGATATATTCTAAAGCCTGCTGGCTTTTATCAAGCTGAATTAAGCCAGCTATGGTGTGGAGCTTATTCATGTATTCATGATTCTGAACGCGCAGAGCCTCAACAAAAGCTTTAACCCCTGTCAACTCCTCAGCCAGCCTGTTTGCTTCCGTTTTATCCCGGAAAGTTGCGACTGCTCCGATAATATCACCTTCAAATCTGATCGGCACCCGGTTAGCCAAAACCACGGTATCATTTATAATCATTTCGCTGTTTAACTGCGACTGCCCGGTACTCAGAACCTCCGGCATGCGTGTGCCCGGAATAACCTCTCCAATATAGCTTGCTATGATTTCATCTTCAGTCTTGCCGATTATCCGTACTGCCTCGCCATTAACTATAGTAATCCTGCTTTTTGAGTCAATGGCGAAAATGCCTTCGCTGATAGCTTGAAAGATCGCCACCCGCTCTTCCAAAAGCCTGGCAATTTCTTCAGGCTCCATATTAAATATGGCGCTTTTAATCTTCTTGGCCAGAAAAAATGATCCAAGCAGGCCTATGATCATTCCAACACACAGCGAGTAGTAAAGCTGTATTTGGATGGCCTTAAGGAGACTGGTTTTAGTAGGTGTCTGCACGCCAACTATTACCACTCCAGCCTGGCTGGCGCCCTTATCTGCTATTACAGGCACGAATGCCCGCACCGAGGGACCTGAAGCCCCCTGTGCCTTTACAATGTATTCATTATTAGCCAGGGCAGGGGCTAAGTCAGTGTCTGTAAATTCTTTACCTGTATTGGCTTCAACCGGACGCGAATAACGGGTGCCTTCCATGTCCACTATCACCACGTACTCAACACCTGTTGCCAGGCAGGTACGTTCCGCGATAGGCTGAATAACCATCTGGCCACCCTGACTTCCCACGTTTTTTTGTATCTCTTCAGACTGGGCGAGTGTCCTGGCTATGGCCATTGCTCTCATTCCTATTTCTTTTTCTAAAGAATCCGACATTCTCTCAACTACCACAAAAACACCTATGAATATAGAAAGAAAAACCGATCCAAAAGAAAGAACGGCTATCTTAGTACTTAGATTATAATATTTTGGATTGACATTAAACATTTTTAAAGGCACTCTTTTTAGCCAGTTTTTTTAGTAAGCCTGAATTAATTTTTACAAACTGATATCTAGGAAACGTTGGCGATTCTCCATATCGTTAATAAAAGAAATAAAGGCTTCGATAGCATAACCGCCTATACCCTGGGTATGCCTTCCCTGGTACAGATACCTGCTTAAATCAACGCCGCCAAGCTGTACTTCCTTAACTCTGCCCAGTTCCAAAGTTTCCTTAACCGCATATTTTGAAACGATACTTACCCCCAGGTTCGCTTCTACAGCTGTTATTACCGCTCTGGTACTGCCCAACTCCATTGTGTGGGGTATTTTATCCAGCGCAACACCTTTTTCCCCCAGTCTTTGCTCTAACGATCGTCTGGTTCCTGAGCCCTGTTCACGCAGGATCATTGATTCGTTCTTAAAATCATCAAGTGTAACTGTGTCCAGGTTTGCCCAGGGGTGTGAGGGATGAACAATTAATATTAGTTGATCTCTTAGCCACTGCTGACATTCAATCCCTTCGCCTTCCAAGGTTGCTCCGGTAATGCCCAGATCAACCTCTCTTTCCCTGATCCAGCGGCTGACCTGGCCGCTGCCCGCAACCTTCAGTACTACTTGAATGCCTGGATACTTTTCTTTAAAACCACCAATCATCAAGGGAAGAAGATATTCACCTGGAATGGTGCTGGCGCCGACTACCAGATGTCCGGTTTTCAATCCTTTGAGATCATCCAATCCTGCTTTGATTCTGTTGTAATGCCTGATCATCTGTTTTGCTTCAGGATATAATAGACGGCCCGCCTCAGTAAGCATAACTTTTTTATCCCCACGCTGAAACAAAGCTACTTGAAGATCTTCCTCCAGTGCTTTAATCTGAAAACTGACGGCAGGTTGGCTCATATACAACTGACGGGCGGCCCTGGTAAAGCTTTGAAGTTCGGCTACCCAGATGAATGCCTCCAACTGCTTAAAATTCATCAATGAACACCACCAGTAAAAGGTCCTAAAACGACTTTCGCCATAAAAACTTCAAAACCTTCTGAAATTTTTATTTTTTTCATTCTTACAAATTAAGCACTTCCCGTGCTGCTGCTACAACCGCCAATTTTGTGTATTCTTTCGATAATCCTCCCTGCAGGTAAACTGTATAAGGAGGCCTTAGGGGACCATCAGCGCTTAACTCCAATGAAGCACCTTGGACAAATGTCCCCGCCGCCATAACAACCGGAGCGCTGTAACCAGGCATCTCGTTAGCCTCAGGCCGGACATGTGAGTCGACAGGGGATGCCCCCTGCAGACCGCGGCAAAAAGCCAGCATTTTTTCCGGTGTACCTAGTCCAATAGCCTGTACAATATCATACCGCTGCTCATCGTATCCTGGGGAGACTTTATATCCCAGCCTTTCAAAATATCTTGCCGCGAAAACTGCTCCTTTAAGCGCTTCAGCCACGGTATGCGGGGCGATAAACAACCCTTGAAAAAGCATTCTTTGATGCTCACCGGAAGGGCCCACTTCCGCACCTATGCCCGGAGCGCTCCACCTGTTGGCGGCCATTTCAACATATTTTGCCCTCCCGGCCACATATCCCCCGGTTGGCGCCAATCCTCCACCCGGGTTTTTGATCAAAGAGCCTGCCAGCAAATCGGCGCCAGCCTCTACCGGCTCTTCCGCTTCAACAAACTCACCGTAGCAGTTATCTGCAAAAATAACTGCTTCCGGTTTCAATTGCCTGACGAACTCCGTAATTTCCTTAATAGCGCCAATCCCCAGGGATGGGTGGCAGCTGTAACCGCGTGAACGCTGCAGCATGATCAGTCTGGTTTTGCCGCTTAGAGCTTGTCTAATCCCCTCGTAGTCTATGCCGCCTCCGTTTAGTAATTCTACCTGCTTATAAAGAACTCCCAGTTCCTTGAGCGAACCAGGGGAATTGCCACGGATCCCTATCATCTCACCCAGGGTATCGTAAGGTTCCCCCTGAACCGACAAGATTTCGTCCCCTGGCCGTAGAACCCCGTAAAGACATAACGCTATGGCATGGGTCCCTGACACAATTTGACTGCGTACGAGCGCAGCCTCAGACCGGAAGACTTCCGCGTATGCTTTCTCTAACGCCTCCCTGCCCCTGTCTCCGTACCCATAGCCGGTTGA
>CAZJGV010000256.1:0-3218 GCA_964545615.1 uncultured Pelotomaculum sp.
CACGACCAAGTTGGGGAATTTTCACCGAGAAAGTCCGGTAATCGGGCGAAAAGGAGGACCAGAAAGAATGAAGAGCCAGAAGATCAGGATCGGGCTAAAAGCTTTTGATCATCACATGCTTGACCAGTCTGCGCAAAAGATTGTTGATACCGCCAAAAGGACAGGCGCTTCTGTGGCCGGACCTATTCCGCTGCCCACGGAGAAAAATATTTATACCATACTGCGCAGCCCTCACGTCAACAAAGACTCCCGCGAGCAGTTTGAAATGCGCACGCATAAAAGGCTGATTGACATCCTGGAGCCAACGCCGAAGACTGTTGACGCCTTGATGCGCTTGGATCTGCCGGCAGGCGTTGATATTGAGATAAAACTGTAGAAATACAAAACATGGCGTAGGATATATGGCGTAAGACGTAAGAGTGAATGAAAGCCTCAGGGGCCGTTAAGACCCAAGAGGAATGCAGAAAATACCTACGACCTACAGCCGGAGACCGACAACCGGTTTAGAGAGGTAATGTTGGGGGTTACCCCAACCTCTTATCACAGAAAATGGAGGTGGCAAAATCTTGCCAAAAGGTATTCTAGGGAAAAAAATTGGTATGACGCAAATATTTACAGATAAGGGCAGGGCTATCCCCGTGACTGTTATTGAAGCGGGGCCGTGCCTGGTTGTTCAGACAAAAACACCCGGTAAAGACGGGTACAGTGCTATTCAGATTGGTTTTGGCGATAAGAGGGAACGTCTTTTTACCAAACCGTTAAAAGGACAGTATGCCAAAGCCGGGGTCCGTCCGCTTCGCTACTTGCGGGAATTACGCGTTGAAGATCCGGAAGCTTTTAAAGTAGGCCAGGAAATAAAAGCCGATATTTTTGCCATGGGTGAGAAAGTAGATGTCGTCGGAACATCGAAAGGCAAGGGATTTGCCGGTGGCATTAAGCGTCATGGCTTTCACCGCGGCCCGATGGCTCATGGTTCAAAATACCACCGCCGGCCAGGCTCGTTGGGAGCGAAAGGTCCGGCCAGAGTTTTTAAAGGAAGAAAACTGCCCGGTCATATGGGAGCCGATAGGGTAACAGTGCAGAATCTTGAAGTTGTAATAGTTGACGCTGACCGCAACTTACTGGCTGTTAAAGGGGCAATACCCGGCCCTAAAGGCGGGTTGGTGATGGTTAAACCATCGACAAAACAGAAGTGAGAAGCGAGAAGTGAGAAATGAGAATAAGAAGAAATTCGGCATGGCCGAATTTCACTCTTAAAAAATCTCACATCTAACCTCTCACCTCTCACCTCTCAATTAAGGAGGATATATCTCATGCCTACAGTAGCGCTGTACAATATCAACGGTGAACAGGTCGGCGAAGTGACGCTGAAAGAGGAAATTTTTGGGATAGAGGTTCATGGTCCGGTTCTGCATGATGCTGTTGTAATGCAGTTGGCCAGCCGGCGCCAGGGAACTCATGATACGAAAACCAGGTCTGAGGTCAGAGGCGGCGGTCGTAAACCATGGCGCCAAAAAGGAACCGGCCGGGCTCGCCACGGCACCATTCGTTCACCCATCTGGCGCGGCGGCGGGATTGTTTTTGGCCCGCATCCCCGCAAATACGGATACAGTTTACCCAGGAAGGTAAGAAGACTGGCGCTGAAATCCGCCCTCTCATCTAAAGTGAATACCGGAGACATTCTTGTTCTGGATGAATTGAAGATGGATCAGCCAAAAACCAGCGATATGGCTAGAATATTAAACAACCTCAAGGTTGGTGACGCCCTGCTGGTAACGGCCGGTAAGGATGAAACGGTGGAGAAGTCAGCCCGCAACATACCCAATATCAAGTCCTTAACAGCTGAAGGACTCAATGTTTACGACATTCTTTCCTATGATAAACTGGTTATCACAAAGGATGCCGTGGTCAGGGTTGAGGAGGTGTTTGCATAATGAAGGATCCCCGAGATATTTTAAAAAGACCGGTGGTAACTGAAAAAAGCACATCTCTTTTGCAGGACAATAAGTATACCTTTGTGGTGGATCCCAGAGCCAACAAGACTGAAATCAAACAGGCTGTTGAAAAAACTTTCAAAGTTAAAGTTGAAAAGGTCAATACAATGAACGTAAAAGGAAAGATAAAAAGAGTCCGCCGTATTCCCGGCAGGACGCCCGACACTAAAAAAGCCATCGTGACTTTGAAAAAAGGCGATAAAATTGAAATATTTGAAGGCATGTAATTTTGTGGTTAGGAGGTGTAAACACCTATGGCTGTAAAAAAGTTTAAGCCAACTTCACCCGGTCGCCGGTTTGTCACAGTTTCAGATTTTAAAGAGATTACCAAGTCGGATCCCGAAAAGTCGCTGCTCAAGCCTTTGAAGAAGAACGCTGGGCGCAACACTCAGGGTAAGCTGACGGTAAGGCACAAAGGCGGCGGCCATAAGCGGATGTTCCGGATAATTGATTTTAAACGGGATAAAGATGGTATTCCTGCCAAGGTTGCCAGCGTTGAGTATGATCCCAATCGTTCGTCGCGCATAGCCCTGCTCAATTATGCCGATGGTGAAAAGAGGTATATCATTGCTCCGGTTGGTCTTGAAATTGGCCAAACGGTGGTTTCCGGACCGGAAGCCGATATCAAGGTGGGCAACTGTCTGCCACTCAGGAATATCCCACTCGGCACCATGGTCCACAACATCGAACTATATCCTAAAGGTGGCGGTCAGTTGGTCCGCTCGGCGGGCACCTCAGCGCAATTAATGGCTAAGGAAGGAAAACACGCCAACATCAGGATGCCATCCGGCGAGATGAGGCTTGTATTGCAGGAATGCCGGGCCACTATTGGCCAGGTCGGCAATGTTGAACACGAAAACATTACTATTGGTAAAGCCGGTCGTAAGCGCTGGATGGGCATTCGCCCGACAGTACGCGGCGTGGTGATGAACCCGGTTGACCACCCCCATGGCGGCGGCGAAGGCCGTTCACCCATAGGCCGCAACCCGGTAACACCCTGGGGTAAGCCGGCTCTGGGAGCCCGTACCAGAAAGAAAAAACCAAGCGACAAATTGATTGTTAAAAGAAGAACCAGGTAAGACGTGGGGCTTGAGACGTGAGAATGAAGGAAAGTCTCAGGGGCCAAAAGATTTCAGAATATCATATTTTTTCGTAAGTCGTAACGATGGAGCTTAAAGGGGATTGCCTTAAAAGAAATTTCAGTATTCCCACGTCCCACGTCTC
>CAZJGV010000257.1:0-3190 GCA_964545615.1 uncultured Pelotomaculum sp.
CTTGACATAGCTTTTCTGGGAACTGCCCAAATCGACCAAGAGGGCAATACTAATGTCAGTAAGTTTGGCACCAGGGTTGTAGGTCCGGGTGGCTATGTTAATATCTCGTCAACCGCCAAGAAAGTGGTTTTCGTTGGTACCATGACTGCCGGCGCGGAATATGAGGTGAAGAACGGCAAAATCCACATTTTGAAAGAAGGCAATATTAAAAAATTCGTGCCAAAAGTTACCCAGGTTACCTTCAGCGGTAAGAACTCCCAGAAAAACGGACAAAAAATCATCTATGTCACTGAACGTGCTGTCTTCACCCTGGAAGACGGAGAGGTAACTCTAATCGAAATTGCGCCGGGTATGGACGTGGAAAAAGACGTTATTGCCCATATGGATTTCAGACCCAGGATTTCTCCTGACTTAAAAGAGATGCCGCGGGAAATATTCGAGCCGCAGTGGGGGAAGCTCAAGCAAATCATGGAATAAAAAGCTAACTCTTTAATAAGTGCAGGGCTATCTGCCGCTGTTACTTGATTTTCTATTTGAAAAGTAAAGCATTATAATAGTACAATAGTGGCAGGGCCGTTCGTTATACGTGCCCTGCCTTTTTGTAGACTCATGAGGCTTGGAATTTGTGGATGTTGGGAGTGGTTTAAGTGGTTGAAGAAATTCTGTCTAATATTTACAAAATAGAAGTGCCTCTGCCGGGGAATCCCCTCAAGCTTTTAAATTCCTATCTGATCAAAGGCAGGGGGCGAAACCTGCTGATAGATACCGGCTTTAATCAGCCAGCATGCCTGGAAGCGCTGTCTAACGGTCTGAGTATACTGGGAGCGGCTTTAGAGGAGACGGACATTTTCATTACCCACCTGCATGCCGACCACTGCGGGCTTGTCTCGGCCTTAGCCAGCGAAAAGTCTGTGGTATATTGCGGCGAGGTAGATGCGGAGCGCATTAACTGGTCACTGTCGCCCACCTACTGGTCAGACAACCTGGCCTTTTCAGAGTCATACGGGTTCCCGCTGCAGGAACTCAGTAAGGCTATGCAAAAACATCCCGGGCAAAAATACAGCCCGGACAGCGAGCAGGTTTTTAGCACTGTCAGGGAAAACGATATCATAGAGGTAGGCGATTACCGTTTTACCTGTGTGGAAACCCCCGGGCATACGCCAGGACATATATGTCTTTATGAACCTGACAGCAAAATTCTGGTTTCCGGTGACCATATTTTAGAAAACATCACGCCTAACATCACCATGTTTCTTAGAGGTTTATCAGACCCTCTGGGCCAATATTTTAAAAGTTTGGATAAAGTGGACCGGATGGACATAAGCCTTGTTCTGCCTGGCCACAGGCGGATTATGAGCGATGTGCATAAAAGGATCGCTGAATTGAAAATACATTATCAAAACAGGTTGGATGAAGTCTTAAACGTTTTGAACAGGGGCCGGATGAGCGCCTACCAGGTTGCCAGCCAAATCACCTGGGATTTAACCTATGCTTCCTGGGAACAGTTCCCCTTGGAGCAGAAGTGGTTTGCCACCGGCGAAGCTATCTCCCATCTGGAACACCTGAGGCAGATGAACAAAGTCCGCAGATTTCAAAACAAAAAAAACCTGCTTTTTGAGCTCATCGCTTAAGGATGCAACAGGGACGGTTCTGCCTTGCCCTTTAGTCAACACTCGAGAAGAACGAAATTGCTTCGCGAGTCTTTGATGGCCCGCTTTGGCTGAACGGCTTCACTTGAGGGCGTTGACGATGACTGTAACGGCTTCAGCTCTGGTGGCACTCCTCTGGGGATAAAAGGCGCCCTCGGGATAGCCTTGCATAATCCCGCTTTGCGCCACTGCGGTCAGTACCTCCCTGGCCCAGGCGGATATCTCATCGCTGTCCGTAAAAGTAATCTCTGAGGCTACCGCTTCAATTCCGGCCGCCTTGCCGATCAGCACGGCCATCTGCTCACGGGTGATGGGATCGTCCGGACCAAAACTGTTCTCGCTGTAGCCGCTGACGACGCCGGCGGCGTAAGCGGCGCCGATATAGTCCCCGGCCCAGTGGCCGGCGGTATCGTCAAACACGTTGGCGCCGGTGACCGGCAGCTTATAGGCCTTGACCAGGATTACGGCAAACTCGGCCCGGGTGATATTGCCGTCGGACCTGAAGGTTCCGTCGGGGTAACCGCTGACAACGCCCAGGCCGTGCAGTTCATAAATTGACTGGCTGGCCCAGAAGGACGCCGGGACATCGGAAAACAGCCGGTCAGAAACCGGTGCAGGTTGCTCTGTCGAAGGCGTCGCTTTCTTGGCCAGCACCGTAAACTTTGTAAAGTGGTCCACGGTAACTGTGATGGTGTTGCCGGATATGGCGCCACCCAGGTTTACCCACTGGGCGGTGTCTTCATCATAGTAATGGACGGCCGGTGTCTCCCCGTCTGCCAAGGCGTCCGGGTCAAAGGTAAAGGTCAGGGTGACCGGTTTATTGAAACTGTAGTCTGCGCCGCCGCCCACTTTAAACTCATAAACGACGCCCAGCAGCTTAAAGCCTGAAGGGGCAGAGGGAGGGTCGCTCACTTTTTGAATGGTGACGTCCGCTTTGGCTGTGCCTTTTAATGCGCCGGCCGGGATATTGACTGAAACGTTGCTGCCCAGGCTGATCTTGCCACCGGCGCCCGGACTTACGGAGGCTTCCCCGGTGGCGGAGTTAACTGCGTCTGGACCGCCGCCGCCACCGCCGCCACCGCTGCCATCAGGATTTACGGCGGCATTGATTTCCCGATAATCATCCACCTCAATGATGAGGTTATCGCAAAAATAAGCGATATCATAGGACCTTGTCAGATCTACTCCTCGCAGGGCCTGTTCCGTGTAATAGTAGACATTTTTTTCATCAGTGCCCTTGACCAGCGTTACCGTTTTGATGGGAGTAAAATTTTCTTTGTCGGAGCGGTCATAGAGTACGGCCGTAATCTTAGAATCAGCTTTCACGCCTGACACTTCTATTCCGAACAAACGGAAATTATTGTCCAGCCAATAGGTTACTATCTTGGCATGATCATCTATCAACGCAAATGCATTCCAACCATGAAAGGTTAATTGAGTGTGGTTACTAAGGTTATAAATATCTTTGCCATCGTATTTGACCGAAACGATATAATAACCTTGCGGCAGATTATCCGGTACTGTGATCGTAAAATTTTTAA
>CAZJGV010000258.1:0-3184 GCA_964545615.1 uncultured Pelotomaculum sp.
GGTTTTAAAATGAAAAGAGCCAGTGAGGAGCTCCTCGAAAGAATAGAGGAGCTGAGAAACCGGAAGGACTTGTCTGGATATGCAGGAAATGTAAACGAACTTTACGAAAGCTACATTTCCGATTTCCAGGCAAAATGTATAATTAGCGACCTGGAAAGGCTGGAAGATAAGACAATAAAGGAAAACTACAGCGTGAAAAAAGAAAATGAATTCAAGAAGAACATGACAGTCACCCACAGGACCTTGGGGGAGGGAAAAATAACAGCCGTCAAGGGAAGTGTGGTGACGGTTAAGTTTGATACCAAGGTTTCCAAGTTTGACGCGACAGTGCTGAAAACTTGGCTGGTAAAGGAGGAGTAAAAAATGTATAAATTTATCAGGTTTTTCCGCAATTCCATGGGGTGGGAGTGCGTCGAGTTCTCCACCCCTTCGGGCGCGGTTAAAAAGCGCCTTATAACCAAGAAGGAAAAAGACAAGATTGCCGCCGGGTTGGGCGACATACACGCAACAGACAACAACCTTTATGCTATTGCGTAAAAAGGAGGAACTGTAATGAAAATAGCCATGGCTTTACCATTATCCGGAACACCCTGCAAGCAGGATTATTCCGGCAGTGGCTGGGGGTGGCTTGTTATCAAGGATGGGCTCCCTCAAAAGCTCATATATCACCCTGAGAGGGAGCAGGAAGGGATGCCGGAGGATTGGCAGGTGGTAATTAACATTGACCCGGAAAACAGCGCGGAAATTGACGCCACAACCGAGGTATGGTTCGGCATGGCGTCATGCTGGGAGTTTTGCGGGATAATGAAACTTTGATAAAAGGAGTGTTAAAAATGGAAATATGCACTGTTGAGATTATTAATCAATCAGAGCAGGTGGCCATTATTTCGACAAAAAGGGGATGGCATATCAGCTATGTCATCCCTGACGCAAGACGGGACAGGACCAGTGACTTGCCGTTGTCGAAAAAATTTAACTCATACCATGAGGCGCTAACCTCATGGGAAAAACAATACAAGGAGGGCTGGTAATGTTTAAAAACACCAATTACATTGACATAATCGACCGGCACCCCGGGGACAGATGCCGAACTGGCGGGGAGTATGGGTACACTCGCCGGCTACACCGCGCAAGCGGAGGCTGGGAAGTGACCTATACGACATCGGCGCTGGAAAAAACGGCATACTGCCACGTTTTTGGAGAGTGGCAGCATTGCCGGGATTGCCCGGAGTTTGACATACTCGACAGGGTATGTCTGGCGGAAGAAGAGATTATGACGGAACACGAGGTGGAGAAGCTGGCCCACGCGTATCCGGACGCCGTCACCTTCCCACAGGAAGAGTGTTGCGTCATAGACGCCACGGGCCACGAACATCAGATTTGCGAACACAGCGGAATCGGCTGTACAATTTGCTACCCCTGTGGGCACGGATGTAACACAGAGGGACTTTTACAGTTTACTTTCGATGACAGAATAATTCGCGGCATGGTTGCTCACTATACCATCCGCGAGACCGGGGAGCAGGCTAAAGACAAACCCGAGAACGGATATATCCAAGTTTTTAACGGTAAACATTGGAGCGAAAAGTATGCTCCCGTTTGCCGAATAACGGACAGCGGATATATTGTTATTCTGGGATACCGCGAAGTATTTTAATTTACAAAAAAAGGAGAGAGGAAAATGAAATCAGTACCATTTTATCCGTATGTTGTGCGCGGGGGAAGAGCAGAAGAAGCGGCGGATGCCCTTGACAAAGCTATCCGCAATCTGGACTATCTGTATAGCGCCGCCCCGTTTGGCGACGGCTATACGGAAGCCCGGATGAAAATTCTGGCTGATGTAGCCAGGGATTACGACGTAAAAATCATATAATCACACAGCCCCGCCGGGGGCTTTGTACCCGGCAGAAAGGGGAGTAAAAATGCAAAAAGCTAAAACGACGTTTTACGAAAAACATGGTGTTGATGAAGCGCTGTTTTTATTCGGCGTCGCAGTAATTAAAATCGGGTCGCCTTACCCCAGTGAGTACGGCAAGGGGATCTCATACTATGCCAGGTCTGTTTATGGTGGGTATGACCTGTACGACGAAGACAGTAATAAGGTTGCCCATGTGCGCGCCAATACCGGTAACGCCGCGCGAATCATAACCATGCTTTACGACGGCATTGACGACGACGTCAACGACGATGAGGAGGAATAAAAAAAATGCCAAAAACCTGGAGCGGCCTTTTGGCCAGCAAAGAAGAAGAAATCTTAGACGCGCTGAAATCCGCGTACCGTAAAAGCCTGGAAAGACAGCAGGCCGACAGCGGATACCGGGAATGCGTGTCAATCAACAGAAACGGCAAGGTCACTCTTTACACCCTGGGCCCAGGGATGAATGTGTGGCCCGGGGAGGCGAAGCAAATCGCCTGTTTCCGCTGGCAAGACCCTGCGGACGGCATCGACGCCGGGACGGTGGCCGAGTTTGTGAGGGCCAGCGGGAGATTTGATGAGTTTGCGGAGTGGCTGGGGAGGGTCCACGGTTACGCGCTGGAGGAAGCGGAGAGCGGGGAAGGAGCCTGGTACTTGAAGGTTTGGGACGAGGCTCTTTATAAAGAATTCTTAGAGCCGATTATTGACTACCTCGTGGAGGTATTCGATGCGGAAGCTCACTACTACGGGGTACTCGATGAAGCCGGGGCCTGAAAGCCATCCCCAGCCGGGCGGGGTAATGCCCGGCAGAAGGGAGGGTTAAAAATTGACTGACGTTAGGCCGAGAGAGGGCGGACCTACTGGCCTATTCTGCTATGATTGCGGCCGCTGGATTACGGACGTAGCAGACTGGAAAATGCGAGAAGAGGGGAAATATGACTATACCCATAATTGCCGCATTGTGCGCGGGGAAAGAAAATTTATGGGAAATGTAGGAAAAAAGGAGGATCCAAAGAAAATGGCAAAAAGGGCAATGGTTTTTGAAAAAGGGATACTGACTAATGTCAACGATAATGATCTCTGGTACTCTAGCGACTATTCAAAAGAAGAGCGGGTGGGAAGGGCGTCTAGAAGCATATATATGGAGCTTCTCACTTTTATCAACGATTTTGAAGAGAAGCAGATGCAGAGAATGTTAGAATTCCACAAAGATGATGTAGTTCCATGGGGTGTACTGCAAAACGGCGATGTTCACACCGTTTGCAAGGG
>CAZJGV010000259.1:0-3169 GCA_964545615.1 uncultured Pelotomaculum sp.
CCACACACTAACTATTTCAGCAAGGATGCTCAGGGCTATTTCTTCCGGTGTCTCCGCACCTATGGCCAGGCCGATGGGGGAATAGACCTTATTCAGCACTTCAGCGGGAACCCCTTCCGATTCCAGCTGTTTTAACACTTCCCTGACTTTCCTGCGGCTGCCGACCATGCCGGTATAAGCGGCGGGTTTGCCGGCCACCTCCCGCAGGCACCCCAGGTCGTGCTGGTGCCCCCTGGTGACGATCACAACTAAAGTATCCGAACCTGTTTTCAGGTTTTTCAAATAGGTGTAAAAATCCTGACAGACAACCTGGTCCGCCTCCGGAAAACGGTTGGTATTGGCAAAGACAGGGCGATCATCCACTACGGTTGTATGGTAGCCGAGTACCGAGGCCATTTTCACCAGCGCCTTCGATATATGGCCGCCGCCCAAAACCAGCAGCTGCGGTGACAGGTTGGCCGGCTCGAATAAGACTTCCACATTGCCTGCTTCCCCGGCGGTGACGGTCAGAAGTTTGCTCTCCCTTTCACCCCGAAACATTTCGGCAGATCCGCGGATCTGCTCTGTTATTTCCGGAATTACCAGGTCCCCCATTTCTTCTTTGCCGGGCAGAAAGACTATCTTCCGCCCCAGGACCTTTTTTTGCGTGTCACCCGCGCCGGTTATGGTGACCAGTACGGGGTTCTCCTTTTTTTGAAGAGAGTCAAGGTACCTGGCGAACACCTTTCTCGACATGACGTCGTCCTGGCCGATATAGTCGATGAATACCTTAAAAACACCCCCACAAATCATGCCGTCTCCGGCAGCGACGTCATTAGTCAGCGCCATCCTGAACTTTCTAGAAACCTTTGTATTAAGGAGGACGTCCAGAGCCTCTCTCCGCACTTCAGCTTCCCCGCAGCCGCCGCCAATCGTCCCGTACATACTGCCGTCAGGAAGCACCAGCATTTTGGCGCCGGGATTGCGCGGCGTGGAACCCGAGGTGTGTATAATGGTTACCAGCGCCGCTTCTACTCCCGTTTCTCCAAAATAAAGCAAATTTTTTATTATCTCGGCTCCCATATCCTATAGTCACCTTCTTAATCAGATTTTGTAAAACTTGAAATCATGTCGCCTAAAAGGAAAATCCCTACTGCACTGTCCACCGTCCGGCAGCGGTACATATCAATTTGTTCAAGGCACCCGTATTCCTGCGGAATTTCGAACATCTCCTCAAGCGGTATTCCCTTCGCCCGGCTGATAATGATCCTGTTGACGCCCTTATGTCCCACAATAAGTATGCTACCGCGAGCGGATGCAAGTATTTCATCCAGGACAGACAGTACCCTGGCGGCGCACCGGGCGAAGCTCTCACCCCCGGGCGGCAGGTAATTTATAATGTCGTCGCCCCTCCTTTCAAACTCGCCTGGATATAAGCGGCAGACTTCCTCAAAGGTCAGGCCGTCCCACGACCCCATGTCGATTTCACGCAAATCCCTCACGATAACAGGCTTAAGCCCCTGCTCTTCGCAGATAATGCTTGCGGTCGAAACCGACCTGGCCAGGTCGCTGCAAAAGACCCGGGAAAGTTTTATACCGGCCAGTTCGTCTCTCAGACGGGCTGCCTGGACCCTGCCGACCTCATTAAGCGGCAGGTCTGTCTGGCCTATATAGCGCTTCTTATTGCCGGTGTCAATTTCCCCGTGCCGCGCCAGGTAGAGCGTTTTAATCTTCACTTTCTACACTTTCCCGAAGGGACAGGCGGGGAACCTGCAGGTTGGGCATTCCATACATAAACCACCGTGACCCAGGGCTACGACATCCCTGCGTTCAATTACTTCCCCGGCCATTATCCGGGGCAGGACCAGATCAAACACAGTGCTCTTTGAAAACATCACGCATCCTGGCAGACCCAGCACGGGTGTCTCCCCGATGTAGGCCACCATAAACATGGCGCCAGGCAGAGCCGGAGCCCCGTAGGATACGATCTTCCCTCCCGCTGCCACTACACCCGCCGGGGTCAGGTCATCAGGATCGACCGACATGCCGCCCGTAACCACAATCAGGTCGGCTTTTTCGGCCAGCAAATCCCGGACGGCCTGCGCTATCATCCCGGTGTTATCCGGCACATTTATCTTCCTGAAGACACTGCTGCCCAGATTTTCAATTTTCCCTTTCACAATCGGTCCAAACTTATCTTCAATACGCCCTTTATAGACTTCGCTGCCCGTAACGACCATCCCGACGCGCAGGCAGGCCAGGGGGTTTACCTCCACCAAAGGACTGTATATAGCTGCCTGCTCTTCGACTTGCTCAATAATTTTTCCGTCTATGACCAGTGGAATTACCCTGGTGCCTGCAACCACCATATCCTTTTCAACCACCTGGTTGGTATGAAGCGAGGCCAGCATCACCTGCTCAATATCGTTGATTGCGTTAAGACCGTCCACGTTTATTTTTAATAAGCCGCGAAAGGTGGATATAAGGTTGATCTTGCCTTCCTTGGGCTCAGTCATCCTGACGCCGTACCCGGCAACGGCCGCGGCCATTCGCCTGGCAGCCTCGTCCTCATGCAGGTAGCCGTCTTTGTTTTCCCAGACATAAAGGTTCTCCTTACCAATCTGCAGCAGTAAGGGTATATCTTCTATTTTTATCACATGACCTTTTCTGAAAGCCCGACCCTTAAACTTTCCCGGGATGATCCTGGTAATATCATGGCATAGAATCATTCCTACTGAATTTTCGACCGGTACCTTAAGCATACATTTCATCTCCCTCATGTGTTTTAAAAAAATCCGTCACCGGTACACTCTCAACAGAAAGTCCTGTTATATTTTCTATCTTGTTAATGATCCGCTCGGCTTGTCTCAGCCTTTTCGCCACAGCGGCGCACGCCTGCGGGTCGCTTTGATATTGCTGCAGCGCTGCAGCAAAGCGATCTTTGGCGGAAACTACGTATTTCCCCTTGACCATCTTGTCCGCCAGGAAAACAACTTCCGCTTCGGTGAGAGGGTAGGACTCGTCTGCTTCAATATCCATGTGCACTCCCACCACTGCCGCTACTAAAGGGTAGCCCCTGGCTTCCAGCAGCCTTGCACCGGCCTGCGCATGGTCAGGCTCACTGCGGGCAATGTCATGCAGCAGGGCGCCGGCCAGGATTAAGTCTTCATCTAATCCCGCCCCGGCCTGA
>CAZJGV010000260.1:0-3089 GCA_964545615.1 uncultured Pelotomaculum sp.
TATTTTGGTGTACCCTTTTTTTACACTGTCTCATTTCTGAACTCTTTCAAACTATCACCTCTGCCTAGTTTCATATGGATTCGACAAAGGCAATAGTAATCCTCTATTTTAAAATGTTAATATCTGACAGTAGGTTTTCTGGTGGCAAAAAGCTTTACCATCACCACCCCGGCAATAAAGCCGCCTATGTGCGCCCAGTAAGCAACGCCTTGCGCGGCCTGTTCGGAAAGGCTGGCGGTGCCGCTGAGGATCTGCAGAAAAAACCAGATGCCCAGGAATACCACGGCGGGAATGGGCACAATCGGGATAAATATGAAGAGAAACACCAGTGTCAGTACCCTGGCCCGGGGGAAAAGAATCAGGTATGCCCCTAAAACCCCCGCAATGGCGCCGCTGGCGCCGATTAAAGGTGTCTTGGACGCCGGAGAGGACAGTATATGAGCTATCGTGGCCATATAACCGGTCAGAAGGTAAAACATCAGGTACTTGAAATGGCCCATCCGGTCTTCAACATTATCCCCGAAGATCCAGAGGTAGAGCATGTTGCTCAGCATGTGCAGCCAACCGCCGTGAAAAAACATGGTGGCTGTCAGCCGCGCAAACTGGTCTGCGGTAAGGCCCACAGTCACAATCTGGGCCGGGATTACCGCATGAGTAAAGATATACTGATCCACGTACCTGCCCATAGACAGCTGATAGCCGAAAACAACCAGGTTGGTGATAATCAGCAGTACGTTGACAATTGGGAAAGTACTGGAAGGAATGTCATCTTTTAAAGGTATCACTGGTTGTTCCCCCATCTACTCTGAAAATAGCGTTCCGGGCAGCCTTTAAAAATTTTAGTATTATATACTATGCTTTGCCTTTCTGTTGCTCCTGTTGCTCCCGGAAAACTTTTTTTAGTTTCTCCCGGTTTAACGCTGCTTAAAGAAGGTCTATATTGCCAATTTTAGAGTTTTTCCAAGGCAGCGAGAACATCAGTCAGAACCTGCCCCGCCTTTTCGTGTATCACCAGGTTGGCCCGCCCATCCCAGGGCGTGGACTCCTTGTTGATAATAGCCACCTGCCTGGCCCGCTCCGGCAGCGCCGCGACCGGGTAAACCTGAAGACTGCTCCCGACAACAACCAGCAGCTCACATGAGGTCATGGCCTGGGTCGCCCGGGAAAAGTCTTCTCCCAGCGGGTCCTCAAAAAGCACCACATCCAGGCGCAGTACACCCCCGCATTTTTGACAGCGGGGCGGGTTGGTTCCCGCGTTGAACTGGTCAACCAGGAAATCCAGGGGATAGCTTTTCTCACAATCCATACAACGGCATGTCCGCAGGTGGCCGTGGACTTCCCAGACTGTTTTTGAGCCGGCCTTACGGTGCAGGCCGTCGATGTTCTGGGTGATCACACCATAGAGAAGGCGTTCCTGTTCCAGCCGGGCCAGAGCATAGTGGGCCGCGTTAGGCTTCACGCCGGTATATCTGGTCCAGCGGTCCAGGTTTATTTTATAGAAGCTGGCCGGATCTCTATTTAAAGCTGAAACGGAAGCAACCTTGATCGGGTCAAACTTGGTCCATAAACCTGTGCCAGGGCTGCGAAAATCCGGGATGCCGCTTTCGGTGCTGATACCGGCGCCGGTAAGGGCCAGTGTATGAGCAGATTTCTTTAAAAGCTTGGCCAGTAAATCAATCTTTTTATCATAGTACATTTTCTCACCCTGTTTTCACTTTAATCTATCCCGCTGATGGAAAGCTTAATTCACGCCTGGCATTTTTTTCTGCACTTTTATACTACCATAATAATTATTTGGAGCAAAGATAAATCCCGGCATTACCGGGACTCATTCTTCCGGAACATAATCAATTAAATCTTCCAGGGTGATTTGGGGACAGTAAGGCAGCAGCTTTTCTTTTATTCTGCACAGCGCTTCCAGTGTGGGTTGTATTTTTTGCTCCTCCCATTTATCCACGATCCAGGCGGAAAAACCGGTTATCTCGGTAAACTGTTGATACTCCTGCAAACCAGACTGCAGCCTCCAATATTTGACTCTGTTTTTTAAAGGCATGTGGTAAAACCCTCCCGCCCAATATTCTATGCAAAAAAGATCATGTAATGCCTGTTATAATTCTGTTTCAAAGTAGGATTTAGCAGAAAACTGTCGAAAAAAGATCTAAGCTGATAGCACCGAAAGGACATAACCAATGCCGTACAGATTGCTACTCCTGTTGCTAATCGCAGCCTCCCTGGTTACCGGGTGCGCCAGAGTTACGACTAACGCCGCGGCCACTCCGGATGGGCAGCAAAAACAAATAAGCGCCTCAACTTCAAAAAATGTACCGGCGCCTGCGCCTTCAGTACCAGCAGATCCGGGCAAGAAAGTCTACCTCACTTTCGACGATGGCCCCAACTCACATTACACTGGACTGATCCTTGATATCCTAAAAAAGTACAATGTTAAAGCCACTTTCGTTGTTATAGGCGGCAATATTGAAAAAAACCCCGCAGTGTTGCAAAGGATCCTGGATGAAGGACACCATCTGGTTAACCATACTTACAGCCACGACTATAAAATTATCTATGCCAGCCCACAGGCTTTTCTGGCCGACCTGGAAAAATGCAACCACACCATAGCCAAAACCGGGCTTGAAGTAAAAATTTTTCGCGCTCCCGGCGGTCCTTCTAAATTAGATAAAACTTATTATGAATATTTGGACCGGCACGGTTATAAGTCCCTGGAGTGGAATGTAACGGCCGCCGACACTGACCCTAAAGGGGTTAGTCCGGAGCAAATCATTGATAATGTGAAAAACGGCGTTATCCGCATGGAAAAAATGGATAAGGCGCCGATTATCCTGATGCACGATGGGACCGAGATTAATTTAAACGTGGAAAATCCGGGCGCGGCTGTTCAGAATTATATCAAAAGCCGCGAGAGTGATGTTGCCGCGCTGCCGGTGATTATTGAATTTTTACAGGCCAAAGGCTATACCTTTGCCGGCGTGGATGAAAACACCCCCGCAGCCTGGTGAAAGGAAAGCCGGGGGAAGCACGGGGACGGTTCTTTTGCTTCCCCCGGGGGAAGCAAAAGAACCGTCCCCGTG
>CAZJGV010000261.1:0-3078 GCA_964545615.1 uncultured Pelotomaculum sp.
ACGGACATATGTTTCAATATTTTGTGCACCGGCCACAAAGCTGTATAGGTGGAAAACAGGTAGGAAGCGTCTGCTTGCCCCGACAACACCTGCTCTATGGCCAGGCGCATATTAGTGTTAACAGTAATCTTCTCAACCGGAACACCCGCATATTTGAGGCGCAGAGCTACCTCTTCCGCCCGCCTGCCTGAACAGGTGAAACATTTGAAAGCGGGATGTTCGCGGCCCAGCAGCTCAAAGTCCACATCCCAAAGCCATGATATATCCCTGCTGTCGGCATAGTTGTCGTTGACGGCAATAAACACGTCTTTAGTACCCCTGGCGGCGCACAGGGCGGCCAGGGCTACGTTAAACCCGGTAGGGTTTTTGACCAGGTTTAAATATGCCTGCTTCCCATTATGTGTGAACTTTTCCATACGGCCGGTAACCGGCTGATATTTCTTCAGGCTGCTCAGAATTGTTTGCACGTTGACACCCAGGTGCAGTCCCACCGCAAAAGCGGCCAGAGCGTTGTAAAGGTTGTAAAGGCCGCTCACATGAATAACCAGGGAGGATTCCCCTTTTTTGTACTTGAGGCGGCAGCAGTTTGCAGCGTTTTTAGAGGTCGTGCCCAGGGCTTCAACCTGGGGTTCGGGCCTTTTAAACTCGCAATTTGGACAGTGGTAGGCGCCAAGTTGGCCATAGTTGAAAAATTCATATATAAGGGCAACACCGCAGCAGGGGCAAAATTTCGCTTCCCTGGTTTGAGTATTTGTTTTACTGGAGTGATCATGCCCGGAAAGCCCGTAAAACACAGACGGAAGACCGGTAGCATGCTTGAGTTGGGCTACCAGTGGGTCATCAGCATTTAGCACCAGTGTTGTCGACTGTTTTTGTTTGCGTAAGGAATTACCGATAATACCTATTATCTTTTCCAGTTCCCAGTATCGATCCAGTTGATCGCGGAAAAAATTTGTCAACAGTACCACTTTAGGATTGATTTCCTTCAAGACCCCGGGCATTGAAGCCTCATCAACTTCAAGCACAGCGTAATCACAGTCAATATTCGCGCTCACCCCGGAACTAGCCACGAAACTTGTGGTAATTCCGGTAATCATATTTGAACCTTCCCGGTTGATAATAACCTTATGACCCGCCTCACTGAGCACTCCGGCGATCATATTGGCGGTAGTGGTCTTACCGTTAGTGCCGCTGACCACAATGATGCCCTTGCGCACCTGGGCGGACAGGTCTTTTAAAGTGCCCGGATAGATTTTAAGGGCAACCCGACCCGGCAAGGAAGTGCCCCTGCCGCCACGGGCACGACTTAGCCGCGCAGCGACTTTCCCGGCTAAAATGGCAGCCGATATCCTGAATCTCAATTTAATGCTCCTCTTTCTCTTAATTATTTGACGCTGCCAAACTACCTGCGGTTCAATGAGACATTTGCTTTGTGATGAATTGAAACCCCACCTCGTTCTTCTCTGACAATCTTCCCCTCTTCCAAAAGATAATCCAGGTGGGCAAAGATTTCAGAAACCCCCAGGTAGATCTGAAAACCTCTGATTTTGGGATAAAACTCTCGCATCAACTGGTAAGCGCTCAAAGGGCCGCCTGACAGTATGGCCAGGAAAGCCTCCAGCCGCCGCGCGTGGTGATTTTGAGCATTGACCATCGTTTCCCTGCTGTTGTCAATAGTTTTCCCATGTCCTGGCAGGATTAGCCCTATCTTCATCATCTCTGCTTTCTGAAGAGATTCCAGATACTGTCTCAAAGCTGGTGATCTTTTGCTGAAATCATCCGGGTCCGCTTCCATCACCGGGTTAGGTGTGATGTGCTTCAGTATAAAGTCCCCGGCCAGTAAATTACTGCCCTCCGGCTCAAAGAGACAAATATGACCGCTGGTGTGTCCAGGCAGATGCAGAACCTGGAGCGAGCCTCCCGCAAAAGTTAGCTCCTCACCGCCATACAGAACCACTACCCCGGATTCCGGCAGCACCGGCTTTACCACCGGGTCCTTATCCGCAAAGATCTCTCCTAAAACATTTTCAGGCACACCCGCTTCCCGTAAGAAGGGGAGCCTTTCATTATAATATACGTATTCCTTTTGAAGTTTGCGTACCTCTAAATTATGTACATATATCTCCGCCCCGGCCTGTTCTCCGATCCACCTGGCCAGCCCGCTGTGGTCAGAGTGACTGTGGGTGATCACCACCCTGTTTATATCCTTGAGGGCTGCGCCTAAAGTAGCCAATCCTTCCAGCAGGCTCTTTTTGGCGTCCTCCGTTTCAGGTCCGGGGTCGACCAAAGTGCAGGGCTTATTTTTGATAAGATAGGCATTAGTAGGGCCTACCAGGTAAGGTGTGGCTACGGAGATGCCAAATATCTCTAACATTATTTGCTCCTTAAAAAGAAATTCTGAATTTCGGGAATTCTCCCCTGTAGCTTTCCCAGGCTACCGCCACATCTGACACTTCCGCTTCCGGCGGACCCTGGCGGCACCAGGAAATCAGTTTTTCAACATCCTCCCGCTTACCTTCAAAAAGACCTTCCACACTGCCTTCAGGCCTGTTTTTAACCCAGCCGGTCACTCCCAGCGCCAGCGCCTGATATCGCGTTTCCGCCCGGAAGCAAACACCCTGAACCATGCCGCTGATGATGACGTGCGCCCTTACATCTGACATTATTTCTCCCCCTGTTATAAATCTATTCCCCACCAAAATTATTATAACAAATATCGGTAAATAATAGCAATCTATCCATATAATAACTTAATGTTTAATTATATTAATTAATTATACATTCAGGCCCATCCGGCGGGCAATAGTTTAACATGAGGGGAATAGATTTTAGAAAAGAGGGACACACCGATAGCGGAGTGGGGACACACCTCACAGTGGAATGGGGACACACCTCTATTTGAGGCCAGTCTCTGCGGATGAGGAATGTCCCCGATGGAATGTCTCTGCGGATGAGGAATGTCCCCGATGGAATGACGATGAGGAGTGTCGCCGATGGAATGTCCGGTGAGAAGGGGTTTTTAAATTGATCAGAAAACCGGCCGCCCTGAGACCCGGTTCTACCCTCGGCATTATCGCT
>CAZJGV010000262.1:0-2059 GCA_964545615.1 uncultured Pelotomaculum sp.
CGCGGCGGTATACAGGCAAGCAAGCGTTTCCGGTATAGATAATGAATTTCCCGGCGACACCGTTATTCTTCAATTAAAGAAGGTAGCGAAAATGAAATTTATATGTCCGCTTATTGTTAGTTCGCATGTCGTCTATCGTGACGACTAGTTATGCCAGGCGTGCCGCCGCTTCGGCCAGCATCCGCCGTATGGGCAGGTTGTAAGGGCACCTTTCTTCGCATTCACCGCAGCCGACGCACGCGGCCACTTTGGATCTCAAGTCCTGGTAGCGTTCCCTGGCCCAGCCCTGCAAATTGTACCTGGTGTAATAGCCGTCAAGCAAAAATACCGTCGGGATGTCGATGCGCCGGCTGCAGGGCTTGCAGTATTCACAGCGCCTGCAGAACTCTCCGCCGAGGGTATTGACTTCTTCGTCCAGGGATTCTTTCTCGTCAGCGGTCAGCGGCCGCGTGGGGCTCCCCGCCCCGGCGTTTTTCTCCACCTGTTCCAGCGAGTCCATGCCAGGTATTACGGTGGTTACAGCATGTTCCAAAATGTACCGCAGGGCAAGGTCGCTGTTTCTAAGAGCGCCACCGGCCAGAGGTTTCATCACAATAACGCCTGTCCCTTTTTCCAGGGCCTGCTCCAGCAGCGCCTGAACGCCCACGGTTTCCACCGCGTTGAAAGGGAACTGCACCGTTTCTATTTCCTCCAACTGCAGCGTTTCCGCTAAAAAGTCTTTAATATGCCCCGTGACGCCTATGTGTCTCACCAGGCCTTCTTTTTTTGCCTCCAGTAAAGCGGCCAGGGCGCCATCCGGGCCTAAAACCCTGTCCAGATCCTTGTTGCTTTTCACGTTGTGCAGCTGGTACAGGTCGATGTATTCCAGGCCCATCGTCTCCAGGCTTTTCCTGATGTCCGCGGCCATCGCCTCCCTGGTCCTGGCCATGGACTTGGTGGCGACCACGGCCTGGCTTCTCCTGGCCTTTAAAGCGGCGCCCAGTTTTTCCTCGCTGTCCGTATAGCCCCGGGCGCTGTCAAAAAAATTGATGCCCAGGTCCAGTGCCCTGTTTACAATCCCAGCGGCCTCAGCGCCCGAAACCCGCTGGATAGGTATGCCGCCGAAACCTATCACAGAAACCTTAAGCCCTGTTTTCCCCAGTGTCCTGTACTCCATATTTTCCTCCCGTATGAAAAAAGCTCCAATCCTGATTATTTTACCAGTTTCGAGGCCAAAAGAGAAATATCCTGTTTATCCTACCATCCTCCACCATATTGAACTTCTTTAACAATAAAGAATAACCCTTCACTAATGAAAGGTTATTTAACGGTGATTTTACTTTTTTTCTGTAAGCTTCGCAGGGAAAAAGTTCACTACTTTTTAGAGCAGTAGAATTGAATGGCATCGTTATAGTACGATGCAAGGCCGGGGGCAAACTTTTCGTAATACGCGGTAAACCTCTCGTCGGCAACATACATCTGCCCCAAACAACTAAAAGCTTCCGGCGGGCACTCATAAAAATTATCGCTGATGAATTTTCTTGACCTGTCGACAACTTCCTGCACCCGCGGGTCGTCGTGGGGGACTTTTGCGTTATACATGCCGCAAAGGTCTTTGAGGTTTTGCATCTGCGCCTCGTTTATCCGCTCCCAATCCTCTTTTGTGTACTTAGCAGTTTTCGCCATCGACTCCTTGTATGCCTCAGTATTTCCCCAGCGCTCTTTTACCTCGTCCTCGTACTGCTTTTGCTCCTCCAGTATCTGATCATAGTCAAAGCCGTCGAACATATCCTTTTTATCCATTTTATTACATCCCTCCAGGTTTCTTAATGTTTTTTTGGCAAGCTGTGATAAATTGAGGTACCTGGCCGCTCTTTTTTCCAGGTAATCAGCCTGCATTTTCAAAGCATCCCGCCTGTCAAACAGGGGATTACTCAGTATCTCGCGTATCCTGGCCAGGGGGAAATCAAGTTCCCTGAAAAAGAGTACCTGCTGAAGCTTATCCACATCTTCCTGAGAATAAATTCTGTAACCCGCTTCACTCCGTGTGTGCGGTGTTAACAGCCCGATTTTGTCGTAG
>CAZJGV010000262.1:2078-3074 GCA_964545615.1 uncultured Pelotomaculum sp.
CCTGAGCGTCACGCCTGCAAGCTGTGCGACCTGGTTGACCGTATAACCCACGGGCTCGCCTCCTTTCATAGTCCATAATAAACCATTACCTAAGGTCAAGGTCAAGCAGAGGTTAGTTGTTTTTTATTTCCACTAGATTTAATTAGATTATCAACAGGAAAGGAGGTTAACAGCAGCTACAAAATAATTAAACAAATATAGCAAATATTATACAAAACCTATTGACGCAAACATATGTTCTACATTATATTAGAAGTAGGAGATGGTGTGTCAATGGAAAAATTATTAACCTCTCATCAAACAGCAAAATTGTTAAATGTCTGGCCTCACACTTTACGCCGATGGGAAAAAGAAGAGAGACTAAAACCCTTACGGACACCCGGCGGACACAGGCGTTATAAAGAATCCCAGGTTATAGCCCTAATTGGTGAAGAGCCGGTTAAGAAAGAATCAAAACGTAGCGCCATCTATGCCTGCGTGTCCACCCCCAAGCAAGCCGAGGCCGGAAATTTACTGCGCCAAAAAGAGAGGCTGATAACTTACGCAGTAGAGAAAGGCTATCAAGTTGAAGCAGTATACACCGAAATTGCCTCCGGCTTAAACGAAAACAGGCGCGAACTCGCCAGGTTGTCAAAAACTGCTTCCAAAGGTGAAATAGACGTTATCATTATTGAATACAAAGACCGTCTGGCCCGTTTCGGTTATAAATATCTGGAGCAACATTTCCGGTCATGCGGTATTGAGATCGACATTGTTGAATTAGACGAGGAAAAAACCCCGCAAGAAGAACTAGTAGAAGATATGATTGCTATTGTAACCAGTTTTTCAGCCAGAATTTATGGCAAACGCGGCGGACGTGTAGCAAAAAAGTTGGTTCAATTGATAGAGCAGGAGGTGGCCGCCGTTGAAGACCACGGTTAGATGCATCATCCTCCATCTCACGGAAGAAAATAGATCCTTCCTGGATGACTTGATGACCCGTTTTTGCGCCGCCGT
>CAZJGV010000263.1:0-3067 GCA_964545615.1 uncultured Pelotomaculum sp.
CCGGATTGGGCGATCTTTCCACCGCGTAAAAATGGCATTTATGAAAGGAACGACGCGGCTGTCCGGGAGTTGGAAGGGCTGCCGCTAAAGTCAGGATTTTTAAAGGGACCATTTGACACGCTTATTGAAATCAGAGAAAATGGTTTGTCCTTCCTGATAGATCTTGAGGGTGGGCAGAAAACTGGTTATTTTCTTGACCAAAGGGAAAACCGCACCGCAATAAAAGGACTGGCTCAGGATGCCCGTGTCCTTGATTGTTTCTGCCATACCGGGACATTTAGCGTGTATGCCGCGCATTTTGGAGCGAGGGAAGTTTGTGGTATAGATATCGCCTCTCCCGCGCTGGTCCTGGCAGAAAAGAATGCTTTGAGCAACGGTTTTAGCGGGATTTGCCGTTTTATCGAAGGCAACGCTTTTGACAAACTGCGATCATTGGACAAAAAAAAGGAGAAGTTTGATTTAATCATCCTGGATCCTCCTGCTTTTACCAAGTCCAGGCATTCGCTTGAAGGGGCAGTCCGCGGCTACAAGGAAATTAATTTAAGAGCCATGAAGTTGCTGCCGCCAGGAGGTTTTCTGGTCACCTGCACCTGTTCATACCATCTGTCTGAAAGCCGCTTCCTGGAAGTGATTCAGAATGCGGCGCTGGATGCCGGCCGCCAACCCCGCCTTATAGAACTGAGGCGTCAGGCTAAAGACCATCCGATGCTGCTCGCTTCTCCCGAAACATATTATTTGAAATGCGCGATACTCCAGGTCTGGTGATGGATTGGCCAAAAAATGGATTTTTTTTATTGCCTGAATTATTTTAGAAGGAAATTTGTACTTTACACAAAATATAGTACTTAATATGAACAAGTTAATTGATTTGTTTTGGCGGGGAAAGATCAAAAATTCGTTACTGGCCGGTTTTTTGCTTCTGGCCTTGGCGCTGGTAGCTGTCACCATCACTGTTAGCTACCATTATTTAGATATTGGTATGAAAGAAGCGGTAGTTGCTGCCCGGTCCATAGCTGTTGCCGCTGTTTTGGTTGTTATAGTGTTCCTGCCTGTTGTTATACTGGTCGCCAGGAAGATATCCTATCCACTGGAGGTGCTGGCGGAAGTCGCTGATGAGATTGCCAGGGGCAACTACGGGGTGACTTTAAACCTGGGCGCCAACCGGGAAATCAATACCCTGGCAGTTAGCTTTAACAGAATGTCAATGAAGTTGAAGGAGCAGCGCGAGGTTCTCCTTAAACAGATAGCTTTGTTGGAAGCACAGAAACAGGAAATTGCCGCTCAAAACGAGGAACTGGCTGAAGCGAACGCCCGCCTTGAACTTATAGCGATCACCGACCAGCTTACCGGAGCTTATAATCGCCGCTATATCATGCGTGAAATTGAACAGGAGTTGGCCATATCCATCAGGCACGGTCTGCCCCTGTCAATAATTATGATTGATATAGATCATTTTAAGGATGTCAATGATACGCATGGTCACCAGGTTGGTGATGAGGTGCTGAAAGAAATAGTACAGGTATTATCTTCAAGCATAAGGACCTCCGATTTGCTTGGTCGTTACGGTGGGGAAGAATTTATAGTTATAGCTCCTCTTACCGGCCTCCAGGAGACCCTGATCCTTGCCGAAAGGCTCAGGGAAACCGCGAGCAAATGGCCCTTTGAAACCACCTACGGTTTTTTGAAACTAACCATAAGCCTGGGAGTCGCCACCTATGACGGGAAATCAGAGGCTTACCCGAGCTCACTGCTTGATCAACTTCTGGCCCAGGCCGACACGGAAATGTACAAGGCGAAGGCTTTAGGCCGCAACCGGGTTAGTCCCGTGCTGGTGGAGAAAGAAGTGGAAAAAGACGCGGTTACTTCTTTATCATAGATTTGAAAATTGTCTTTACTCCGGAAGCGGCTACACTAAGAAAGCTTTTATGTGTTGAAAATATATCCTCGAGGGCTTGCACGAGAATGTCAATTTGCTTCCTGCTTATATTTAAAGGAGGCTCCAGCCTGATCACGTTGGGATTGTTCAGGGTGTAGGCCGTAATTATTTGGTGCTTGTTAAGCAACTCCACTGCCACCATACTGCCTAAATACTCCTCAGAAAGCTTGTTAGCCATGCCAAAAGAAATTTTTGACGTCAAGCTTCCCGGTTGGTTGAATTCAATTCCGGCCATCAGCCCGCATCCTCTGACATCTTTGATTAGAGGGTATTTTTCTTTTAACCTGTGCAGGTGTTCCAGCAAGTATATCCCGTTTTTCCGCGCCTGTTCCGGCAGGTCCTCTTCGTAAATTACCTCCAGCGCTGCTATGGCCGCAGCCGCGGCCCAGGTGTTGCCCCCGAAAGTTGAAGTGTGGAGCAAAGCTTTGTCCATGCCGCCATAGGCCTTTTTCCATATTTCGTCTGTGGTTATGTAGGCGCCGATGGGCATGATGCCGCCACCGAGGGATTTAGCGATACACATTATGTCCGGTGTTACGTTGTCGTGCTGGCAGGCAAACATCTTACCGGTACGTCCAAAGCCGGTCTGTATTTCATCAACGATCAAAAGGGAGCCGTATTTGGCGCAGAGTTCACTCGCGCCGGAGAGATAACCAGGTGGCGGAACAATAATGCCGCCTTCTCCCTGAATTGGTTCAACAATAAAAGCTGCCGCGTTTTTATCCCTTAATTTGCTTTCCAGCGCCTCCAGATTACCAAAAGGGACTGATTCTACACCGGGCAATAACGGTTGAAAAGTTTTCTGGTATTTCTCCCGCCCGGTTACTGAAAGAGCACCCATGGTTTTACCGTGAAAGGAGTCCTGGCAGTAAATCAGACACTGCCGTCCGGTAGCGGCCCGCGCCAGCTTAAGAGCTCCTTCGACAGCTTCAGCCCCGCTGTTCCCCAAGAAAGAGCGCTGCAGGTTTCCTGGTGTGGCCAGCGCCAGATTTTTAGCCAGGGCGCCCGCCAGCGTGTTCAGGGCGGCCTGAAGCAGGTTGGGCATTTCTTTTACCTGATCCAGGGCGGCCAGTATCCTGGGATGGTTATGCCCAAGGTTCAGTGCCCCGTAGGCGCCAAGATAATCCAGGT
>CAZJGV010000264.1:0-3062 GCA_964545615.1 uncultured Pelotomaculum sp.
GTTACAGACAGAAGTATACTAAAGGGCAGGAGTTTGTTTGATGTTGTTGCTGAAGCGATAAGAGGCGGGGTAAGTCTGCTGCAGCTCAGGGAAAAGGACGTGTGCAGCCGCGATTTTTATCAAATTGCTTTAAAATTAAAAGAGCTGGCCAAATCCTGTAATGTGCCGCTGATCATAAATGACAGGCTGGATATAGCGCTGGCGGTAGACGCGGACGGGTTGCACATAGGGCAGGAGGACCTGCCCCTGACGGTTGCCAGAAAGCTTCTGGGACCGGGTAAGATACTGGGGTATTCTGTGTCAAACACTGCTGAGGCGGTATACGGGGAGAAAAACGGCGCCGATTATCTGGGAGCGGGCCCGGTATACCCTACCGGCAGCAAATTGGATGCAGTTGATCCCATTGGTATTGCCGGGATAAAAATGATTAAGGAGAGTGTTTCCATACCCGTTGTGGCCATAGGCGGAGTCGGACTGTCCAATGCTGCTGAAGTTAAAAAATCAGGGATGGACGGGATTTCAGTCATATCTGCGATTTTAGGCAGCCCGCAGGTGGAAGATAACGCCCGAAGCCTGAAAAACATCTGGAGGTAGGCATGAGCATAGTTTTTTTCATTGATTTCGACGGCACCATTACCAAAAAAGACACCTGTGCAGCCATGGTGGAGTCTTTTGCGGACGGTGGCTGGGAGACAATAAATGAAAAATGGGAGAGGAAGGAAATATCCACAGAGGAATGCGCGAATAGGACCTTTAAATTATTCCGGGCAGGTCTCCATGACGTAAAGAAGCTGATGGACACTATGGAAATAGATGATTATTTCATAGATTTTCTTAATCTCTGCCGGGACAGGGGTTACGGGGTATATGTGCTGAGCGACGGGTATGATTTTTGTCTTGAAACTGTGTTCAGAAAGTACCATATTGAAGTACCTTACTACGCCAACAAGATGATCTATGACCAGGGGTTTGAAATAAAATGTCCCAATGCCAACCCCGCCTGCGGTATTTGCGGCACCTGTAAAACAAAACTGATTGATGAACTTAAAGGTGAAGGTAATTTGGTCGTATATATAGGGGACGGGTATTCCGACACCTGCCCGGCCATGAAGGCTGATGTTGTTTTTGCCAGGGATGCTTTATATAAGTTTTGCAAGGATAACGGGGTGGGCGCCAGATATTTTGATAACTTCAAAGATATTATTTTATATTGCAAAAACAGGTGATATTACTTCCGTCAAATAAATACGCTGTCCTGGAACTGTAAATACACAGGTATATGCCCGTGTATTTTTTGTGTTAAAAAATGCATACTAAAAGTGCTGAAACAAGAAGATTAAAAAAACATTATCTGGAGTGAAAGCAATGAAAATGCAAGGCTTTGCACCTCAACCAGGTTTTTTCCCATACACCCCGGGTCCGGAGCATGACCCGGGCCGTGAGCCTGGGCCTGAGCGGAAGGAAGATGAGGAGCCGGGAGAGGATCCCAGACACAATAAAAGAGTATCCGGCAAGGCTAGAAGCACACTGGAATCAATGAAAGAGGTTGGTTCAACCCAGCTTCCGGAAATAAAAAGCAATATTCACTGTCTGACCATTATCGGCCAGATCGAAGGTCACCTGGTGCTGCCGCCCCAGAATAAAACCACCAAGTATGAGCATATGATCCCGCAGTTGGTTGCTCTGGAACAAGCCCAGGAAATAGAGGGGATTCTAATCGTTTTAAATACAGTAGGAGGGGACGTTGAGGCGGGACTGGCCATAGCCGAGATGATTGCCGGCATGTCCAAGCCGACCGTTTCAGTAGTTCTGGGAGGCGGGCATTCGATTGGAGTGCCGATAGCGGTCAGCACCGCATATTCTTATATTGCCAATACCGCCAGCATGACCATCCATCCGATCCGGTTAAACGGGCTGGTCATCGGTGTGCCGCAGACATACGAATACCTGGACAAGATGCAGGACCGGGTGGTGCGGTTTACCATAGAGCATTCCAAGATCACAGAGGAAAAGTTTCGCGAATTGATGTTTCGTACCGGTGAACTGGCCAGGGACATTGGAACGGTCTTAATCGGCAAAGATGCGGTGGAAGTCGGGCTGATCAATGAAGTCGGTGGTATAGGTGACGCCGTAAAGAAAATGAACAGCCTGATTGAGGATTGGAAAACGAACCGGAGAGAGGTGCCGCTCCAGTGATTTTATACACACCCATGCAGTTAGAACTGGTGCTGGAAGGTTTCGACAAGACAGAGTACCCTGAATATAAGGAAGTCAATTATAAAGGAGTCCAGATGCTGGTGGAAGGAGCGGGCTTCGGCAAAAAAAGGATCGTTAAACTTCTAAGCACCAACCCGTACGACTATTTAAAGCCTGAAATGACCCCCGGCAACCTGATCGAGTGCTGAAAAATCTCCCGGCTTAGCCGGGATTTTCTCTTTGCGGAAAAAATAATAACACACTTATATGCAGGAGAAATCGAAACAAGAGAACTTCCCTTGCTTCTCAGTCCTTGTTTTTTAGGTCATAAGTCCTATTTATATAGACAGATGTGTTATTTATTATGAACAGAGCTAATTAATCTGTTTTTTTGGACAGGACTGCCATGGTATAATAAGTGCTGTACTTTAGATGGAATGAGGTGTTTTTTTTGACGGTATTTCAGGCGCTGGTGATGGGCATTATTCAGGGATTGGGGGAGTTTTTGCCCATATCCAGTTCCGCCCACCTGGTCCTGGCGCCCTGGGCTTTTGGCTGGCAGGATCCGGGACTGTCTTTTGACGTGGCGCTGCACATGGGCACACTCGTGGCCGTGGTGGCTTTTTTCTGGAAGGACTGGGTGGAACTTTTCAGCGAAGCTCTTATAAAACGTAGAGGTACCAGGAAGGCATTTTTATTTTGGTGTCTGGTGGCGGCGACCATACCCGGCGCGTTGGCCGGGTACATTTTGGAAGAACAGGCTGAAACTGTTTTCAGAAATCCGCTTTTAATAGGAATCATGCTGATTATAATGGGTTTAATCCTTTATCTGGTGGATCAACACGCGGCCAAAAGAAAGGGTATTA
>CAZJGV010000265.1:0-3003 GCA_964545615.1 uncultured Pelotomaculum sp.
ATCGCTACTCTTGCCGGCAATGCCAGACTTTTTATGGAGATTGCCGTTTCCAAGGGCCGGGGTTACGTTTCAGCTGAGCGCAACAAAAAGGGTGACCATATTATCGGGGTCATTCCAGTGGACTCAGTGTTCACTCCGGTGAAGAAAGTCAATTACACTGTAGAAAACACCAGGGTAGGTCAGATTACCGACTTTGACAAGTTAACCCTGCAAGTATGGACCAACGGCAGTATCAGACCAGATGAGGCCACCAGCCTGTCAGCGAAAATCCTAAACGATCACCTGCGTCTTTTTATCGGCCTTACTGAAAGTGTTAACGATGTTGAGATTATGGTGGAAAAAGAAGAGGAGCAGAAAGATAAGCTCCTGGAAATGACCATCGAGGAACTCGACTTGTCTGTGCGCTCATACAACTGCCTGAAAAGGGCTGGGATTAACACAGTGGAGGAACTGATCCAGCGTAATGAAGAAGATATGATGAAAGTAAGGAACCTGGGTAAAAAATCCCTGGAGGAAGTAATCAACAAGCTGGAAGAATTAGGCCTGTCACTGAGGAAGGACGACGAGTAAGGGAGGACATTTTATTGTGGCTTACCAGAGATTAGGACTGAATACAGGCCACCGCAAGGCCATGCTGCGCAACCTGGTTACATCCCTCTTCCGGGACGAGCGGATTAACACAACAGAAACCAGGGCCAAGGAAGTAAAAAGCATAGCCGAGAAACTGGTCACAACCGCCAAGCAGGGTGACCTGGCCGCCCGGCGTCAGGCGCTGGCTTATATATACGAAGAGGCTGTAGTCAAGAAGCTTTTTGATACCATCGCGCCAAAGTACGCCGACCGTACCGGCGGCTACACGCGTGTGGTCAAGGTCGGCTATCGCCGCGGTGACGCGGCGGAAATGGTTATTTTAGAATTAGTCTAAAGAGACGTGGGACGTGAGAAGGAATGACGGAATCTAACGTTACAGGATTTGTAAGGAATACCCCTGAATTCCAGGACTCACGACTCACGACTCATGACTCAAGCGAGATCTTTATTGAAGCTAGAGATCTCACTTACGTTTACAACCGGGGCAGGCCAGGAGAATTCCAGGCGCTGTCGGGAGTAAACCTGGCTGTCAAAAAAGGCGAATTTTTAGCGGTTGTTGGGCCAAACGGTTCCGGTAAATCTACCCTGGTCAGGCACTTTAATGTCCTGCTCACGCCAACAGAAGGCAAAGTCATTGTTGGCGGACTGGATACAATAATTCCTGAAAATGTCTGGGAAATCCGCCGCCAGGTAGGAATGGTGTTTCAGAACCCCGACAACCAAATTGTCAGCTCTCTTCTAGAGGAAGATGTCGCCTTCGGAGTTGAAAACCTGGGTCTGGCACCGGAAGAAGCGCGGGAGAGGGTAGAAGAGGCCTTGCTTCTAACAGGCCTGTCTGGGTACCGCAAGCACCCGCCGCACCTGCTTTCAGGCGGTCAAAAACAGCGGTTGGCCATCGCCGGTGTCCTGGCCATGCGCCCTGCCTGTCTGGTTCTGGACGAGCCCAGTTCCATGCTGGACCCGGCCGGGCGGGCTGAATTGATGGAAACACTGATCCGGCTAAACCGTTCCGGCAGGGTGACAGTGATTTTGGTTACCCACTCCATGGAGGATGCCGCAAAGGCTGATAAGGTCATTGTTATGCACGAAGGCAGACCAGTTCTGGCCGGGCCTCCTGAAAGAGTGTTTGCCGAAGATTTGCTGCTGGACAAAATGAGCCTGGCCCTGCCGGCTGCCGCCGAAATCTCCAGGCGCCTGAGAAGGCGGGGGTTTATGGTGCCAGACGGGATCTTGTCACTGGATGACATGGTATCTTTTTTGTGCTGGCGGTAGCAATAGTGAATAAGAATTCAAAGATAATAAAAGTACAAAACCTGACTCATATATATTCTCCGGGCACGCCGTTCCAGGTTGTTTCCCTGGATAAGATCTCTTTGGAGATTGAAAAAGGCGAATTTTTTGCTGTTATTGGCTCCACAGGTTCTGGTAAATCTACGCTGGTTCAACATTTTAACGGTCTCCTCACACCTACTAAAGGCAAAGTATGGGTTTGCGGAACCGAAATATCTGATAAAAGACAGCGCCGCAACCTCTGGCGCAGGGTCGGCCTTGTTTTTCAACAACCGGAGCAGCAGCTTTTTGAGGAAACTGTATTTGATGATGTAGCATTTGGCCCCAGAAACATGGGGTTTGATAAGGATGAGGTCAAGCGGCGGGTAGAAAAGGCGCTTGGCCAAATGGGACTGGACCCGGTTCTGGTGAGCACTGTTACTCCCTTTAGCCTCAGTGGCGGGATGCGTAGAAAGGTGGCCATAGCCGGGGTACTGGCGATGACTCCGGAAGTGCTCATACTTGATGAACCGGCGGCAGGTCTTGATCCGCAGGGTAGAAGGCAGTTAATGGACCTTGTTGAAGACTTCCGGCGCACGGAGGGGGTTACTGTGATTTTAGTAACCCACAGCATGGAAGAAGCGGCTTTGAAGGCAGACCGGATGGCAGTACTGGATAAGGGCTGCCTGGTTATGGAAGGTTCACCGCGGGAGGTTTTCAACAGGGCCGGTGAATTGCGCGCATTGGGGCTGGATGTTCCCGCTCCCTCCCAACTGATGCACAAATTGCGGGCGGCCGGCAAACAGGTGCGCACGGATATCTTGACCAATGAAGAAGCTGTGGAAGAAATCGCCAAACTGCTGAGTGAGACGTGAGAATGTAAGATAGCCTTAAGGGCCAAAGACTCAAAGGAATTCAGAATATGCCGACGTCCGACGTCTGATGACCAAAGTTGTACACCCATAGTATTTCGAGGGGGGCTGTTTGTGGATAACGGGAAATTTCAAGAACTCGTACTTAAACAGCTAGAGTTGCTTACAGAAGGCCAACAAAGGTTAGATGACAAACTCGAGCAAGGCCAGCAAAGGCTGGATTCAAAAGTTGACCAACTCGAGCAGGGCCAGCAAAGACTGGATTCAAAAG
>CAZJGV010000266.1:0-2991 GCA_964545615.1 uncultured Pelotomaculum sp.
AAAACGAGACATACATTCAATCGAACAATAATAGGTGTGTGGCAGCTATAGCCACCGCCTTTTTTGTTTTTTTTTAAAGCTTTCGGGGAAAATAATGTTGGTTAAAATGAGACAAGAGAACTGTCCCCTTGTCTCAAAAAAGGCTTAAGAGGAATACCTGAATTCCATGTCTCACGTCTCACGTCTTACATCCCACGTCTCAATCAGGAGGTAAGCATGGAAGGCGACAACCAAAGCCTGCTTTTAAAGGGTTTACAGGAAAGGATCACCGACCTGGCCGTTAAAATGGAAAAAATGAAGCTGGCTGAGTACGTCCAACTTCTTAACCATCCCTGGCGTCTGTTGTATATCAACTTTATCGCCGGTATTGGCAGAGGTGTCGGCATTGCTGTCGGATTTACGATCCTGGGCGCGTTTGTCTTATACATTTTAAAACAACTGGTATTGCTTAACCTGCCGTGGATAGGCGGTTTCATAGCGGAGATAGTCCAGATGGTTCAATTAAAAGTGGGAGCTTAACAAACAATTCATGGAGGTATACCGTGCGAAAAGAACAGCTCTTAGATTTTAAGCGTCGCCTTTTAGGTGAGAGAAGCAGGCTGGCCGGACAAATCAACTTCATAGATGAACAGGGTTACGGCGGACTGGGGGTGCCGCTGGGCGACTCCATCGGTGAGATTTCAACCTATGATAACCACCCTGCGGATATCGGCACGGAGGTTTTTGAGCGCAGCAAGGACTTTGCCCTGCGGGAAAACGCCATGCTCACTGTGGCTGCGATAGATGAAGCTCTGGCAAGAATAAAAGACGGGACTTACGGGACCTGTGATGTTTGCGGCGGTGAGATTGACATAAAAAGGCTGGAAGTCGTTCCTTCCGCCACAAAGTGCAGGGTATGCAAGGAAGCTGAAGAAAAGATCCCGCACCAGAACGACCGGCCGATTGAGGAGGAAGCGCTGGGGATACCTTTCGCCAGGAGTTTTAAAGATGACACAGAAGACATAGGATACGGCGGGGAGGACGCCTGGCAGGAAGTGGCGCAATACAGCGAAACCACAGATGAGTGGTCCAGGGGCGGCTCGTATTACGGCTATTCAGACTTTGATATTGAGAGGAAAGGCGAAGTTACCGATGTGGACAACATCGCTTATGAGGTCGGAGATGACGGGATGTTTTACAAGAGTTTTCAGGGAGCAGACGATGAGGACGCTCCGGCCGGGAATATTAATACCGGTATGGAGCACAATCAAAAGAAAAAAGATATTGAAAACAGGGAATAACTATAAAATAGATTGTGTCAGCAAAGTCAAACATGGCCGGTGATGTGCATTAAACAAATGAAATGGAAGAAGGTATGTGTTAGGGTAAATTGTCGAAACAAGCTAATACTTGTCGGAATATTTTACCAGACATTTAGCAGGAAATAGCATATTAAAACAGAAAAAGACATGCATGTGCAATAATAGCGCTAATACTAAATAATTGAAGGTATCTTTCCCGACACCGATATTAAATACAAAGCTGACAAACACTGCCTGAAAGAAGACATAATTATTCACAAGCATAACGGCAAAAGTGATTTTTACTTCCAGATGGATGTGGAAAACTCGGTTTACCGGATGATGACTGATGGAACAATTCTGTTTTTAGATCCAGCTTCGGAAAGACCGCATTTCTTTATGGCCAAACCTTTTGCTGTAGACAGTAAAGGAGAACGCTGTGACGCGGTTTACCTTGAACTGGCCAAAGACGGTTCATTAAAACTCTCGGTTGATCCGCAGTGGCTTAAAGCAGCCGCTTACCCCGTTGTTATAGATCCAACTATTTGGCTCTGTGACGCCGCCTTTTTCCGTAGTTCGTCCGCCTTCATGCAGGACAGCACATTAGTGGATCCCATGACTCCCCGCTATGAAACAGGAGAATTTGGCAGTGCAATTATGATGGAGGAAGGGACAACTAATACTTTATCGGTTAATCAAAGCAGCATTGAATACTCACTGCCCGTAGGCTTTATTGGAGACGGGGGGACAGTTACCCGTTCAACTGATGCCCATCGAAGCGGTAACGCTTGTATGAAAATTTTAGCCAACACAAGTGACCCCTGGGGCGGAGCCGACTTATGGAACAACGCCTCCGGAACAGCCTTTGCCGTAACCCCGGGAGCGACTTACACATTTTCATTTTACGCCAAAGGGGTCGCAGGCGGAGAAAACATTGTAATCCGTCCTTACAAAACCGACTGGACCCCGGCGGCAAACGGAATCGGCGCTACACTTACTTCCAATTCGTGGACCAGGCTGTCAAATACATTTACAGTGCCGGCGGGCTGCAGCTCAATATTCTTCATATTACGAAAGAATAACGTTACATCAGCAATCTCCTGGTATGTGGATTGCCTGCAGTTTGAACAAAAGCCATATGTAACATCCTGGATGTTAGGAACAGTCCCTCGCGTCGCGGAATCTTTAACAGTCAACACCAACGGGATCTTCAATAAAGGCAACTGGGCAGTTGACATGTGGTATATTCCCAAGCTCGTACAGAACTCAACCCAGCAGATACTCTGGTATACCAATATAGACGGAAACAACAGGTACAGAATATGGGTTGACTCGTCCGGCAGGATTTGCGGCGGTGTTCTGAGTAACGGTACGGTTTACGATATCACAAGCCCTGCAAGCATAACTCCCGAATCACAAAATTTCATAACCCTTACCGGTGACGGCGCCACATTACGTTTAATGGTCAACGGGTCAGAGGTTGGCAGCAGACCATATTCAGAGCCGGCGGGTATACTGCCGGCAAAGATGTATTTCGGCAGCGACCAGAACAGTGTCAGGCAGGCTAACGGCCTGTTGGACACCGTTCGCATCTCCAACCGCGCCCGCACTCTGGCAGAACACCAGGCGGCATATAACAACGGGCTGGAGATAGACGAGTTCACCACCTGTTCAATGAGTTTTGACGGAGATTTAAAGGCTTACGCCAATA
>CAZJGV010000267.1:0-2975 GCA_964545615.1 uncultured Pelotomaculum sp.
GCCGACGATACGCCTTTAAGCGATGCCGATGCCTTGTTTTGGCTTTCATAGCGGTCACAATATGCCCGCAGCCTTTCGGTGATCTTCTCTTTTTTAATCGTATCCATACCAGTGATATTTAGTAGATTAGTACATGTTCCAGAAATCAGTATCATCCTCCTCCTTGGGCTTGACCTTTCCGGTTCCGGAAGCGGGGAGGGCCTTCTTGGCCTCACCAAGCCGGTTCTTATGCTGGCCCTGACTGTCGACGATGAGCAGCTTGCGCAGGGTGGTATCCTCCAGAGCCGGGTTGGATGCCAGTGTGTCCCTGACCAGTTCGGCCGACTTGGCGCGGGTCTCTATGACCTTCCCCTCAAGCGCCTTATTGTACTCGCGTACCCGCTGTAGCTGGTCGCTGTCGCCTGGTTTGCGGTCGGCCAGGGCCATGGGTTGGACATACTTTTCTTCAAGGACGTACCTCAGGCTCTGGTCTTCGTTCACGGCCAGAACCTTTGATAGATCCAGGGGATCGTACATCACCTGCCAGCGGACGGAAGCATGCTCACGGAATGACAAATCGAATGAGTCGTAATCCCTTGTAATACCGTTGATGGTCGGGTGTAATCCCGTGCCGCGCAGCATGTTGGTATGACCGGTCGTCTCTCCGAAATACAGCAGGTAATTCGCCGGGGTGAGTTCGAGCTTGCTGGCCGATTCGAGTGCGTTCCAGGACTGCACGTAGGCGGCAACCTTGGATGCCCTTTCTCGCATGATGATGCTCTCAACCTGTTTTACCACTCCGTCGAAATCCGGGAATTCGTGGCGGTACTTGTTCAAAAACTCAATATTCGGCTGTTTATCTTTGTCGCTGGTGATGCCGAAGCCTGACCAGTTGGGCATAAGTTGGCAGTAGGTCTTATTCAGATACCCGAAATACGGCTCGATCACTTTCGCCTTGGCGTTCTTTGCGCGCGCGGGGGTGACCTTATCGGCCAGTGTTTCGTAATACGGGGTAAGCTGCTTGATAGAGTAGCGGTCCGATTGGATCTGGTGAGCTCTGAAAAGCTGGCCGAATAGCTCGGCCGTATGCCTGACAGAATTACGCAGGGCTTCCTTAATGAGTTCAGGGGTTTCGTGGGTGCCGACAGCGTACCCGAGCGGGTATTTTATGGAGGGATCCAGCACTATCACCACGGTAGGCCGGTGGTGGAATGTGGTCCGGCCATTCTCAGTCTTCTGATAGAGAAGTTCGACATCCCAACCGTCAAGGGTGAGGTAGTATAGCGGTGCCGTGGGGGCGGACCTCTTTACCTGCATAGCCTTTGCGTTGCTGAATGCGACTGATCCACGACGGCCGGCATAAACGGTGGCCTCCATTTTGTCCCGCCATATTCCGACGGTTCCGGCAGTGATCTTCTTCCACTGCATTTTTTCAGCCACCTGGTTATACAGCCCTCTGATCTGTTCATTGTCCAGGTTGTGGGGATCTGCCAAGAGTTCCATCAGAAAGCTTTCCTTCACCTGGTCATCGACCTTTGCCGCATTTCGGTTCTGAAAATTTTTGTGGATCAATGACTCCGGTCCATCCTGCATGTAGGTTTTATACCTCTCTTCGAGTCTGCGGGGATTGGCCGGAAGGTTATGCGGGTACTTTGTGCGGTCGAGTTCCATGACTGCTTCCGAGATTTGATCCCATGCGCGGCGCGACCGGCCACCCAGGGCATGCCTCTTTGCGCGTTTGTCGGCTATGAGCCGGTGGATAGCGTCAAGGATGATGGCGTTGGCATAATACTCACGCCTGGTATCGCTGGGGAGGAAACGGCCATCCGACAGTTTGTAGTTTTCAAACAGTTCGCTGGCTGCCTGGCTGGGCTGAATATGACTTTCCACCTGGTTGATTCTTGCTGCCTTATAAGGATCTCCTATTTTACTTTCAATAACCCGGCGGAAGCGCTGGGGAATACTATCATAAGCCACCAGGGCACCAGTATTCATACAGCCGCGACGGACTACATTGATACTCTGCCTTGTTTTGAGCTTGTCGTAATTGGCCCGAGTAATAATCCCCTGGTCGATCAACCACGAAGATTCGATGCAAAGGGTATTATTATGGTATTGCATGACCTATTTTTTAAGAAGTTGGTCTCGAAATTCAATTACCTTCCGGAGAGCCTCAACTGCCTCAATATGGCGGGTGGACGTCTCCCGTCTTAACATTTGGTTTACGTTATTCGGCGTGGTATCAAGCATTTTGGCTACAATGGAGATATCCCCGTAATGTTTCTTGCTCAACAATTTGTTTTTGTCAGACATTTTGCCGTAATTTTGTAATAGTGTTAGTACAAAGATAAACTACAAATTGTAGATATGCAAGAGGGTAATCAACAAAATGTTGATTTTATATTAAAAAAAATTAAAGAAAAAATCAATGCCCTGAATGACATTGATTTAGCTAATTGGTTTGGTGTGAAATCTGGCACAATTTCAGCCTGGAGGGTGCGAAATTCGATTGATTATGCACTTCTAATCGACAAATGTAAGGACTATGGTTTTGATTTAAACGAGATCTTACTCGGAAAATCTACTGTTTGTGGGGAATCTCTACAAGCCGAAGAATCGAAGGTCAATTATGGAAATGCTAATATTAATCTCATATTAAAAATTCTATCCGAAAGGGAGAACACAATATTGAAGCTTTCAAAGGAAATCGGGATTCTTGAGGAAAAAATAAGAATCCTAAAAGAGAACAAGAAAACGGTTCCTCAACTCTGATTTTAATACTAAAATAAGCGAATTGCACACAGAGAGACAAGCACTTTAACAACTTCACTGACAAATATGACACTGCATATTACTGTATATCAACTACTTTTGAACCTTTTTTATTATTATGTTTATGTACTTATGGGGGTACTTAAACGCCTTTTTTGTGATTTTTTGTGGTGTTTTTTGTACTTATGTGGGTACTTAGAAGCATGTTTTTAACGGTTTTTGTC
>CAZJGV010000268.1:0-2336 GCA_964545615.1 uncultured Pelotomaculum sp.
GTTTTCTCATGACCCGGGTTCAGGGGACGTAATCAAATTTGATGGTGCCTATATCTACCGTCTCACCGGCTTTGATCGTAACACGCATGAGAATGCCATTGGCATCTGTCACAGCCTGGTATGTCTGCATCGCCTGACCCAGGATCAATACATATTCACCTTCAGGTGCATTGAGAACTTGGAAAGCTCCGTTTTTGTCGCTAATAGCACCCGGGCTAAAGGATTCGTCCAATACATAGGCGCCCTGTTCCCCTTGCCAGTAGACTTCGGCAAGGCGCACAGAATAATCGCTATAAGGTTTCCCATCTACGGTTAGAATTGTGCCGGTAATATGGCCTTTATTGGCTTCTGGCGTTGGGAGGACAATTTGCTGAATGGCAGGGCTGCATGCTGAAAAAAGGATAAGAAGTGTGGCGATGACAATGGCTAATCTGAGCAAGTGCTTTTTGGTGATTCGCATGTTTTATCTTTCGTTTGGGTTTTTTGGGGAATGCCAGAGACATTCTATTGAAATTAATCCAAAAGGCTTATTGAATATCAAACCATCACCAATAGAATGTTATTACACACAATTATACTGAAATGGAAAGGATTTGCCAGATGAAAATCAAATTTGCTTCACTACTCCTCGTTTTTGCCATTATGCTGAGCTTTACCTTCACTGCTTCGCCGGTGCAGGCTGCAGCTTATGGCGCCAAGTTCACAACCTCCGTCACTTATCAAAATGTTGGCGGGGCTGACGCAACTGTAGTTATCAATTTCTATCCAGAAGGCGATGGCACTCCCATCTCCATTGATCGCCCGGTGCTTCCTGCTGGCGCAAGTACCTCCATTTATGTCGGTGGTATTTCTCAGCTGGGCACTTCCTTCACCGGTTCGGCGATCATGTCGTCTGATGTGCCCCTGGTTGCCACGATGGTCCAGATTGCCGATGCGGCCAGCGGTGTTAAGAACCGCCCGCTGTCGAACGGCTTCTCTGAAGGCGCGAATTATGTTTTGATCCCAACCGTTCTGAAGAACACCTTCAATACAACCAGCCAATTCAGCGTGATGAATGTTGGTACTGCTGCGACCTCTGTCGAATTGAAATTCGTGCCGGTGAGTGGCTCTCCGGTCACTGTGAATGTGGCCTCCCTGCCTGCTGGTGCTGCTCAGTATTTCGATATGGGCACTCTGGCTGAAATCACTACTGCTTCCTTCAACGGCTCCGTCCAGTTGACCGCTGGCGCGGGTGGCAGTATTGTGGCTACCTCGATGGAAATGTCGACAACGGGCATTGATGCCTATGCCTTCGAGGGCACTGGATCCGACGCTGCGACCATTTACATGCCATCAGCTTTGTGCAAATTCGGCCCATTGGCGAACACCAATACTGCTTATGCCGTGCAGAACACTTCAACCACCACGGCAGCCGAAGTGACGGTTACCTACAGCAATGGCAACACCCACGGCCCTGTGACCATTCCTGCGGGTGCCAAGGCTAGCTTTGACGGCTGCGCAGCGGCTGCTGCCAATCCGGTTGGTTTCTCCGGCTCTGCCAAGATTGAAGCCACCGGCGCGAACATCGTTGCGGTTGGTAAGGTTTATGGTGGCGGCGTTTCCTCGGCCTTCCTTGGCTTCACAGGCGGTGCTGACACGATTGCTCTTCCATACGTCCGCTGGACTGAGGCTCACTGGAATGACGGTACCCGCCAGCGCGCTTATATTGCTATCCAAAACGTTGGCGGTGCCGACTTGGCGGCTGGCGATGTGACCGTAACCTACCTTGATAAGTTCGGCGCTGTCGTTGGTGTTCATACTCTCGGTGCGATTGCCGCGGGCGCGAAGACCAACTCCAATGCCAGCGCAATTGGTGCGGCTGGCGCAGAGTTTGGCGCGTATGCTGATGGTTCCTTCGGCGGCGGCGCGATTATTGCCGGGCCTGCTGGCAGCCAATTGGCCGTTGTCGTCCGCGTTTCCACTAGCATTGGTGGCGGCAACATCGTCGGTGAGGACTACAACGGTATTCCGGTTCAGTAAATTGTGTGCTGTATAAAGAGGAGGGCTGAAAAGCCCTCCTCTTTTTTTAATTCTACAATCTGGACGTCGTTGACATACGGTGAGAAGACAGTATCATTGATTAACAATAACTGATCAGGGACCCTATGCGCGTATTTTCATCTCAACAAAACCCATCCCGCGAAAAATTACAGAATTTTGTTTATGAAGCTTCGATGTCTCTCCGAGTCAATTCGCTGGTTTTGGATGCCGGTGCAGGTGAGGGGATGTACCAGCATTTGTTTGCGAACATGCAATACTATTCGATTGATTTGTGTAAAGTCTCAAAAGCATACGGC
>CAZJGV010000268.1:2346-2902 GCA_964545615.1 uncultured Pelotomaculum sp.
CCGATCTGTCAAGAATCCCTTTTCAGTCGAATAGGTTTGATGCGGTCATTTGCACTCAAGTCTTGGAGCATGTAAATGATCCGGCTGCAGTTTTGAATGAACTCAACCGGGTTTTAAAACCAAATGGCACCATGTGGCTGAGTGCACCCTTTTTCTATGAACAACATGAAATTCCTTACGATTTCTACCGATACACCCAATTTGGGCTAACTCACTTATTGGAAAGAACCGGTTTTAAGGTGAAGCGGTTGGAGTGGTTGGAAGGGTATCAGGGGGCGCTGGCTTATCAGCTTAGCTCTGCCGCTCATTATTATTTAAAAATTAAGAAGAATTATTTGTTTGTGTTATTATTCAAATTCTTGGCTCGGTATTTTAATGCTGTAGAAAGTAAAACTGATCGGGTCGAACAATTACCGCCGAATTATTATGGAAAGATTAGTATTCTCGTAGCTGAGAAACCCCCCATTTCATAGCTTGCGATACCTAATCATTGATATCGTGCCATGATTGTTGCAAGGAACGACATTAACGCGTATTCTTTAGCGAAGGTTGAACC
>CAZJGV010000269.1:0-2896 GCA_964545615.1 uncultured Pelotomaculum sp.
GCTGGACTGTTTTCAACGAATATCCTTAAAATCCCTTCATTTTTGCGCAATTGCTCCTCAGCCCGCTTGCGGTTGGTGATATCCAGGGAGAGAATCAGGAGGCCCTCCTGGACAGGATTAATACGTAGTTCAAACCAGCCTTTGCTGCCGTCCGGATAGGTAAATTCATTTTCAATACTATCCGAAATGTGTTTTTCCAGGCAGGTTTGCAGATGCGTAAACATTTCGGTTTTTTCAATTCCAGGATATTTTTCCATCATTGTGCGGCCAAGCAGGGCTTCTCTGGATTCATGAGCCTGTTTGACCGCCGCATCATTCAAATAAAGATAACGCCAGTCAAAGCTGATAATCTGGCAGCCTTCTAAAAGACTGTCCAGTGAAGTGGCTATGTTTTCAATCTTATTCAGCGGGCGCCCGGGTTGTTTTTTTACGGAGTTTTGCTTAACCCATCTTTACCACCGTATACGATAATCCAATAGACTGCTTAGCCTCAAAATGGGGTTGGAATGGTTAGTCTCTGAAGCTGGGACCTAAATGTAGTCCCCCATACAAATAGTGTAAGCTTGACATTAACGTTAATCTATGCTATGATGGCTTATCTATGTTTATTAAAGAAATCATCAAACACAACCCCGGTTATGAAAAAGCATTTGTCTCTCACCGCCTTATGGAGTCCTATCGCACTCCCAGGGGACCCAGACAACGTAAAATAATCGATCTGGGCCATCTGGAGCTTCCCAAAGATGATTGGAAAATACTGGCGGACCGCATTGAAGAATTACTTTACGGTCAACAGACCTTTAATACGCCTGCCGACCATATTGAAAAACTGGCCCGGCATTACGCTCAAATCATCCAGCAAAAAGAACTGCAAAGCGTTCCTGAGATTGAAAAGCCCGAAACTGATTGGCAAAAGGTGGATGTCAATTCCTTTGCAGCGGGGCGCTCGCGCACTATAGGTGGGGAGGCGCTGGGTTATGATGCTTTTCAGAAGCTGGGCTTTCCAGCCATGCTGGCGAGATTGGGGCTGAGTGCTGAACAGATAAAGCAGGCCGCGCTTTTGATAATAGGCCGGCTGCTGCATCCTGGCAGTGAAAGGGAAACCGCTTTATGGGGAAAGGAACTGAGCGGCCTGGATGAGATGCTGGAGAGCAGTTTTGAGCATTTAGGCCACAATACGCTATATCGTCTCTCGGACCGGCTGGTGGAGAAGCGGGATGAGATTGAAAGGGAGTTAACCCACAGGGAAAAAGCCCTGTACCAGCTCCAGGAGAGGATCATACTGTATGACCTGACCAATACCTTTCTGGAAGGCAGCGGACAGAAGAGCGGTTTAGCCCGCCATGGACGCTCCAAAGAGAAGCGCAAGGATTGTCCGTTGTTGACCCTGGCGCTGGTGGTGGATGCCGATGGCTTTCCCAAAAGAAGCCAGGTACTGCCAGGGAGTGTAAGTGAACCCGGGACACTGAAGGCTTTTCTGGAAGCCTATGAGAATCAATTGAAACAGACTGAGCCGCTTCTAAAAGAACGCCCGGTGGTGGTGATTGATGCCGGGATTGGCACGCAAAAAAATTTGGAATTGATTCGTTCAATGGGCTACCACTATATGACCGTGAGCCGCAGCCGGCCTGCGGAAAGACCTCCAGAGGAAGAGTTGGAAGAAATCAAGCAGGAAAAAGAACAAACGGTAAAAGTTAAAAAGATCGAATTGGAAAAAGAGGTGCTGGTATATTGTGAGAGCACCGGGCGGGCTGAGAAAGAAAACGCCATGAAAACCCGTTTCCAGGAGTATTACGAAGCTGGTTTGAAAGAAATATCGGCGTCGTTGAGTAAAAAGAGAGGTAGAAAAAAGTACGGGGCAGTGATGGAGCGGCTGGGACGCTTGCATGAAAAATATCCGAGCATTGCCCGTTACTACCGGTTGGATATACAGCAGGATGGAGATAAGGTAACAAAGTTAAGCTGGAAGATCGACCAGGAGGAAGAACTGAGCTCAAGATTTGCCGGGAGTTATTATTTGCGAACCAGCCGGAATGACCTGGCTGCCGGAGAACTGTGGTCGTTATATATGATGTTGAACCGGGTGGAAAACTCTTTTCGCTACCTGAAGAGCGATCTGGGTCTGAGGCCGGTATATCATCAGAAAGACAAACGGATGGAAGGGCACCTGTTTATCAGTGTGCTGGCTTATCATCTACTGGCGAGCATAGAAAGACGTTTGATGGAAAAAGGTATACATTATCGCTGGGATACGATCCGGGTGCGGATGTCCAATCAAACACGGGTAACCAGCACCATCACAAATGAGGCAGGAGAGAGTCTGCACATTCGCACCACTACTGACCCGGAGCCGTTTCATTATGAAATATACAGGGCGTTGGGATTACCCCTCAGACCATTATCAACCAAACGTTCAAAGACATGAAAGATGTAGTCCCCATAAAAAAGGCGAATAACCCATTTTCGAGCCTGATTTGGGCCATAGGTGGTAAAGACGGGTTAACTCATACCATCTGAGCAAAAAATACAAACGGGGTCGACCGGGGAATTACATTGCTGGAGCGCAGGTGATGGAAAAACGAAGTCTGACCGGTTGCTCGAAAGCGGTAAAGAGAAATGATCGCGCAGCATACTCCCGGAATCCAGAGGAGAGGAAAGATGACTGAGGAAGAAGGCCGCCGCAAACTTAAGATCGATATTTCGGAACTTACCCTGGCCATGGATAGTGATTCCCTGGATAGTAATTATTATCTGGATAAAGAAACCGGCCGGGTTATATTTGTTACCATGTTGTCAACCATTGCCGCCACCATCTCCGTTTTCCGCATCCCGCCTGCGGCGTTTAAGCATATAGATCGATACCGCCAAGAGCCCCAGCAGCATCCCGCCCGCCGTC
>CAZJGV010000270.1:0-2890 GCA_964545615.1 uncultured Pelotomaculum sp.
TAAAATTCCTCCTTCGTTCCTTTACCTATTAGTGCTTCATTTTCTCATCAAAAAAAAACCGGGTGTTTAGCCCGGCCGGGGAGTTTACTTTCTTACTTTCTAACAGGACATCGTATAGTCGTAGTTTCCTTCCCACTTTATCGTTCCCAATCTATCGATCAGGCCGCGCTCTTTCATCTTCACCCAGAAAGGCAGCGCGTCCTCATTTATCTCGTTGACATGAATGTTATTGAACAAGGGGCGGATGATTCGCAGCGCGTTTTCACCCAGACGGTCCCTTTTCGGGTTGAAGCCGATGGTCAGAACCCTTAAATCAAAATATTCCCCTTGCTTGAAACCGATTATTCTTACACCGCCGTTGAACCTGTAAGCGGTAGCCACCCTTTTACCGTAATAGTATACACATTCATTGATCCCGCCAAGACGCTCCATCATCAAATCCCCCTTAAACACCCGGATTGAAAAAGAAAAGAGATTTGTATATAATAAGCAAGCATCCCACAAGGTGATAGAATATATACTTTTTATTCTGTCAAGATTAATTATATCACAATAATTATAATATTCTGATAAAATATCATGGGCTATTTAATAAATATTTTTATGATAAAACTAAAGTGAGAAGATAATATGTATGACCTGGTCGTGATAGGCGGAGGCCCGGCCGGTATGCTGGGCGCGGCAACGGCCGGAGCGAACGGTTTGCGGGTTTTGCTGATCGAAAAGAATGACCGCCCCGGCAAAAAACTGTCCATCACCGGCAATGGCAGGTGCAATGTCACCAACAGCGGCGGCATAGACGATTTTCAAAGAAACATAGTCTCAAACGGGAAATTTTTATACGGCGCCCTGGCCAAATTCGACAACCAGCGCCTAATCGCCCTGCTGAGTTCGCTCGGGATAAAGGTCAAGGCGGAGCAAGCGGGCAGGGTTTTTCCGGTATCGGACAGGGCCGGCGATGTGGTGGAGGCGCTGCAAAAATACCTGTACTCAAATAATGTTGAGATAAAGTTTGGCACACAGGTCACCGCAGTGACAGTCCGGGATAACCGGGTGAGCGGCGTACTGCTGAGCGACAACAGCAGTTGGCAAGCCCGCAAGGTACTGCTGGCCACGGGCGGGTTGTCTTACAGGCAAACCGGCTCGACCGGCGATGGCTACGTCATGGCTAAAAAACTTGGCCACACCATAATAGAGCCGCGGGCTGCCCTGGCGCCTCTGGTTGCCTCTGACCAATGGGTCAAATCACTGCAGGGGGTAAGATTAGAAAAAGTCAAAATCCAGGCGATACCGGAAACACATGGCCTTGAACAGACCGGGGAACTGCTTTTTACCCACTTCGGTATCTCAGGTCCGGCAGTATTAAATCTGAGCAGTTTTCTTGGCTGCCGCACGGGCTACCCGGTAAAGGTGAAGATCGATTTATTCCCTTCTTTAGCCAAAGAGCAGTTGGCGGAGCGCCTGCGCCTCTGTTTTCGCCGGAATACGGGCAAGCTCCTGAAAAATTCTCTGGGCGAACTGCTGCCGCGCAGCATGATCCCTGTTATCCTGGGTATGGCTCATACCGGCCCGGACAAGCAGGTCGACCAGGTCAGCCGGGAGGAGTTACTGGGTTTAACGGAAACCTTGAAAAATATTGTGCTGCACATAAAGGGCGCCGGCCCCTTAAACGAGTCCATCATTACCGGAGGTGGTGTGAGCACCGCTGAGATTAACCCCTCAACCCTGGCATCAAAGCTGGTCAGAGGGTTGTATTTTGCCGGCGAATTAATCGATGTGGATGCCCTGACCGGCGGCTACAACCTGCAAATCGCCTTTGCCACCGGTTATTTGAGCGGTGTCAGCGCCGCCTCAAGCCCCTGATTTTTTTAAAAATTTGCATGGCATAGCGCCTGCATTTTTTGTTTATACTGAAGAAGAGGTTTTCTTTAAAAAGGGGGAATCGTTCGATGGCCCAGACCATTTCCATCGGCGCCACGCAGCATATCGATTTGCTCAAGGCTAAACTGGGCCGGGAATTAGTGCTTTTCAACAAAGATGGTTTAAAGGTGGACCTGGAGGAAAGCCCGGCCGGAAAATTCACTTTTCTGGCCTTCAGTGTTTCTAACTGCGGTTCACGTAAAATCAGCCAGGAAGAAGTGCAGTCGGTATTCAAGCACTACCTTGCCGATAGTATTTCTGATATTATCCTGACCCACTGGGAGGATATTTTACTCAAAGACATCATCAGGGAAAACTACTATTATTTCGGTGAAGAGGAGAAGAATCTAATCTACGATTACGCCCTGCGGCATATCAACCGGGAGGGACTGGAGGCCGGGCACACACTATACTGGGCCAACCGGAAAAGCAGGATCTTACATAAGCTTATTGACTTCCTGCATCACAACAACCGTATTATAATAGAAGGTTTTATCAGGTTCAGGCTGAAAGAGTACGTGGGGGAATTAAAGGAAGCGGCTGAAAAAGCGGTGGACGATTTTTTGATTGAGAGGGAGTACCGGGAATTTGTCCAGCTTTTGAAGTATTTTGTGGAGATCCAGGAGCCGAAGGTAGAAGTAGTGCATGTGTTGATCAGGGGGAGCGGGATTTTTAAACTGTATGACGGGAATATGCAGCCAATCAGAAGCGACTACATGGAAGGTTTTCTGATCGACCTGTCGGAGAACGAGATAAATTATGAAGATCTTTTAATCAGCGCTCTGATTACCATAGCTCCCAGGGAGATCACCCTGCACTGTAAAGGCAACGGCGGTATGTCCACCACCCTGGACACCATTAGAAATGTTTTCAGCGGCCGGGTAAAAGAGTGTGCGGGCTGCCCTTTGTGCGGCACAGGCAGGAAGTCCTGATAGGGGAAGCAAGGGGGGAAGCAGGGGGACGGTTCTCT
>CAZJGV010000271.1:0-1783 GCA_964545615.1 uncultured Pelotomaculum sp.
TGGACAAGGACGGCAGCTGCGATAACGCGGAATCAATCTATGAGGCGTTCAGGTTCCTGATTGGCTACAACAAAGGAGTATACGAAAAGGACCTGATACAGAGCCTTAACCTGTCATGGGGCAGCACATCGCCGGACCCGATGATTCAGTATTTCGTTCGTAAGTTAGTTAACTCGGGTGTAAAAGTTTCGGCCGCGGCCGGCAATGCCGGTGATGGGGATCCGGCAACGTCCGAGATATGGAATTATCCCGGCTATCTCTATGAGCTTTTCACGGTGGGCGCCACAACCCAGGACGAACAAATTGCAGGGTACTCCAACAGCTTTGACGGTATCGACATCGGTGCACCTGGCAGCCTGATTTATTCGGCCTGGCCGGGAGGCGGGTATAAGATACTGTCCGGTACGTCAATGGCCACGCCTCACGTTACCGGGGCATGCACCCTGATTGCGGCCGCGTGGAAAGCCAGGGAAGGCAAATGGCCTACCAGCGATGAGCTTGAAAATGTTTTATTTAAGCACATCAAAAAGACTGCTTTGGACCCGGCATTTGTCGGTCATGGACTGCTTGATCTGACGTGGGACAATAAGCGCTGGCCGCTATATCGGGTACAGAGCGGAGCGTTTTATAACCAGGGCGGGCAGGAGGATACTTACAATAAGATTCAGGCGGCGGGGTTTGCCGCTTATAAAGTAAAATACTAAATTTTACGGAGGAATGAAAAAATGATCGAAAAAGATTATGCGTATGTTGGAAGGCAGGGAGTTGTCCACCTGGTGGATGACCTGGAGACAGCCCAAAAGGGCACCCGTGACGGAAAAATAGTAGAGGTGGGGCGTGGTATTTTTGAGCCCAGTGGCGGGTATCCGCGAATAAACGGTAAAAGGGTCTTCGCAGACGTTGAAGAAAAGACCATCCACATCGGCGGCAGCGGCAATAACAACAAGGGCAAACGGATTGCCCTGGTCGAACTGCCGGCAGAGTTGCAAGGAGTACTGCTGGAGTTGGGATACAGTGGCGAATAAAACAATCTGTTTGGACGCAGGCCACACGCCGGGGGAAGACCCCGGCGCCTGCGCTTTTGGACTGAAAGAAGCCAACATAACAGGCGACATAGTTGGCCGCATAGCGACTGCCCTGGCCGCCTACAATTGTACCGTGCTCCAAGTACCGCGCACGGACAGCCTGCAGGCCCGGTGCGCCTACGCCAACGGACAGAATGCAGATTGCTTTGTCAGCGTCCACATTATCGCCGGCGGCGGCACAGGCTTTGAAAGCTATACCTACGTCAGTCCCAGCGCAAGGACTATCACCCTGCGGGAGTTTTTACACGAGGCCTGCGCCTCTTACAGCGCCCAGCATGGCTTGGTTGACCGGGGCAGGAAAACCGCGCCATTTATAGTGTTGGGCGAAACGAGTATGCCCGCTGTCCTGCTGGAGCTGTGCTTTATCGACAACTCCATAGATGCAGCGCTCCTGCGGGATGAACTGTACCTATCCGGGATATCAAGTGCCATCGCGCACGGTATAGCCAAGGCAATGGGGCTCAGCCTACGGGAGACGGACGAGACAGCGGCCACGAAAACAGCCATAGAAAGGCTGCAGGCAAAGGGCATTATAGTCAGCCCTGATTATTGGCTGGATAACGCCAATCCCGGTGGTAGCTGCAAGGGTGAATATGTGGCGGCGCTCATACGGAATTTTGCAAGTAAGATTTAGTGAGGTGAGGGCCATGCGCCCCCGAAGTATGACCTTGATAACCTTCCGAGGGCAAGCCTGCGGG
>CAZJGV010000271.1:1793-2832 GCA_964545615.1 uncultured Pelotomaculum sp.
GAGACTTGACGGCGTTCAGGCCTACAACATTTGCGGAGTACCGCGGAATAAGCAGGGAGCGCAGAAAACCCCTGCCGTGGTGGAGAAGGCTGATTAAATTAATTTTAGGAGGATGATATTATGCCTACTGATTTTATCACGATTGATTTTTTGTATACCTTCGGGGGACTGGTGCTCATCCTGGGCATCATTGTCCAGTTCAGCAAGTCTCTGGTAAAGCAGGTATTCGATGATTACGTGGTGCGCTGGTACGCCTTCGGCTGGGCCATCATACTGACACTGCTGGCCGCCTGGCTCCAGGGGCAGTTTGATATTATCGGCCGGGAGATCGCGGCCACGTTGTTGCTAGTACTGCTCAATTCTATTTTGATTACGATGGCTGCCCTGGGAGGGTATGAGGTATTGGCAGATTTAAAAGCAAAATTAACGAAACTATAATATTTCACGTGAAATAATTGAGAGCCCTCGGGGAAACCCGGGGGCTTTTTTAGTCTGGCCATATGTAGTCAACAGATTTGCCCAGGGCGCGGGCGATTTTTTTGGCGGTTTTTAAATAAATGTCCTTCTGGTCATATATAATCTTCGAAATGTCGGATTGCGGAATCCCGGTCATCCGGGATAACTCAGCCTGGGATATGTGCTTGATCAGCAGAATGTCGCGTAATCGGTTCATATCTCTGATTTTCAGCACATTGGAAACATTACCCTGCCTGTGCGAAAACTTTATGAGTACACATAAGGATTGTAAAAACATGTCGAATTATTTGTATAGCCTACCTATTGCGACACGATTCGACACTGGGAGTATTGTATAATAATTAGTACAAAACAAGAGGGGTAAATAATAGAAAAGGAGGAATATGATATACAGAATTGACAAAAATATTATCATCTAGGGGGTAAGTATGGAAGGAATGACATCGGAAGAGCAAGGAATTATTATGCTTTCGGACGGTCAGTATTTGTTTTTTATAGACGGTAAAATCTATCTTATTGAGGATATAAATACCTGACCTGCCCTTTTATTTTGTGTGTTACG
>CAZJGV010000272.1:0-2811 GCA_964545615.1 uncultured Pelotomaculum sp.
CTTTCAGGAGACACTGGAAAATGAATACGGCATAAAGGTGGCCAGATCAGACCGGATCAACGATCTGAGCTACAACACTTCTTATATTGAGTCGGAAAAAACGGTACGCGAACTCCTGGCCGCCAATCCGAAAACCTGGGCGGTATTTGATATTCACCGTGATTCAGGGAAAACAAGAGAGCAAAGTGTTGTTAATATCAACGGCCAGAATGTGGCCCCAATCCTTTTTATAGTTGGTTCCGATGTCCGCCGCTCATTTCCGGCCTGGCGGCAGAACCACGCCTTTGCTGTGGATCTTTCAGATAAATTAAATGAAAAGTACCCCGGGCTTTCTCTGGGAGTCAGAGTGAAGGATGGTCTTTATAATCAGTCTCTCCACCCGCACGCGGTCCTTTTGGAAGTAGGCACAACAAAAAATTCCACTGACGAGGCGGTCCGCTCGGCGCGCCTTCTGGCGGATGTTGTAGCCGGCATGATTAATGGAGAAGAACAGAAAAACTGATTTTTTATCCTTAAAAAGCGATAAATTAGCCTATAACCACAGGCGGCCAGGCGTAAATCAGGTTATTTCCAGATTTTGCGTATAAGCCGCCCTATTTTTTTTCAATAATATAAATAAATCTACTGGAGTGTTTATGATGAACTGGACTAAATATAAATTTGCGCTTTTAATCTTCACAGTCTTGGTCGTGCTGGGGACTTCCACCGCAATCGCCCGGTTTAACCACAGGGTTTGCCCTGAGACACCGGTGCGTGCCTTTGAATTGAAAAATGATGGACATGGTGTCTACCAGGTGAGATTTCTGGGTGAGAGCATGCGTCTTGATCTTCCCATGGAATACCTGGCGGAAAGAATCGTGATGATAAGGCGCTATGGTGAAAGTGTTTTAGAAGGTCCTTTTGTGGAGTTGAATGACGTTTTAAAAGAATGGCTTGACCCAGCTGAGGTGATAGAGGTAAAGATTGATTGATACCATTTTATGTCGGTGATATAATTATATAGTTGTTTACTTTTAGCGGGAGGCTTTAAATGGAGTATAAGAGAGATAGGATCCGCAATTTCTGCATTATCGCCCATATTGACCACGGTAAGTCAACCCTCGCCGACAGGCTTCTGGAATACACAGGCTCGCTAAGCGGACGGGAGATGACCGAACAGGTGCTTGACCAGATGGACCTGGAGCGGGAGCGTGGTATTACTATTAAAATGCAGGCGGTGCGTCTGAATTACCGGGCCAAAGACGGCCTGGATTACCAGTTGAATTTGATTGACACCCCGGGGCATGTAGATTTTTCATATGAGGTGTCGCGCAGCCTGGCGGCCTGTGAGGGTGCGTTGCTGGTTGTGGACGCCGCGCAGGGGATCGAAGCCCAGACTCTCGCCAATGTTTATCTGGCCCTGGATCATAACCTGGAAATCATCCCGGTGATAAATAAAATTGACCTGCCCAGTGCCCAGCCGGAGATAGTCAAAAAAGAGATCGAGGATGTTATAGGTCTGGACGCATCGGAGGCTGTCCTGGCTTCCGCTAAAAGCGGATTAGGCGTAGAAGAGATCCTGGAAAAAATCGTCCGTGTAATTCCGCCGCCCGGAGGACAGGCTCAGGCGCCTTTGCGGGCTTTGGTTTTTGATTCACACTATGACCCCTATAAAGGAGTCATTGCTTATGTAAGGGTGATGGAAGGCTCCGTGCAATGCGGTATGCAGGTTAAAATGATAGCCACAGGCAAAGAGTTAGAGGTAAACGAGGTAGGCATCTTCAAGCCTTCTCTTACTTCCATTGGCGCACTGCAAACCGGTGAGGTGGGCTTTATAGCCGCCAGTATCAAGAATGTTAAGGACTGCCGGGTAGGCGATACAGTTACAGACGCGCTGAATCCCGCTCCTGTGCCCTTACCTGGCTACCGTAAGGCCACTCCCATGGTTTACTGCGGCTTATACATGGCTGACAATGTTGATTACGGTGATTTGAGGGAGGCCCTGGAAAAGCTCAGCTTGAATGACGCCTCCTTAATCTATGAGCCTGAAACTTCAGATGCGCTTGGATTCGGCTTCCGCTGCGGTTTTCTGGGCCTGTTGCATATGGAGATAGTCCAGGAGCGGCTTGAACGGGAGTACGGTCTCAATCTTATAACAACTGCTCCGAACGTTGTTTACCGGGTTAGCACCTCCGCGGGCGAGATAATGGAAATTGAAAACCCCAGCAAGATTCCTCCCGCCGGAAAGGTGGAAATGATCGAAGAACCTTTTGTCAAAGCCACCATTATGGTCCCCAGGGATTATGTCGGTGCGGTAATGGAATTGTGCCAGGAGCGCCGCGGCATATTTAGCAACATGGAGTATTTGAGCGTGAGCAGGGTAATGATATTATACGATATGCCCCTCAGTGAAATAATCTATGATTTCTTCGACCAGTTAAAATCACGCACCAAAGGTTACGCTTCCCTGGACTATGAATTATCGGGGTACAGGCAGTCTGCACTGGTCAAGCTTGATGTGGTTATTGCGGACGAGGTGCTCGACGCTCTTTCAGTAATCGTACACAAGGATAAAGCCTACTACAGGGGGCGCCAGTTGGTAGAAAGGCTGCGCAGCCTGATCCCCCGTCATCTTTTTGAAGTGCCGATTCAGGCGTCTATCGGCAATAAGGTTATCGCCAGGGAAACAGTTAAGGCTGTACGCAAGGATGTTTTAGCCAAATGTTACGGCGGCGATATCTCCCGTAAGCGCAAGCTGCTGGAAAAACAAAAGGAAGGCAAGAAGCGGATGAAACAGGTGGGCAACGTGGAAATTCCGCAGGAAGCCTTCAT
>CAZJGV010000273.1:0-404 GCA_964545615.1 uncultured Pelotomaculum sp.
TTCTAATCCTGTTTTTTTATTCAAAATAACGCATACTGCTTTTCTTTAGCTCGGCCGTACTGAACAGCAGCCTATATTCTTTTACACCTGCAGCCAGCGATAGCTTTTCAGCTGTCCGGACGCACTCTTCCCGGGACCGTCCATGCACCATGGTGAAAAGATTATAAGGCCAATCGGGATAACGCGGCCGCTGGTAGCAGTGGGTTACTTCCGCAAAGCCAGCCATGATCACTCCTATTTCCGCAGCTTTTTCGCTGGGAGCATCCCAGACTACCATGGCGTTGGCCAGGTAACCCAGGTCCTGGTGGCGGACTGCCGCTCCAAAGCGTCTAATCTGTCCATTGGCAATGAAATGCCTGATTCGCTCAATTAATCCTTCCTCGGTCATGTTCAGTTTATTAGCC
>CAZJGV010000273.1:414-2578 GCA_964545615.1 uncultured Pelotomaculum sp.
GGCTCACCAGAGGCAAGCCGTTTTGCAGTTCACGAATGATCTGCTTGTCCTGTTCGGTCAGCATGGACACACCGCATTCAAGGTTAAAATTTACCCTGATCTTAAAAACATTCTCTGCTGGGAGGACAATTATTTCTTGAATAGCAGAGTGTTTTCTAATTTCACTTAAGATATTTTCCATTTCTTCTTCGGACTGGGCCAGTACCGTAAACCATACGTTATAGGCATGTTCCCGCAGGTAATTATGTGTGACTCCAGGAAAAGAGTTTATCAGCGCGGCAACCTGAGCGATACTGTCCCTGTCGGCCTTGACAGCGCAGAGAGCACCCTGGTAACCCAGTTTTCTGGAGTCAAATATTCCTCCCAGCCGCCGGATTAACCCGCTGTCCAACATAGTTCTTATCCGGTCTATAACATCGTCTTCAGTGATACCCAGTGCTTCACCTATTTCCCGGTATGGCTCCGGAACAAGGGGAAAGTCCGCCTGGATTATATTCAGCAGCTTCCTGTTAAGACTGTCCAGTTTCATAAAATCTAGTAACCCTTTCTTCCGTGGTACAGACACCAGGGTTCTTCCGCCATATAGTCACCGTGGTAAAAATAGGCACGGGCCCGGCAGCCGCCGCATACCTTCTTAAAATTACAGATACCGCAGCCACCCTTATATTCCTCTGTGCGAAGAGTTTTAAATATTTCAGCGTCCCGCCAGATATCAATAAAAGAATTTACCCGGACATTTCCTGCCGGGATATTCAGATAAGCGCACGGCTGCACAATACCTCTCGGGCTGATGATGCAATAGGACAGGCCTGCCAGACAGCCTTTACTAAAACGGGTTTTTACTCCCATCTGAGCGGCTATGCGCATGAACTGAGGCGCACAAGTCGGCTTCAGCTCTATATTTGTTTCAGATTGCTTTTTCATGATGCGTTGGAGCAGATCTTCATATTGTCCGGCCCTCAGCGACTCAGCTTCTATATTAACCGCGCGCCCGGTAGGCACCAGGAAAAAGATATGGTGCCCCACCGCCCCTAATGAAACCGCGAAATCAGTCATTTTTTCCACTTCATGCATATTCCAGTCCATCACCGTGGTATGAATTTGAAAAGGAAGCCCCGCCTCGCTGCAGGCGCGCATACCTTTTACCGCGCCGCTCCAGGCGCCCGGCGACGCCCTGAATTCGTCATGCCTGTCCGGGTCGATGCTGTCCAGGCTGATCCCCATAGCCATGGCTCCGGCGGCTTTTAAGCGCCGCGCCACATCTATTGTAATAAGGGTGCCGTTTGTTCCAAAGACCGGCCGCAGACCTCTGGCCCTGGCATGGCTTACCAGCGTAAAGATATCGTCACGCATCAGCGGTTCACCGCCGCTGAAGATCATTATCTTGAAACCGGCGTCAGCAATCTGATCTATCAGTGTCATACCCTCTGCGGTACTCAGTTCCTCATCGGCCTTTGCCCCCGCGTCACGGTAGCAGTGCTTGCAGTACATATTGCAGGCGTTAGTAGTGTTCCAGGAAACAATCATTTCAGCAACCCCCCAGTTTGGTCATAGGTCGTGAGACGTTGGACATGGGTATATGCTTGCATTCCTTTCATGTCTTTTAACCACTGAGACAATCTTTCATTCTCACGTCTCACATCCCACGTCTCATTTCTCATCTCTAAGCCACCTGGCTGCGTCCAGGGCGTGGTAGGTGATGATTATATCCGCTCCGGCCCGTTTAATTCCGGTTAGAGACTCCATCACGATCCTTCGTTCATCAATCCAGCCTTTTTGGGCCGCGGCTTTTACCATGCTGTACTCCCCGCTTACATTATAGGCGGCCAACGGACAGTTAATCTCATCCTTAACCCTTCTGATGATATCCATATAAGCAAGTGCCGGCTTAACCATTATGATATCGGCCCCTTCATCTATATCCAGCCAAACCTCACGAAGCGCCTCATCAGAATTAGCCGGATCCATCTGATACGATTTCCTGTCTCCGAACTGGGGAGCGGAACCCGCGGCTTCACGGAACGGACCGTAAAAGGCGGAAGCGTATTTAGCGGAATAGGACATAATGGGAACATTGATATAACCGTTTTCATCCAGGGCGCCGCGAATTGCCCCTACCCTGCCGTCCATCATGTCCGAAGGCGCTATTATATCCGCCCCGGCC
>CAZJGV010000273.1:2588-2803 GCA_964545615.1 uncultured Pelotomaculum sp.
GAAGTTCCAGGGTTGAGTCATTTAGTACATAACCATCTCTGATCACACCGCAATGGCCATGACTGGTGTATTCGCAGAGACAAAGATCGGTGATTACCAGTAAATCGGGGTAAACCCGCTTGATAGCCCGCAGGGCCTCCTGAATAATGCCTTCATCATCATAAGCCCCAGACCCGAATTCATCCTTATAGGCAGGCACGCCAAAAAGAAGCACA
>CAZJGV010000274.1:0-2763 GCA_964545615.1 uncultured Pelotomaculum sp.
ATTCATCAGACTACCGGTGAAGCAAAATATCTGGACCGGGTAACCAAGATTGCCCAGCATTTTAAAAACAACCTGACTCTGACCACGGACCGCTACGAGTGGAACTATTGGTGGGGCTACGGCTTAACCGGCTGGACAAGCAGCCAGCAAATCAGCACCAATACTCCTTCTTACGGTGGATATAAGAAATTTGAAGATTTCCGCCACGGCGCCGTTGACGGTGACTTTGTGATGATGGCCTATGAAGCTGGCATCGTATTTACAAATGTGGATGTGCAGCGTTTCGCCAACACTGTTGGCAAAAACATTATTCGTGCCGACGGCAAAATTAACGAGTTCGTAAACAGTACCCCTCTTAACGGCAGCAATGATATGCTTATCGGACTCTGGCTGCGCTTCAATGATCTGGTGCCGAATCTTTTTAACGCCTCCTACCAGCGGGCTTCAAGCTATACTAATGTTGGAGGACCTGTGCTTCTGGTCGTCGCCTATATGAACCAGGCCTATAACGGCACGCCCACTGAACCCCCCGCTCCGGTTAATGATACAGTCGCCCCGCAAGTGTCTCTGATCCAGTCGGCTAACGGCGGTTACCTGGACCTTCAGGCGAACCTCACCGCCACAGCGACTGATAACGTAGGCGTGACAGGAGTAGACTTCGAATTTGCGCAGAGTGCCGGCGGCCCCTGGACTGCCGCAGGCAGCGGCGCTCAAAATGCCCAGGGCTGGAACCTGAGCTGGAATACCCAAAACCTTGCTGAAGGGACCTATTCCCTGCGGGCTAAAGCACATGACGCGGCAGGCAACACTGGGCTGTCGGCCACTGTGACTGTTAAAGTAGACCGCTCGGTACCGGTGGTGGACAATCTTACCGTCAGTCCGGACAGCTTAACGCCTGACGGCGCCAACACGGTATCCATTAACTATCAGATTTCAGAAAATGCGAAAGTGACAGTTACTGTTTACAGCGGAGCCAGTCAGGTTGCGGTGCTTCAGAATAATACCGACAAAACGTCCGGCGCCCAGCAGCTTGTCTGGAACGGAACCGTCAACGGCAGCGCCGTGCCGGCCGGCGAATACGCAGTAAAAGTTGAGGCTGTTGATGCCGCAGGCAACCGGTCTAACCCCGCCTCTGTCAGCCTTACTGTGCTCCAATATACCCCCCCGGAACCCCCGGCCGGCAGCGGCGAGCTTATTCTTAACGGCAGCTTCACCCAGAATAAGACAAGTTGGTCGGCAGGCGGCACGCTCGTCACCGAAAGCAACGGGAACCGGTATGTCACAAACAATTATAACTGGCAGCTTTATCAGGATATTGCTTTAAAACCTGGTGATTACAGCATAAACGCCTCGGTCAGAAAAGGGACCGGCACCGGGTCCAGGATAGTGGTCATGTTTATCGACGCGAAGGGCAACAGGACCACTGGTAAGGATATCACCTATACGATCAAAGGCGCCGGCTGGGAGACCATACCCGCAACTACTTTTTCCGTTCCAGCATCAGCCGCCGCAACCCGGATTTACCTTTTGAACATCTCAGAAAGCCTGACTGCCGGGTTTGATAACATTTCCCTGAAACAGGCAGGCGCATCTCAACCAGAACAGCCAGACACCGGCCTGATTACCAACGGAAACTTCAGCCTGGAAAGGCAGGGCTGGTCGGCCGGAGGAACCATTAAGACTGAAAGCAACGGCAACAAGTACGTGTCAAACAGTTATAACTGGCAGCTTTATCAGGATATTGTTTTAGAACCTGGTGATTACAGCATAAACGCCTCAGTCAGAAAAGAGACCGGTACTGAGGCAAGAATAGTGGTCATGTATATCGACGGGAAGGGCGACCGAACCATTGGTAAGGATATCACCTATACGATCAAGGGCGCCGCATGGGAAACCATACCCGTAACCACTTTTTCCGTTCCCGCGTCGGCCGCCACAACCCGGATTTACCTTTTGAGCCCTTCCGCCACTCAAAATGCAGGGTTTGACAATATATCCCTGACCCAGTCCGGTTCACCACCTGTACCTGAACAACCGGTAAGCCTTATCACCAATGGAAACTTCAGTCTGGACAGGCAGGGCTGGTCGGCCGGAGGAACTATCAAGACTGAAAGCAACGGCAACAAGTACGTATTAAACAGTTATAACTGGCAGTTCTATCAGGACTTAAAACTGGTCTCCGGCAAGCAGTACAAGATAAACGCCCAGACCAGAAAAGGAACTGCGGGAGCGGCAGACAGCCGGCTCGCGGTAGCGTTTATTGACGCCGCCGGGAACCGGACGGTGCCTTACGATTTTAGATACCTGCACAAGGGAACAGGTTGGGAATCAATGCCGGAACAAACCTTTAAAGTTCCCGCCGGAACAGTCACGACCAGGGTCTACCTGCTCTCGGCCACTGAAGCCGGCTACCACGATTTCGATAACATCACCCTGGTTGCTCAATAAAAACTGCAAAAGAGCACACCATAAGCTGGTGTGCTCTTTTTTTAGCGTTTCCTGATTACCACAGCCGGCACTCCGGCTGCAACCGTATTATCTTCAACACTTTTTGTGACTACCGCGTTGGCGCCTATCAATACGCCATTGCCCACCACAATGTCCCCGATAATTTTTGCTCCCGCCCCGATAACCACGTTGTCTCCGATGAGTGCCGCCTTATGGCCGCCAAAATCGGCGCCTATGGTACCACCCTGGAAAACGGTGCAGTTTCTAACGATCACCGCGCTCGGTGCGATAAAAATATTTCCGTAATGTTCTATA
>CAZJGV010000275.1:0-2743 GCA_964545615.1 uncultured Pelotomaculum sp.
AGCGTTATCGATGTCGGTTGCGGAGATGGACTTCTGACCAATCAACTCCTGGGTCAATACGAAAAAGTTTTGGGTGTTGATGTTTCTAATGAAGCGCTTAAACATGTGCAGGCAGAGAAAATAGTCGCCGGCATGGACCTCCTGCCTCTGCCTGACCAGTCCTTTGACCTTGTTATCTGTACCGAAGTAATAGAACACTTGCCCAACCCAATTTACAAAAAATCGCTTCTGGAGCTTCAACGAGTTGCCCAAAAATATATTTTAATCACCGTTCCTAATGACGAGTTTTTAAGGGATAGGTTTATAAAATGTCCGTTATGTTTTTGCACCTACCACCGCTACCGCCACCTGCACAGTTTTAATCTGGAAGGGCTTATAAATCTGCTCCCTCTTTTCGAATATGTAAACCACCGGTATCTTGGCGGACTTACAGTTCGGCCGTACCGGTGGGATACCATCTTTCGGCAAAATCTGGGGAATCACTGGAACGTTTCCGACGCCTGCGTCTGTCCCCAGTGTGGTTACACCGGTTCAGGCTCTCTCAAACGGGGCTTGATATCTTACTTCCTATCAGTGCTGCGAAAACTACTGCCCCAAAAAAGGAAACCTCATTGGGTAGCCGTTTTGTACCGCCGGAAAGAAAGCTAAAAAACATATTATCCAGGGTGGTTAATAACTTGGAACTATTATTCTGGCTGTCTGCCATTTCCATAATTTACATCTATATTGGTTACCCAATACTTCTTTCTATCCTGGCTAAAATAATAAGACAAGAGACTATTTTCGAAGGCGGGGTCCCGCCGGAAGTATCTTTTATTATTGCTGCTCATAACGAAGAAGCTGTAATCAAACAGAAAATTGAAAACTGCTTGAACCTGGAATACCCGCGGGAAAAGATAGAAATTATTGTGGTGTCCGACTATTCAACGGACCAGACCGATGAAATTGTCTCTGACTTTGCCTGCCAGGGAGTCCGTCTCATAAGCACTGAATCAAGGCTGGGTAAAACCTGTGCCCAGAACGAAGCAGTCGGCAGGGCACGGGGCGAGATATTAGTTTTCTCCGACGCCAACTCCTTGTGGGAAAAGGACGCACTAAAAAAGCTGGTGTGCCCCTTCACAGACGAAAGCGTGGGATACACCTGCGGTCAACTCAGATACATCAACACCGGTGAGGGAAGCAGCAGCTACTCGGAAGGAATTTACTGGCGTTATGAAATATTTCTCCGCAGTCTTGAAACAGCTACGGGTTCTATCACCGCCGGCAACGGAGCGATTTACGCCGTTCGCGCCAGAGACTACCACTATTTTGGAAATACACAAAGTCACGATTTTGAATTCCCTCATTACGTGAATTCAAAAGGGAAAAAAGCAGTTTATATTAATGACGCCGCAGCATCTGAAAAAGCGGGAATTAAAACCAGTGAGGAGTATCAGCGCAAAGTTAGAATGATGGCGAGAGTGTGGGGCAGTATATTAAAATCACCGGGCATTTTCAGCCCTTTTCATACAAATCTGCTTTTCTCCTGGAAGATGATTTCCCATAGACTCCTGCGCTATCTGGCGCCCCTGCCTCAAGTCCTGATCTTTGCCGCCAACATTGCTTTGTACCCGACTGCAGTTATCTATCAGATACTTCTGGCGGTTCAAATCACCTTTTACTCCCTTGCCCTTCTAAGCGCGGTTTTTCAGTTCAGGCCAAAGCTCTTTTATCTTCCATACTATTTCTGCATGTTTAACTTCGCCAGTATGGCCGGGCTGGCAAAAACTATTTTCGGACGAACTCCGGCCTACTGGGAAAAGGCCGGGAGCACTAGAATCTAAAAAACTTCAAAGACCTTTTAAAGCGCCTGTTAACCAACAGGCGCTTTTTCCTTGCTAATAATTAACAATTCTTTAAGAAAGGGGAAAATGGTTAGTTTGTCGAAATTTGTCGACACAGGCACTTTTGTTATCTTTACCCCCAAGGAGGTGTTTTTGGTTACTTACTGACTGACCAGTAACATACAGGATCCCGAATCGAGTGCCTCCGATTTAACATCAATAGAATGGAGGAAAAGAGATTTGATTTTATCGAAAAGGAAAACCTTTTTATGGTTTGGCATGTTTCTAGTCTTCTTTGCAGCTGTGGTTTTTTTATCGGCTGCGCCTGGACAAGCAGCTGAGGTTAAGGACCTCAGGGCTTATTTTAACCAGTTGGATCAAAGAGGTGGCGACTGGTACAAAAACTCTAACAATGATTATGGCTTTCTCGCTTTCAGGGAAGCATACGTGCTTCAAGCATACTTATTGATGTACGAGACCTACCAGGACACCTACTATCTTGATAAATTTATCAATCACGCCGACAGTGTGCTAAACCAGAGAGATAGTGTCAGAAAGGTAACTGATTACCGGGGGTTAAGCCTCCCCGCCTGGCGCCACACCGACCTGCTCAACGACAGCAATCCGCTGATCCTGGGAGGTAAATATTTTCACGTGGCTGTTGATACCGGCAACATCTCGTACCCGTACGCCTGGTTTGCCCAGATTGTGAAAAGCGACCCCAAGCTGTCCGCTTATAACAGCAAGGCCAATATCTACCTGCAGGCCGCTAAAGATGCTATTGGTGTGCACGAGGACGAGTGGAGAGAATCGGGTAACACCGGCTGGTATATTTACAGGAAAGGTTCTCCGTACTGGTGTGACGGGGTTGGCGTACCTGTCAACCAGAACTTGGGCTTGGCCCGCACCATGCTTAAAAT
>CAZJGV010000276.1:0-2722 GCA_964545615.1 uncultured Pelotomaculum sp.
AGTATTATTGTTGAGAGAAGAATTTATGTGTTGCCGATATATTAGTCGGCGCTGAAAAAGACACCTATGTGCGTGGCTATAATTTTGTAGGTAATGACAGCACCAAAAAGGAGATTTTCAGCCACCTGCTGAAGTGTGACGGGTATGAATTCCTGCATGGTTTTCTGAAAGAGAGCAAACAGTTCGGAGCGCAGAGGCGTGAAAGTGAAGCGAAAGCGGTTTCCATCGCTCTTGAGTATTTGGCCAGGAACGCGGGCTTTTCGGATGTAACCAGACTTACCTGGAATATGAATTTACTTGACTATAGACATCCTATTACTGCCGGAATCGACAAACTCAAATTTCAATTTTCCGTTGGCCGCATCTTCCCAGACAAGGTGAGCGGCAAAGGACTGTCCGTTTTTAGATTTGAAGCCCTTGATCAGGGAGGTCTTTCCTTTTTTTAAAAGGCTTTTTATCTGGGCTTTGGTCAATACCTTCCCACAGATTGGGGTTTTCCATACCACAAAGCTACAGCCGTTTTTCCAGTTGGAACAGCCATAGCCCTTCTGTCCTTCAATCACTCCTCCCCCGCACCGGGGGCAGGCGCCTAATTCTTCGCAGTTTTTTTCCTGGAGTGGCTTTTCGGGTTGCGTATTATGCAACCGTTCTGCTTTGACCGGTTTTTTAGCTTTCTGCGCAGTCTTAGCAGGGGCCAGCGCCAGAGGCGTTTTTCCGTGTCTTTGTTCGTACGTACGAAGCTCATTCAGGATCCGGATAATGGCCTCTTCTACCTCGCTCATGTATTTTTCCAGAGTCAGTTCTCCCTTTTCCACTTGAGCCAGGTCATACTCCAACTGCCCCGTCATTTCCGCACTGATCAGAAGCCGGGCCTGGGGAAGTTTGTTTTGGATCAGGGAGATTAGTTGCGTCCCTTTGTCGGTGGGTTTTAAAGCCCTCTGCTCCTGCCGGACGTAGCCTCGCTGGATAAGGTTCTCGATAATGGCCGGCCGGGTGGCCACGGTTCCCAAGCCTTTTCCTTTCATTTGCTGGCGCAAAACGTCGTCTTCTATCTGTTTGCCGGCGCCTTCCATGGCTTTGAGCAGGTCTCCCTGGGTAAACCGTTTGGGCGGTTGGGTGGTTTTTTCCTCGATCCTGACTTCTTGGGTTTGAACAGATTCGCCCTGGTAAACCGGCGGCAGCTCTTTATTCTCGTCTTCATTCCCGTCGCTAGGCTTGTCTTTGCCTGTCTTTTTCCTGGGCTCTTGAAGGTCTTTAAAGTGATATACCTTTTTCCAACCAGGGCTGAGCAGCACTTTGCCTTTGGTTCGAAATAACTCCTGCGCCACTTCGGTGACAATTTCTGTTTGCTGATACCGGGCTGCCGGAAACCAAACCGCCAGAAAACGCCGGACAATTAAATCATACAAATTTCCTTCAGCTGCGGAGAGCCTCCCCGGGTTGATTCTTTCGGTCGAAGGAATAATGGCATGGTGAGCCGTGATGGTATTAATCACCCGCTTGCCTTGGGGGACTCCCAACTTCAGCGCTTCCTCGGCGCTTTCAAGGTAGGGGCCCTGGCGGATTGCCTGGAGGTGGGCCGGCAGCTTAGGTATCAGATCTGCGGGAAGATAGGCACAATCCGTCCTGGGATAAGTGATCGCTTTCTTTTCATATAGGGATTGGGCCAGCTCCAGCACTTTTTCAGCGCTGAACCCATATCTTTTGGAAGCCGCCACGGTCAGGCTCGTCAAATCAAAGAGCAAGGGCGGGGCTTCGGATATTTCCTTTTGTTCGACTTTGATAATTTTCCCCGGCTGACCCTGGGTTTTGGCTGCAATATTTTCTGCGGCCTGACGATCTATCAGGCGCTTGTTTTCCCGGCCGGACTCAAACCAGCGTCCGCTATACTCCCCCTGTCCGGCCGCAAAGGTCGCTTTGACTTCAAAATAGGTTTCGCCAACAAACCTTTCTATTTCCCATTCCCGCTGGACGATGAGCGCCAGGGTCGGGGTTTGTACCCGACCGATAGAAATCACGCTGGGCTTCTTGCGCACGGTATCAAAACTGCCAAACAGGGCAGTGAAGCCTTCGGTCAGGTTCATCCCGAAATCCCAATCCGCAAACGCCCTTCCATAGCCTGCCGCCGCCAATCCCGCCACCGCCTGCCCGGAAAGAAGGTTGCGCATCCCTTCCAGGATGGCTTCCCGGGTGAGGGAAGAGATCCAGAGCCGGGATAAAGGTTTCGAACAGTTCACCAGATCCCAGACCTCTTGAAAAAGCAGCTGGCCTTCTCTGTCCGCGTCTGTGCCACAGACGACCTGCTTGATGTCCCGGGATTGAAGCCACTTTTGCAGGACCTGTAATTGCTGGCGTGTCCCTGGTTTTACGGTCCGGCGAAAAGTATGAATCGCAGGCAAAACAGGAAGCCGCTTTAAACTCCAGCGCTTCCCCAACCTCTCCAGATCCATATAGGCTTCCGGCCTTGCCAGCTCCAGGAGGTGGCCGACACACCAGGTAATGACGTATCGGTCGTTTTCAAGATAGCCCTGCCCTTTGCCCCGGACGCCTAAGGCTGAGGCATATTCGCGGGCCTGCGCCGGTTTTTCTGCAACAATAAGTATTCTTTCCATAATTTTCTCATCTTTAGTGATATTAACGTTATATCACCTCATCGTTATTTTACTATAACAATGCGGTGATTGCCAAACAAATAGCAAGTGGTAGCAAGTGGGGACGGTTC
>CAZJGV010000277.1:0-398 GCA_964545615.1 uncultured Pelotomaculum sp.
AATGGCTCAGTGTGGATGTTGAAAATATGGCTGGAACCGTTCTCGATTATCCGTTAAGAGAACAAATCGATACCACCATTAATGAACAGCTGATCGTTGAGCTTTACTCTAGATAGATAAACCTCTAGAAAAAAAGGGGGAATTAAATTAATGCTAGAGATGGAAAAACCGCGCATTGAGTGTGTGGAAAAAGATGCCGAAAAAAACTACGGGAGATTTGTCATTGAACCGCTGGAAAGAGGATAGGGGACAACTTTGGGCAATTCACTGCGCCGGGTACTCCTGTCTTCATTGCCGGGCGCGGCCGTGACCTCAGTTAAAATTGAAGGCGTATTGCATGAATTTTCCACTATACCAAACGTGGTGGAAGACACTACGGAAATAATTTTGAACCTTAA
>CAZJGV010000277.1:408-2717 GCA_964545615.1 uncultured Pelotomaculum sp.
AGCAGATCATCATCAAATACGACGGCACAGAACGTAAAATCATCCGTATCGAGCAAAGCGGCCCCAAAGATGTAACCGCCGGCGATATAGCCCGGGATGCCGAAATTGAGATATTAAATCCCGAGCTGCATATTGCTGCACTGGACAAGGGCGCCAGACTGGAAATGGAGCTTACTGTGGAAAGGGGACGGGGCTACGTCAGCGCTGATCAGCAGCCCCATAAAAACGATGATATTGTCGGGCTGATTCCGATCGATTCGATTTATACACCGGTCAAACGGGTCAATTATACTATCGACACCGCCCGGGTAGGAAAGAGGACCGACTATGACAAGCTGATCCTGGAAGTATGGACCAACGGCAGTATAAATCCCGAAGAATCGGTAAGTTTTTCAGCGCAGATACTTATTGAATATCTGAAGCTTTTCACTGAAATAGATGATACTTATGCTGAAGTTGAGATATTGGTGGAAAAAGAGGAAGACAAAAAGGACAAAGTCCTGGATATGTCAATCGAGGAACTTGAACTTTCCGTCCGGGCCTCCAATGGGCTTAAACGGGCCAACATCAATACAGTCGGCGATCTGATCGGCAAAACCCGGGAAGAAATGAGTAAAATCAGAAATCTGGGGCAAAAATCCCTGGAGGAAATCGAAAGAAAACTTAAGGAACTGGAGCTGACCTTTAAAAAACCAGAAGACTAGGAAGGAGGACCCCCATTGAGTTACCGCAGATTAGGACTCAGAAGCGATCACAGAAGGGCAGTGCTCAGAAACTCTGTCACTTCTTTACTGGATAGCGAAAAAATTACCACCACTGAAACCAGAGCCAGGGAAATCAAAAAGATTTCGGAAAAAATGATCACCTTGGCCAAAAGAGGCGATCTGCACGCCAGGAGGCAGGCCGATTCATATTTAATGACTGATGCTGTTGTACGCAAGCTTTTTACCACATTAGCTGAGCGGTACCGCGAACGTCCGGGCGGTTATACCAGGATCATCAAGACCGGTTATCGTAAAGGCGACGGCGCGCCAATGGTAATCTTGGAACTGGTCGACTAAACGGACCGTACCTGAACAAAAGACAGCGGGATACGGTTGCAAAAGCCATGATGGAGGAGTTTTTAAAAACGTCCTCCTCACTTTTTATTGGTTTAAATTAGCTAGGGGGAATCATGGGCAGAATTAGAATGATAGTGGAATATGACGGCAGCAATTATCATGGCTCTCAGGTCCAAGCCAACGCCCGGACCATACAGGCTGAAATCGAAAATAGCCTGTTAAAGCTGACCGGGACCAGGATACCGGTGTTGGCAGCCAGCCGGACTGATACCGGGGTCCATGCCGCTGGCCAGGTAATAGCTTTTGACAGCTGCTCCACCATTCCGCCGGAAAAATGGCGGTTTGCCCTCAATAGTTTTCTGCCGCCTGACATAAGAATAATAAGGAGCCAGGTGGTGAGAGATGATTTTCATCCGCGTTATGACGCCGCCAGCAAGGGTTATTCCTACCTTATTTACCGCCAGGAAGCAGGGCAGACCTTTATGCGCAAATATGCCTGGTGTAACCGGGAAAAGCTTAACGTCGCAGAGATGCAAAAAGCCTGTCAGTTCATCATCGGGACCCAAAACTTTCAATCATTTTGTGCGGCGGGTTCAGCGGTAAAAACCTATGAGCGCCGGGTGGAGAAATGTGTTTTATATCACCGCGGGCCATTTCTGAATATGGAGATAGCGGCCAACGGGTTTTTGTACAATATGGTCAGAATAATAATGGGGACCCTGGTAGAAGTAGGAAGAGGCAATTACCCGGCCGGGCGCGTCCCGGAAATAATCGCTGCCCGGGACCGCACCCTGGCTGGTTTTACGGCGCCGGCTGCGGGGCTTTATCTGCTTAAAATCGAGTATGATGAAAAATAGTCTACGCCTGATTAAATCAGGGGTTTTTCTTGACAAGCCGGGTTTTATTTAGTTAAATAAAAAGGTACTCTCCAGCTTTATGCCTGTCTCCTGCCCCGTTGGCAGATATAAGGATGGCGGGGTCGGAACAATCTCATGGAAGATGAGATACAGGAGGGAAAGACTTGAAAACTTATATGGCAAAACCGCTGGAAATCCAGCGGCAATGGTTCGTGATAGATGCCGCCGACCAGGTTCTGGGCAGACTGGCTACCGAAGTTGCGGCCATTTTGAAAGGCAAGCACAAACCAACCTATACTCCCAATATCGATACAGGTGATTTTGTAATAATTATTAATGCAGAAAAGATCAGACTTACCGGAAACAAACTGAGCCAGAAAAAATTACGCCA
>CAZJGV010000278.1:0-2706 GCA_964545615.1 uncultured Pelotomaculum sp.
AATGGGTTGAGTGGGGTGCCACAGCGACCGATAAGATGCAATGACAATTTAACAGAGTACTTGGATAAGCATTTTGATGATTTTTACACGGAAGGCTTTTTTGTTGATATAAAAAAAGATGATGTTTACGTTGAAGGCGCGGCTAAAATGGTTTTAGTTAATAAATATGAACGAAGTTCTGTGGCAAGAGGAAAATGTATTGAATATCATGGATGCGACTGTTTGATTTGTGGAATGAATTTTGAAACAGCATACGGTGAAATAGGCAGTGGTTTTATCCATGTACATCATAAAGTATCCATAAGTGAGATTAAAGAAAATTATGTTATAGACTATAAAAATGACCTTATTCCTGTGTGTCCAAACTGTCATGCAATGCTCCATAGGAAACTAAACGGGAAGACATTGTCCATAGAGGAGTTAAAATTGATGTATGAATCAATGAAGTAGCTTTACAAAATGCTGCGATTTACCCGCCACCCTCGCTTTTACCCCCTTGTAAGTTTTTGAATATGTCGGCGATGTTGGACACCGGGAGGCGGTGAGGTTGGACAGGAGCAGCGGAAGAATTGGACAGTGGCGGCGGTGAGATTGGACATTGACTCGAAAGAGGCCATGCGGTACAGTAAAAGTGCTTTTACTCGCAGGCAGGATAGGGCAACGGTGGAGACCGACCCGAGCGGCCTGAGAGGTTTGGCGAGGAGAGTGATGCCGCCTGGTATCGCTCTTTTTAGCAGGCGGCGGGATCTCACTCTCCTTGGAAAACCAAAGCGAAAAACTCCGGGGTCAGGGGCAGAGCCCCTGTGAGGCCGTTAGGCCTCGTGGGTCAGTCCCTTGCGTTTACGCATAGAATCCAACCCGCCAATGATGATGGTGTAAGAATCATGGACGATACGGTCACAGATGGCGTCGGCCAGGGTGGGTTCGCCAATCTTCTGGTGCCAGCCGCCTACTTCAAACTGCGAGCAGAAGATGGTGGCGGCCTTTTTGTAGCGGCTTTCAGTGATCTCAAGCAGGTCGCGGGCTTCGCTGTCTTTGAGGGGGTAGAGAAGCCATTCGTCCAGTATGAGCAGCTTCACCTGCTTGTACTGCTTGAGTGTTTTGCGGTAGGTGCCCTCGGCGCGGGCAACCGCCAATTCAGCCAGAAATTCCGGGAGCCGAATATACCGAACCGTGTAGAAATTCCGGCTTGCCGCTATGCCGAAGGCATTGGCGAGGAAGGTTTTCCCGCTGCCGGTAGCGCCCAGGATCATGATATTGCGGCAGTCATCCACATAGCCACATGAACCCAGCCGGGCGATAAGCGCCTTGTCCAGCTTCCGGTCGGCATGGTACTCAACATCTTCCAGGCAGGCGTTGGGGAAAGCGAAATCAGCTTTGCGAATCAGGCGCCCCAGGCGATTATTTTTCCTGGCTGTCCACTCCGCGTCCACCAGCAGGCCGAACCGATCCTCGAAGGAGAGGGCCGACGCCGCGTTGTCTGTCAGTTGCTTTTGGAACGAAGCAGCCATTGTACCCAGCTTCATCTCCTGAAGTCTGGAAACCGTGTTGTGATGCAGCACTATTTCCGCCCTCCTTTGTAATACTCGGCCCCACGGGTGAAGCCATACTTGGAGGGTTCCCCGGCTGCGGAGGATTCCCTGGAGATTTGATCCTGGCCGGATTTGAGGATGGTCTGGATCGTTTTGTAGCTGGGCTTGGGTGTGTAGTCCAGCGCCTTTGCACAGGCGGATTCCAGGCGCTGCTTTGTGTATTGGTCGCTTAGCTTCAGCAGCGCCATGCAGGCCCTGTAGCCCTGCTGCTCCACCTTGTAGCCGCCAAGGATGGACTCCACCACAACCGCCGTATTCTCACCGATTTTAACGGCCCACTTGCGGAACCGCTCGCCGTTCCATTGGACGTACTGCTGATGGTTGGGCGGCATATGCGCTTCCTGGGTGCTGTATTGCCCGCGCCGGCCTTGGAGACGAGCATGGGAACAAATGCGGCTGCCCTCGAAGAATATCTCCACCACACTTCTGGTCAGGCGAACCTCTACCCTGCGCTTGATATATTCATATGGCACGGAATAATACTGCTCGTCCACATTGATGTGGTAGTTGAACGCAACCGTTGCTACTTTCCATTCAGACAGCTCATATGAATTTCTGGGCAGCGGCAGAAGCGAGGCGCGTTCCTCGGCAAACCAGGTCGCCCGGCTTCCATCCTTTTTCTGAAACGGCCTGTGGTTGAAGGTGTGAAGCCGCTCTTTGATGACGGTATTCATCTCTCCCAGGGTGAAAAACCTCTGGTTGCGAATCGCCGCCAGAATGTAGCTGGACACATTGCCCACAGCGCCTTCTAGACTCGCCTTGTCCTTTGGAGCACGGACACGGGCTGGCAGGATGGCTGTCCCGTAATGCTCGGCCAGTTCCTGGTAGCTCTTATTGAGCACAATCTCCTCACGGGTATGCTTCACCACGCCGGTTTTCAGGTTGTCCGGCACCAGAATCCGGGCGACACCGCCGAAGTAACTGTATGCATTGACATGCGCGGCGGTCCAAGATTCCTGGTTCTGGCTTAAAAACGCTTCGGCATATGCGTACCCACTATATGGCAGCGCTGCCACAAACACATATGCCTTCAGGATTTCGCCGGTTTCACTGTCGCACAGCTCCGCTGTTTGCCCTGCCCAATCCACTTCCATGCTTTCGCCTGGCTTACGGT
>CAZJGV010000279.1:0-1565 GCA_964545615.1 uncultured Pelotomaculum sp.
ATAATCAGCACTGATATGGTATACCAGATCTTACGCAGTTTGACAAAGTGAAAAGGCATTCTGTCTCTTAAACTCATTATTTTCTCCCCCTATTTCCCGAAAAGCTTGAGGTTGTGTACCATGTTGCTGCCCGCCACCAAATGCAGGATCCACTTGGTCATGGCCACTGCTGTGAATAAGCTGGCCAGAACACCGATAGAAAGGGTTATACCGAAGCCCTTAATTGGTCCTGTGCCAAAATAATAGAGTATGATACCTGCGATTAAAGTAGTAATGTGCGAGTCCAGGACAGCCACAAAGGCACGCTTAAAGCCCGCGTCTATGGCCGACCGAAGAGTTTTGCCCGCCCATAGTTCCTCCTTCAGTCGCTCAAAAATAATGATATTGGTATCGACAGCCATGCCCATGGATAAGAGGAAACCGGCTACACCGGGCAGTGTCATGGTTACGTTCAAGGCTGCGAATACCAGCAAAACAAGCAAGGTGTAAATAACCAGCGCCAGGTTGGCCACCAGGCCTGGTACCCGGTAATATCCAATCATAAAAATTAAGATAGCGATTAATCCGGCGACGCCGGCAGTGATTGATTTGTTCAGGGAATCAGCACCCAGCGTCGGCCCCACGGCCCTCTTTTCCATTACCTCCAGTTTTACCGGCAACGCGCCGGAACGGAGCAGGATGGCCACGTTATGAGCCGCTTCCAGAGATTCGTAAGGCGAAATCTGCGCTTTGCCGTTGGGGATTGCCTCCCGCACGGTAGGGGACTGAACCACTTGCCCGTCCAGTATAATATAGATTGGTTTGCCAACATTAGCAGCGGTGACATCGGCAAATATTTTAGCGCCGTCCGGCTCAAATTCCAGGTTAACCTCCGGCTGCCCGCCTGGACCTTTCCCTTCCTGGGCGGTTTTCAGCTGACGGCCGGTAAGTACGGTCTTTCCGTCCTCCGTTTGAAATTCCAGATAAGCCGTTTTAATCAGATTGCGCACCGCCTCATCCGGGTCGCTTACTCCGGCCAGTTCAACAATGATCCTGCGCGAACCCTGCAGTTGGATGATCGGTTCGGCTACGCCAAAAGCGTTGACCCTGTTTTCAATTATGGCCATGGCTTGTTTCACACTATCGTCTGTTACAGGGATATCAGGTGTGTCAACCGCTTCCAGTACAACGTAGACGCCGCCTTTTAAATCGAGACCCTGCTTGATTAAATTTGTGAAAGGAAGCCACTTGACGTTAGGAAATACAGGGAAGATGGCCAGGACGGTAATAGCTGCCACGACCAAAATAATCCCTGCGAGTTTTAATACTTTATCCAGCTTCATTATAGCTCTAAACCCCCTATTAATCTAAAAACATAAAAACTATAGCAATTTGGCCCCGTTAATCACCAGTTCAAACTTGCATTTCAAAAAGGTTGAAGCCCTCCTGCACATGATCATGCGGCTTAAAAAAATTTCAAAGTACTCCATCACCGGGCAGATGTCAATGTCAATGGTCAGTTCCATGGTGATGGTCCTTTTGTCGTCCGCAACCCAGAGGAAGGAATGCTCAACAGCATAGTTCAC
>CAZJGV010000279.1:1575-2701 GCA_964545615.1 uncultured Pelotomaculum sp.
GACCCGGTCGTGGATGTCGAAAGTGGCAAAATCGGGATTGCGCACTCTGGAGCGGTGCACATCGGATTTGTCAGCCACAATTAAAGCAGCGGCCACACTGTTTACAGCATGCCCGTACTGTTCCTCGTGGTTGGCTATAGCGGAAATAACAGTGGCAATCTCATCAGGATGCATCCCCATCTGCAACAGGATGGGGTAAGCCATCACCGCTCCGGAAATACCATGGTCATTGCGGCTGACAACGTTGCCAATGTCATGCATATACCCCGCTATAGCGGCTAGTTCGGCCTGCCTCTCGGAATACCCCAAACGGTCAAGGACATTTTTAGCAATGCTGGAAACCAGGCTGACGTGGCGGTAGCTGTGCTCTGTAAACCCCATAACACCCAGATATTTGTTCCCCTTGCGTATAAAAGCATCGACCACCGGGTCCTTTTTAATGTCCTCCAGGGTTACCATAATCGGATAATTACCTCCCTAGCAAGGAAAAAGAGCACATTTCTTTTGATTATGCCATATAGTACACTCATACAGGCATATACCATATTAATAGCCGCCCTTATATCCAGGAAAAAGAGTAGACTAAAAGGTCTACTCCTTTTTTGTCAACTGTCCTTCTCTGGTTCTTCTTCCTTGCTTATTACCTGGGAGATGGCCGTTTTAAGGAACTCGATGCGGACATTATCGGCTACCTTTATAATAACGGAGTTTTCTTTTATTTTTACGATGGTGCCGTAAATCCCGCCTATAGTGACAACCCTTTCATCCGGTTTAATATTTCTGACCATCTCCTGATGCTTTTTCTGGCGCTGCTGCTGGGGCCGGATCATCAGGAAGTATAGTATGGCAAACAGCCCTACAATATACAGCACGGATAGCATTTGGGAGTTATTTACCACTATCAGACCTCCTTTCTGAATTTATTTATTTCTTCCTTTGCGACACAAATTCCTTTTTTTTAAGGGGAACTTTATCACATCAGCTTTCCTGGTATGTTTTTAGAAATTTTTCCCTGAATTTCATGATCTCCCCCTGTCGCAACGCTTCCTTGATTTCTTCCATCAGTTTTAAGACAAAGCGGAGGTTGTGAATAGTGGTAAGGCGAATACCCAGCACCTCTTTGGCC
>CAZJGV010000280.1:0-2610 GCA_964545615.1 uncultured Pelotomaculum sp.
GGCTGACCAATGACCAGATTGTTACGCTGGTTCTGCAAAACCTGATTCCTCTTGATCATAAGGAAATGGTACCGGATAGTCTCAAAAAAATTTTTCAGGGCCATCTTGGCTATACCGAGGTGGAGGAAGTCGAATATCTTGAAGACATTATTACCAAAGTACTGGCCGGTCCCATGGCTGTCCTGGTTGACGGATCAGATAAGGCTATTATCATGGACGCCAGGACCTATCCGATCCGCAACCCGGAAGAGCCTGACCTGGAAAGGGTGGTGCGTGGTTCACGGGACGGCTTTGTGGAAACCCTGGTGTTCAATACCGCTTTAATCAGAAGGCGGATCAGAGATCCCAAACTGCGCATGGAATATTTCCAGGTGGGCGCGCGCTCCAAATCAGATATCATCGTCTGTTATATTGAGGATATTGCCAACCCGGATCTGGTAAACAGTATCAAGGAGAAGGTTAAATATATAAAGATTGACGGCATACCCATGGCAGAAAAATCGGTAGAGGAACTGATCACGCCCGGTTCTTACTGGAATCCCTTTCCCAAGGTGCGCTACACTGAAAGGCCGGATGTAGCCGCCATGCATCTGCTGGAGGGACATGTGCTGGTGCTGGTGGACACCTCACCTAGTGTGATCATCACTCCCGCCACCTACTTTCATCACCTCCAGCATGCCGAGGAATACCGCCAGAACCCTGCTGTGGGAGTGTATTTGCGCTGGGTCCGGTTCATAGGTGTGGCTGCGTCATTATTTTTGCTGCCGCTCTGGTTTCTTTTTGCCAATAACCCTGGTTTGCTTCCGCCGCAGTACGCCTACATAGGGGTTAGCGAACCCTATGAGGTACCGTTGATAATACAGTTTATTCTAGCTGAAATAGCGATAGACATGATCAGGCTGGCCACTATTCATACCCCTTCAGCTCTGGCCACGTCAACCGGTATTATTGCCGCTCTCTTAATCGGGGAACTGGCTACCAGAGTCGGTCTCTTTGCTCAGGAAGTAGTATTATATACAGCCATCGTGGCGGTAGGGACTTTTTTAACCCCCAGTATAGAAGTCGCTAACGCCAATAGGCTGGTGCGCCTGTTTTTATTGGTCATAACCGCTTTGTTCAGGGCGCCCGGCTTTGTCTTGGGGGTCGCCGGCACATTCGTATTTTTGGCTCTGAATAAGTCCTTCGGTATCCCCTACCTGTGGCCGCTGGTCCCTTTCAACTTAAAGGCGCTGGCCGGTATTGTGGTCAGGATGCCTGTCCCGGTGCGCAACACCAGGCCGAGTATTTTAAAACCCCTTGACCGCGACCGCCAGGTGTCAACTGCACCGGCCAGGAAGCCGTCCGGCGGGAGAAAAGATAAATAGCAAAAAAAAGTTAAGTAAGCCAGGTTTTAAGGAGGGATTGGTATAGCTTTGAAAATTGGCATACCCAGGGTGCTTCTATATTATTACTATTACCCTTTGTGGCGGGTTTTTTTCGAAGGACTGGGCGCTGAGGTGGTGCTTTCATCCCGTTCAACCAAGGGAGTGCTGGCTAAAGGCCTGAAAAGTGCCGTGGATGAAGTGTGCCTGCCAGTAAAGCTGGCTTTTGGCCATGTTCTGGATTTGGCCGGCAAGGTTGATCTGATTTTTCTCCCCAGAATGGTGAGTGTTAAAAAGAGTGAGTATATCTGTCCGAAATTCATGGGCCTGCCGGACATGATCCGCTGTATGCCAGGGCTGCCACCGCTGATTGATGTTAATGTCAATTTGTATAAAAAGAAAAGCAATGCCTATGCCGCTGTGCGGGAGGTTGGTAAAGTCCTGACTGATAATCATCTGAAAATATGGATGGCCTACCGTCGTGCTCTAATCGCGCAGAATAAGTATTTCAGGCTCCTGCATTTGGGGCTGATGCCTCCTGAAGCTTTAGCAATCATGGAAGACCGGGTGAAAGAAGAGCCGCTGCCGGAGCAGGAAGATATGACCATTGCTCTGATCGGGCACCCTTACAACATTTATGACTCTTATATCAGTATGGACCTAATCGGACGCCTGCGTGGTATGGGAGCGGCTGTGGCAACAGCGGAGCATCTTGCCGCAAATGTTGTGAGAAGACACGCCGCCCGCCTGCCTAAAAAGCTTTTCTGGACCCTGGGCCAGCGCATGATCGGGGCGGCCTGCCACTACCTGGAACGGCCGGATGTTTGCGGCATGATACATGTGGCTGCTTTCGGCTGTGGCCCGGATTCAATGACAGGCGATCTGATCGGGCGGTACGCGCGCTCCTCCGGCAAGCCGTTCTTAAACCTGACCCTGGACGAACATACCGGTGAGGCCGGTGTTATGACCAGGCTCGAAGCCTTTTGGGATATGGTGAACTGGAGAAAAGCGGTAGGGACGTGAGTGGGAAGGTGTAGGTGCGAATTCGGCAAAAGGTTCGGATAAATCCGAACCTACATAACAAAAACGTAAGACAAGAAGCTATATTCTATAGATTCTAAGACCTGGCAGGAATACAGAATATACTTCACGCCCCACGTCTCACGACTAAGTTGGTGGAGGTGAATCATGCGCGTAACTTTTCCTCATATGGGGAATTTATATATTCCTATTAAGGCAATGCTCAACT
>CAZJGV010000281.1:0-2591 GCA_964545615.1 uncultured Pelotomaculum sp.
TCTGGGCCCTGATTTCATCTCTGCCGTATGGGGGCGGTGACCATGAGAAAGCCTGCAGCCAGGGGCGCAGCCGGCAGCCGCTCGGTTCAACCAGTGGCTTGAAGCCTTTTAAAGAGGCTTCAAGCACTTCATAGGGGTAGGCGTTGGGGTTGTCGAAGCCGTAATTGCCCGGCCCGTAATGAGACGGATAAGACATTGGCGACAGGTAATCAACAAAAGGGGCCATGCGCTCAGGCCGCTGACCTATGCCCTGGTCGTCCTCGGCTATGGACATGTAACCGAATATCGTCGCTGAAAACAGCCTGTCCCAGGTTATCGCCGACCTGACATAACTCAGGTAACTAGCTATGACATCAACCCTGGTGCGGGAGTCGTCTCCCGCTTTGCAGCTATATACTGCTGTTGCCGCCGCCCCGTCCTCCGGAAACCTGATATAATCGAACTGGACCTCGTCAAACCCCAACTGATAGGCCTCAAGGGCCAAATCCAGATTATAATCCTGTACTTCCTTGCTGTACGGATCCACCCAGGTTCCTGTGGCCAGTGGGCTGCCGCCCGCGGTACGCACCATCAAATCCGGCCTTTTTTGCGCCAAAAATGGGTCTCGGAAAACCACGATCCGGGCAATTGAATAAATACCTCTGTCTTTAAGATCTTGAAGTCGTTCCTTAATGGGCACACCCAGACCTGAGCCTGTAGCCACGGCCAGCCTGACCTGTGACGAGTATCCCACCTGCCCGGACTCATCCTTTACATCAAGCTGCATGGCATTTAAACCGGCGCTGTCAAGCAAAGCCAGCGCCTCGTTCCACCCGTCGTCTGATGCGGCCCTGCTGATGGAGACATGCACACCCCTGGCCTGTGCGGCTTGCACTTTTTTGCTTTCCCTGGCCGCCTCTTCGGTAGCCTGCTGGAGTTCTTCCGGTGCGGCCTGCCTGGTTTCAGAATTGCTGCCGGAGCCGTTATTTTTAACCTGGGAAGGGCCTTCAAGAGGCTGCCAGGTTAAAAAACCGAGCATAAACAGCGCAAGGACGCTAAAGATAAGAGCTGTTGGTTTAAAAAAGATATAGACCAGGCCCCTTTCTGCTCCTATGTGACATTTTAGGTGAAGGTTCGACGTGATTTGTTTAACATCCTTTGTTAAAGAGTTTTAAATGTGACAATAGCAATATCTGGCATTGTAAAAAGGCTTTTAATTGGTTATTTTTGTGGTATATTCTTATTTAGACATCCATGTTGCTAACGTGGCGCCAGCCGATTGAAAATTAGCGATGCAGGTTTGATTTTAATCGAACACGGGCCATTAGCGCCGAACTTGTTTGGCTATAACTGATTATAAAGGTGGGTTTTTAGTTGAAAGCTTTAGTCGTGCAGCCTGTGGATATTGTAGGGCCGGGGCTTATAAAGGAAGAACTGAAGAAGGCTGGTTGGTTGCTTGATATACGGCTTATGGATCAGCCGGGTTCTTTTTTGCCGGATAATTTAACCGGCTTCAATGTTCTCATCATACTGGGCGGTCCGATGAACGTTTATGAAGAAGATGCCTATCCTTATTTAAAACAGGTTGATCTGCTTATCAAAGAAGCGATCCGGAAAGATGTGCCCGTTCTGGGAGCCTGCCTGGGAGGTCAGTTAATCGCCAAAGCCCTTGGCGCACCGGTTACCCGCAACCCGGTACAAGAAATTGGCTGGTATCAGATGCGCCTTACAGCGGAAGGAATTAAGTCGCCATTTTTTAAGGATTTGCCCGGGGAGATTCCGGTTTTTCACTGGCACAGCGACACCTTCGCCCTGCCCGTCGGCGCTTCTCACCTGGCAGCCACCGGTGGTTGCGTCAACCAGGCCTTTTCTTACGGCCCCCGTGTCCTGGCTGTACAGTTTCACCTGGAAATCACCCCGGCCATAATTCATACCTGGAACAGGGTATGGGCTGAAGATATAGAGGAATTTCACGGTGCTGGAGCTGTGGAAAGACTGAAGGCTGAAACTGATATCATATGGAATGGCTGCAAGCAGGCGGCTGTCCAAATGCTAAAGAACTGGACAAATTTGGCGTCTGGCCAATAGATTGACTCATGAAGGTAGGGGGAGGAGTGAAAGTGAAACAACAGGTTGTAGACAGGCGCCTCTATATAGATAATTTAAGGCTTATGATGATAATTCTGGTTGTGATGGTCCATGCCGCGGTTACTTATAGCGGGGTTGGCAGTTGGTATTATATTGAAGGAGGAAAAGGGGATACAATTTCTACAATCGTTTTTATATTCTTTCAATCATTTACCCAGGCCTACTTTATGGGTGTATTATTTCTCGTGGCCGGTTATTTTGTGCCAGCAGCCTATGATCGCAAAGGGTTCACAAGGTTTGTCAGAGACAGGTTGATCAGGCTTGGACTACCCGCCCTGTTATATATGCTGCTCATTCACCCATTCATTATCTACGTCATCTTAGGACTGTACTGGATAGAGCCAAAACCATTATTCCTAAGTTTTTACAGGCAATACATTATTTCGTTTGATTTTATCGGAGGATCCGGCCCTCTTTGGTTTGCCCTGGCCCTTCTTATATTCAGTGTAATATACGCTGCGGTA
>CAZJGV010000282.1:0-284 GCA_964545615.1 uncultured Pelotomaculum sp.
GCCTCCTGCCTGCTATTTGGGCCAGCGGTTCAATCTCCCGCATCAATAAACTGAATTGGCGGGGCGTTAACGATTGTTCACCATCTGACAGGGCTTTTTCCGGATGAGGATGCACTTCTACGATCAAACCGTCTGCTCCGGCAGCTATAGCAGCTTTAGCCATGGGCATCACCAGGCTCCTGACGCCGGTGCCATGACTGGGGTCAACAATTACCGGGAGGTGGGTGAGTTCTTTGGCCAGGGCGGCGGCCGACAAATCAAGTGTATTACGGGTCCACTTTTCA
>CAZJGV010000282.1:294-2564 GCA_964545615.1 uncultured Pelotomaculum sp.
TACTACCTGGTTATTGCCGCCCGCCAATATATATTCAGCAGCCAAAAGCCATTCCTCTATTGTTGCCGACATGCCTCTCTTCAATAAAACTGGTTTATCGGTTTTGCCCAGTTTTTTTAACAAGGAAAAGTTATGCATATTACGGGCGCCGACCTGCAGTATATCCGAATATTCACTGACAGTGGGTATATCCTCACTGTCCATTATCTCGGTAATTACCGGCATATTCATAGCTTCGCCGATTTTGGCCAGGGTTATTAAGCCCTTCTCCCCCAGCCCCTGGAAACTATACGGCGAAGTTCTGGGCTTAAAGGCTCCGCCCCTTAACATGGCTGCTCCCGCCCCCCTCACCTTAAAAGCGGTTTCTTTCAGCCATTCTTCACTTTCAATGGCGCAAGGTCCTGCTATAACGATTATCTGCTCACCACCGATTATGCAGCCTTTAACGTTTACGCGGGTTAAACCGCTTTGATTGTCCCTGGCCACCAGCATTTTGCTAATTTTTTCTGCCAAGCCATTCATCATTTTTCCTCCTTCCATAATTGCGGTTAATAAAAAAACCCCTCATCCCCTGTAGGGACGAGAGGTTAAAACTTCCCGCGGTACCACCCTTTTTGGCATATGCCCGGCTCCTTTAAGATACGGGAAAAACTCCTCTTTAAACAAAAAACTCCTCATCCACTTGGGACGAGAAGCATATACTACCCGCGGTACCACCCATTTTGTCATAAGACCCGCTTGTTTAAAGATACAGGTTAATCCGATATCCCCTTCCTTTTAACGGTAGAAGCTCCGCCTTGACCTACTTGCTTATGTTTCAGCCAGGTACTCCGAAGTGAACTTCAGTTTGCTTCCTTATCAAGATGCTTACAGCCGGTGACATCTATTCTCTGTATAATTTCACAAACTTACTTTACTTCTTCATCGCATTTCAAAATATAATTGTTCAACTATTTTATCATGAATAAAACAGAAAGCAAATATTTTATAAAAAATAAAACGAAAGGTGTCAGGCCTATATATTCCGACCAGGAGTATCCTGGCAGAGTGCTCCTGGAAAAAGATACCCGGTGCTTGCCGAAGTATTCTTGAGGATTCAAAAAACGGGGGTTATTGCGGCCTGATTAATATGTTAGAATTAGTAAATCTTGGACAACCGGTTAAGGTAACTGGTTTTGACTGGTTTTTCAAGTAAGGCTCTCAACTTTAGAAAATTTCAGCCGGATGGAAAGGAGTAAACCTTGTATTTAGGAATTATTTTTGGCTTATATGTACTGTTTACCATAGGTTTGTATCACATACTGGTAGTAAAGCTGGAGGAGCGCTGCGGTGTATGGCCCTGGCTGGTTTTCCTCGTTATCGGGCTGCTGTGTCTGTATTTATCCTGGCGCAGTTCCGGTGAAGCCTTATCCATGTGGTGGGGATACAACGCCTTTTTAAACCTGTGGACCATCAAAGAAATGTTTGAGCAGCCCAAGCGGCGTCTGAGCAAGAGGTAAAAAACTGCCCCTGGCTTTAGCAGCAGGGCTGCTAAAGCCAGGGGATCTTATCGATATAATCGCCCCGCAAAATAGGCAGCAGCCGGGACTGCAGCGGTTCCGGGACATCCTTCAGTGAAAGGTCATCCACTTTTAAGATGGTGCTGACGCTTATTTTCAGCTTATCAGCTAACCCTTGGGCAGTGAAGCCCTGATTTTTGCGCAGCTCTTTGACTTTCTTCTTCATGAAACGTGATTGAAAAAGCAAACCAACTACCTCCCGCCGGCAATTACTCTAAACTATGACAACCCATTTGGGGGCCATTCGGCTGAATGTTTTCCCGATTGGATTCATGATTCAATGTCCGAAATGGACTCCACTGCAGGACGATCGATAAAAAGAGGGTTGGAGCCTGGGCCTTCTTTAAGAATGGTACCGATGGCGGCCGCAACCGGAGTATCACGTTTTTACTGTGAAGCCCGTATATCTTAAACAAGATTGATCCGGTTTGAGTTAATCCTGCTTTTTCGCGTTTTTCTTTGTAATAATCCAGGCAGCTGCTCATGCCAGTTCTTCTATAAGCAAAACGGGAGAACTGTCCGAGATCACTGAAAAGGCCTCCGGAAGATGCAGGGTAGATGAACCCGGGTGGACAGGGTCGTCCACCCCTACGATAATATGCAGAAATTCCCGGTGTATATGACCATTTTAAACGCGATATGAATGTTTCATATACTAGGGGCAGACGACTCTGTCTGCCCGATTCGGACAAAATGGTACATTTTCAGTGG
>CAZJGV010000283.1:0-2528 GCA_964545615.1 uncultured Pelotomaculum sp.
CGCCTCGTCCACCCCGCCGGTCGCGGCCAGTATGTCCACTTTCCCGATATCATTTACATCGGTGATAATCGCGTCGACCCCGGTGGCCTGTTTAATCCTGTCCACAACATTTTGCGGGTCCTTCGGCCCGAGCACGATATGGCGGTCAAAAGGCCACATAGTCCCGGCAAAATCATCTATCTGGGCCAGCTGCCGGCCGGCCACCCGGTAAAAATCCCCCCGGCGCCCGACCAGCCTGCCGAGTCCGGCCGCCGCAACCCCCAACAGGAAACGCGGCGTACCGACTTCCCCCATGGCGACCTGGATGGAAGGAGCGGCAGCGAGGCTGCCTTCCTTGCCGGGAAAGTGGCACAGAATATTTGCCAGCAAACCGGGCTTCACCGCGTCGGGCAGAATAGCCCGCCCCTGGCTGATGGCCACCACACTCTCGGCCACCGCGATGATGTCACCAGGCGCAGCCACTTTTTCCGTGTACTTTTTTACAACGTCAACTATATCGTCTTTTTCAGTTACTATGTGCGTTCTGATTGGAATCCTGCCCTCAATCATCTGGCATCACCTTTTCAAATTTCGCCCTTCTGGGGCAAAGTATTTAATCAACCCGTTGACAATTCCTTCCGCTGCTCTTTTTTGTATAGTCAGGCCGCGCAGGAATACCTCCTCCACGATATTGGTGATGGTGACAACCTCCACCTCCACCGCGGGAATATTTTCGCCTATGCCGGCCAGCCCGGGCTGCCCGGCAGTACCCCTGTCCCGCACCTTAAGCTTCTTAACTATTTCTTCCTGTATCAAGCCCGCCAGCCTGGCGCTCTGGCTGTTTGAAGTCGCGTAGAGCGTGGCGGCGCCGTCAATACTGCTGTCCGCGCTGACATGGGTGTGCAGGCTGATGTAAGCGTCAGCGCCAGCCTCCAGAGCCAGGCTGATCCTGTCTTTTACGGGCATATCCTCGTCCCCGCCCCTGGTCATGAGAACCTGGGCGCCCGTCCTGCGCAGCAGCTTTTCCAGGTTTTTGGCAACAGGCACAACCACATCTTTTTCCAAAAGGCTGACCGGACCCTTCCCGCCAAAATCCCTGCCGCCGTGCCCCGGGTCAACAACAATTTTCTTACCATTAAACAGACCTATAATATCAGAGCGGTCCAGGTTGACCACAAGCCGGTGGGGAAACCCCTCCAACAATTTAAGATCAAACTTTGCCTGGTGCTCCAGCACCATTTCCACCCTGGTATCACCGGCGCTTTCCTGCCTTATGTTGATTTCCCGGATCAGCCCGTCGTTGACCTCTATTCTTCCTTCGGGCATGTTTACCAGGACACCGCTGCCTGCCAGTACGATACCGTTATCAATTTCCGTAACTGTGTACTGGTACGGCCTGGTGGACTCTACGACCACCTTAGTAACCCATTCACCCTTTTCCCCGTCCACTACCTTTGACCACAAGTTGGTGATCATGGGCATTTTCCCACAAGACAAAATGGCTCCCTCCTCATAGAAGCTCGGAACCAGCATATTTTTAAACGTTTTATGATTCTTTAAATTTGGGGATTTTCCTGCTTTATAACTCTTATTTTGAAAAAATAAAGGAATCTGGTTGATATATGCCGTAATCTCAGGATTTTTTTAATATCAATGTAATTTACTGGTCGATATTTAATTTGACCGTACATCTTATAAAGGGCAGGAATAACCAGCACAGCCGTCAAATGTTAACAAAAACCTACTAGGTAATTATACGGGGTAATTATATTGAAATTCTGCAGCCTATCGTCCTGCAGCTACGCCAACAGCGTAGTTATACAAAGTCGTAATACCTGCATCTTAATTGACTGCGGCCTCAGGAGGAGGGATATAAAGCCCTACCTTGACCGGATCGGGCTTGCTCCTGGTGACCTTGACGCTGTCCTGGTAACTCACTGCCATACCGACCATGTGTACGGTCTAAGACATCTCCTCAAACTAAGGAGTATTCCTGTATGCTCCACAATTAATGTTTTGAAACAAGTAAACATCTGCAGTACTTTCCACGAACAACCTGCTTTTTATGCTCTAAATGAGAATATGGAGAAAAGAATCGGGGATATTTCGTTAACCCCTTACAAGCTCTCCCATGATGTTGAAACAGTGGGTTATACTATTACCGGCGACGGGGAAAGGCTTGGTTTTATCACTGACACCGGTTTTGTTCCGGAAGACTGCCTTAAAGCTTTTCAGCAACTGGATTACCTGTACATTGAGTCCAACCATGAGCCTGAGATGTACAGGAACTCCTCCAAACCCTGGCACGTTATTAAGCGCAACCTCGGCCCCACCGGCCACCTGTCCAACGAGCAGTGCGGCCAGGCGCTTCAATCCCTGGATCTTAGAGGATGCAAACTGGTAATACTCGCTCATCTCAGTGAAGACGACAACCAACCTCACCTGGCTCTCCAAAGCGCCAGGCAGTTCCTGGCGCCTGACCTGGCTCTTGCCAGTGCGCCCGCCAGAACCCCCGGACTATGGTCTGACAAGCTCATAATGCAACCCTG
>CAZJGV010000284.1:0-2527 GCA_964545615.1 uncultured Pelotomaculum sp.
GGTAGCCGCGGGCCAGGGGCTGAAGGCAAAACAGATCAAGGAAATAGGTGAAAAGGCGGGGGTACCTGTATATAAAGATCAGACCCTGGCCAAAACTCTGTATGACCTGGGTTATGGCGCCGAAATACCGCCTAATCTGTATGAGGCTATTGCCAGGATTCTTGTTTTTGTGGCTGGATTAGATAAAAAAGCCCTTAAATAATAAATCACAGGATTTACATGATTTAAAAGAGATTAACAGGACTTTACATAAACTAATACTTAGTTTTAATTGAATTAGTTTTTTAAAAAAGCACTTGTCCTGTTAATCCTAATAACCTTGTAAATCCTGTGATTAATATTTTGTGTTTTATATTTTCAAGGATGAAACTGCCTCCTGCATCTCGCTTACCACTTCATCCAGGGTCTCGGCGGCGGCGGTGAACCTGTCAACCAGCGCCGTCTGATCAACAGTTGCTTTGTTAACGCTGTTAATACCGTCTGTAACCTGCTGCGAGTGAGTTATTATTTCCCTTACCAGTATAATCAGGTCTTTAAGATCCGCAACCAGAGACTTGACAAACTGGGAAGCCTCACTGGCGGCGCTGTACCCTTCCGAAACTACCTGCTGGTCCTTTTCCAGGCTGATCGAGGCCTGCCGGGCATGCTGCAGCGCTTTTTCAAACAGGCTGTATATCCCTTTGGTAGCGTTGGCGGCATCCTGAGAGCGTTTTTGGATTTCTGCGGCCAGGGCCGAAAAATTGCCTTCAGCTTTTTTATCTGGCTCTTGTTCTCCAGTGCTGTCTTTGAGCGCCGGTGTTTTATTCTCCTTAGCTGTTGACATTTCTGTAACAGCTTTCTGGGCCAGGAGGTTGGCCTGGTCCGCTATCAGGGCTATAAATTGAATGATGTCGCCTATTTTTTCCAGGTGGGATTCGAGTTCTTTGACAGATTCACCTGTACGCAGCATCGCGACACTGCTTGATTTCATCTGCTGCAAGAATTTTTCCGAAGTTTCTTCAGCTCTGGTAAGGCTTAGCACGGTTTTTTCGGAAACTTCGATAACAGCTTCAGAGCCTTTTTCCATCTTTTTCACTGTTTCTGAAAGCTGGTTCATTTTTGCCGCGGTGGTGTTTGAAGTGTCCGCGGCCTTGCGGATGCTTTCCTGTAATTCATTCGTATAATCAGCGACAGTATCCGCTGAGCGGTTGGTCCTTTCAACCAGACTCCTGAGTTTGTCAACCATGTTGCCAAAAGAGCGAATCAGGCTGCCCAGCTCATCTTTTGATGTGGTTTCCAGGTTAATGCCTGTGAAATCGCCGCCGGCGATACGTTCAGCTTCGATTTCCAGCCTTTTTACGGGGTCGGTAATCCGGTTGGAAATATAGATAATGACAAAGAGCAGAGCTATGGTCAGGGCGGTCACGCCTCCGATAATCTGGTTCCTGGCCACGGCTATTTGCCTATTTGTTTCATCTATGGAAAAACCGACCCTGAAAGCCCCCCAGTGGCGTCCATTTACATAAACAGGTGACGATATGTCCCACATAATTTCCCCGGTGTCGCCTCTCTGGTAAACCTGAAGCAAGTAGGGCTCAAGATTCTGCGACGCGGCCAGTCCAACGGTATCGTTGAAAATTCGCTTGGACCTCGCCGGGTTGTCTCCGATTCCGCCGGGGAGGAAAACCCCGCTTTTGGGATATACGTTATTGTGAGTGGGAACATAGCCGTTTATATCCTGGGATACCGCGTATATAACGACCTTGTCATTGAGAAAAGTGTCCTGAATACTGCTCAAATTCGCGTCCGTGAAAGAATCAAACGCAGTGTGGTATTTAGGAGGTTCACTATTGGGGATGCGCTGGTAGTTTGTGTCAAACACCTGGTCATAAGTAAGGACATCATTTTTGATAGCTTCGCTCAGTAGCTTTCCGGAGGTGGCGGCACCGGTCTGAGCGAGGATAATACCCCTGCCCAGCAGCGCTGTGCGTAATGTATCAGACTGCCTGTATAAGTCATACGCTAAAAAGACGATAAGTAAAGGCAGCATTACACTTATGATTATAATGCCGTTCTTAAGTTTCAAAGATTTTGGCTTAAAAAGTTCCATCACACTCACCCCTTCGGCCTGGTCTTGTTGGAAACACCTGTATTATCGGTCTTTGCAGCTGACTCATTTCCATCAGCATTTTTCTTGGCGCCCTGAAAAGCGAATTTATTCGTCTGAGAAAACAGTGCCGGTATTCGTTTTAATTCTAACTTGTGATTTTCATCCTGTGCCGCGTTGGCGGCTTGTATCTAATAATATAATAGCAGAAAAAAGCATTTTTTATATAAAAAATAGTTTTTTTTAAAAAATATTGTGCGAAATGCACCTAATTGGTATAAGAGATATGATAAGTGAGACGTGAGAATTAAAGAGAAACCTCAAGGGTCAAAAATACCCAAGAGGAATGCTTAAATCCACGTCTCACGTCCCATTTCCCACTTCCCAATTATATACCCAGATAGGCCTCTTTTATGTGCTCGTCATTTAAGAGCTCTTTAC
>CAZJGV010000285.1:0-2486 GCA_964545615.1 uncultured Pelotomaculum sp.
GGAAAGGATCTGTCCGGCCCTCTCGCTTTTTCTGGCCGCGTAGGTATCTCTCGCTTCTACCGCCGCGTCGAGGGGCCAAGCGCCGGCTCGCAATTCACTTTCAAACTCGGCCAGGAGTTGGTAAAACTGCGCGTCGCATTCTGCTTCCAGGGTTTTGCTGGCGTTATAGTATTTATCGGCGATAGGACCTATGTCGGCTTTGGAGTTTGCTCTTTGCGCGGTTTCAACTTCAAGCGCCGCGGACGAGACCAGGGCGTTCAGCCTGGCTTCGCAACTCCAGGCCAGGGTTTGCAGTTGGGAAATGTACTTCTGCTCAAGCTGTTCGCGTGATGTGGCGGAGTATTCAGTAGGGGTTGGCAGGGGTGTGTTATTAACAGCGGTTGGGCTGTTTTGAGTGCCGCGGGTCTCCACTTTGGGCGCCGCAGGATCCTGCCGGGGGTATAATAACATTCCTCCCAGGGCTGCCAGAATAAAAATCGCCAGGAGCGGAAATAAGAGCTTTTTCAAAAAACATACGCCTCTCTTTGCCTGGTTTTAGATACAATTATATCATATCAAGCCAAAACCTGGGCCGGAAAAAACCATGGTCTATAAGTACAATACATTGTACCAAAGTACAATTGAACAAACAGGCATAAAATGTTTACAATTAGGAAAGATTTGCTATTTTTCTACATTTAGATGTGTTGCTTATCCTGCTTATCCTGCTTATCGCCAAGGAACTGGCTGTTGTGGTTTCTTGGCTGTTGGTGTATATGCCGCTTACGGCATGGGCGACTCCCTCCAACTAGCCAATTAATAAAGTTTTTGACATTGAGAATCCGGCTAGTTGAAAACAGCCGGGTTTATTTCTAAAAAAGCTGGTGCGCCGGAGGTGAATTGTTTTTTATTGAGGTAATTAAAAAAAGGGGGATTATGATAAAAATGAAGGGAAAAAATAAGATTTCAATTATCTTATGTATGACTGTGTGCGCGATTTTTTTATTGGCCGCGCCGGTGTTTGCCCAGCCTTCGGACATCCAGGGGCACTGGGCCAATAAACAGATCAGCGAATGGGTAGAGCGAGGTTTTGTCAACAGCTACCCTGACGGGACTTTCCAGCCGGATAACAGTATTACCAGGGCGGAGTTTATGGTCCTGGTGAACAAGGTGTTTGGGTTTACTGTTAAGGCCGAAGTGAACTATAGTGATGTGTCGCCGGCAGACTGGTATTATGGTGAAATAGCCAAAGCAAAGGCGGCGGGCTATATCTCGGGTTATGAAGATGGTACGATGAGACCTGGCGCCCAAATCAGCAGGCAGGAAGCCGCTGTGATTTTAGCGCGGCTGCTGAAGCTGGACAGCACGTCTGCTCCATTCGCTTTCAGTGACGCGGCGGATATCCCCCAGTGGAGCAGTGGGTCGGTCAACGCTGTCGTGGCGGCGGGCTATATGCGCGGGTACCCCGACCAGACTTTCCGCCCCTTTAATCCGCTCAGCCGGGCGGAGGCGGTCGTTATCCTGGATGCCGCTGTTGTGACACCGCTTGTAAACAACAATTTCGACCGGGCGGGTGTCTATGGTCCAGCGACCGGCAGCACAACTGTGGACGGTACCGTTTATGTCAGTGTTTCCGGGGTGACCCTGCAAAACCTGATTATTACAGGCGATCTTGTTTTGACTGAGGGTATCGGTGAAGGCAACGCTATTTTTGATAACGTAACTGTTGAAGGAAAGACCATTATTAAAGGAGGCGGCAGTGACAGTCTCTATTTTAACGAATGTAACTTGAATGGCATCATAATCGAAAAAGATGGATCCAGGTTAGTAGTCCGGGATTCAGTAACTGGTAAAGTAATTGCTGAGGGATTGCCGGATGATGCTGAAATCACGCTGGATGGAGACTTTGGCAATGTCACTATTAACTCACCTGATATAACAGTAAATATTACCGGGGGCTCCGTAGAAACGTTAACAGTTTCAGAGAACGCGGCCGGGAGTACCATTAATGTTGATTCCAACGCCGGGGTTGGCACTATGAACCTTAATGCGGCTGCGACAGTTACAGGTAGTGGAACTATTGATACGGCAAATATCAATGCCGCCGGAGTAACTATCACCCAGACACCTAAACGATATGTAATTTCCACCGATATAAGCGCGAATATAGGCGGAGAAACCGAAACTGTCACAACCACCGATGACGGTGACGGTGATTTAAGTCTGGCAGTGACTGCTGCCACCATTACTGTCGGGGGCGCCAGTTATAGCGTAGGAATCACGGATAATAAAGACGGTGTGATCAGCTTTGCCTCACTCAGCCCTGAGGCGGTTCTTTCGGAGGGCAGGATGAAAATCAGCAGGGCCGCCACGCTGGAACTGACAGTTCCCGCTAACAGTTTCACCTCTCGCGGGCTGACGATCAGCCAGTCGTTGCAAGAGGGGTGGAACACGCTTAATATCTTCACCTATCTAGGCTCTTTGTGCCCGGATGAGGGTCTTACACT
>CAZJGV010000286.1:0-2482 GCA_964545615.1 uncultured Pelotomaculum sp.
CGGCGTTAGCCCGCTGGTCCAGTTTCCCTTCGCTGCCGGCGCCGATAACCACGCCAACTTCCTCCACAAGCACGCCTACCGTGTCAATGCACATGTTCAGGTTGTTCTTGATCTCGTTGAAGTCTCCATTATAATTGTCGGTTATTTTCGGCGGTGTGTCGCCCTTGGAGATCCGGTCAATGTACTCCGCCGCCACGTTAAGCGGGCCAATCACCGCGTCCAGAGTATCATTGATGCCATGGATGACTCCCTGGAACTCAGGATCTATTTTACTCACATCGCCCCGCGCGTCCAACTTACCTGCCTTGGCCGCTTCGGTCAGCCTGCCGCTTTCAGTCAGCAGCGACTTGATAATGCCGCTTACAGATTTTGTGATTACTAAACTTAAGACTAAACCTATCAGTAAAGCTATGACACTTATTATAATAATGGTGTAAATAACCCTGCTGGTACCGCTGCCGGCAGCTTCGATGTTCTCTTCAAACACTTTTTGGTTGTTGTTGACCAACCCGTTTACAATTTCTTTCAGCTGGTTGGTAACAGGTACCAGCGTACCCGCGATCCGGCTCACTTCTTGTTGCTCCGCCTGGATGACTTCAGGGTCAGTGGCCCTGTACTGCCTTTCGACGGCCGGTATCAGCTCATTGGTGATACTCTGGTTATAGCTGTTGGTTACATCAATTAACTTCTGAACTTGAGATTTTTCTTCAGGAGCGCTGACTTCCAGAAGCTTCTTTTCCGCCTCCAAAACCAGCTTCATTTGAGTGTTGTACTCATCTTTAAACTTTTCCGTTCCATAAGCAATGTAGCCGCGTATACCCCCAACGGCGCCGTTAAAGCTGCTGTCTATATCTTTTTCTAGGGACAGCCGCTCGTTTACCACATCAATCGTGTCTATCTCTTTGGCCACTGATCTTGTTGAAATGGTTGAGGTGATGCTCATTATTAACAGCAGCAGCAACACGATTGAAAAACCTGTAATCACTTTTGAACCGACTTTTAGTTTCACCGCTCTACCTCCTCTTTATAAAATGCTTTTTCAAGAAATTATCTGGCTTCTTCTTACATTTACGAGTGTTTCATGAATCATTCCACCAGTATTCTCAGTTATTTGGCCGTCATGACCGGAAAAAATAGTATCTATGGCGAGGGCGGCTATTTTTTCTAAGGATTTTATGAAATCTCCGGAGTAAGACCCCCCCGGAGTTCTGATCCTTAGCGGCGTGTCACCGGAAAACAGTGTCTTATCCTCTGCGCAATAAAGGCAGATGGAGTCATTGGAGTGGCCCGGTGTATGAATCACCTCAAAATCACGGTCCCCCAGGCGCAGGATTTGGCCATCTGATACAATCCTGCTCACTCCTTCCGTCCTGGTAAACGCATATACCAGTGGCCGATACTTTTCAATTATGTGTTTCAGTCCACCAGCATGGTCAAAGTGGCCATGGGTAAGGACCACCTGCTCTACCGGCCTTTTGCCCACCCCTGTGGAAGATTTCCCGATTTCATCGATGATATAACCATCCGGGCCTATATCCACCAGGGTGTTTACATCTTCCAGGCGGTTCCAGCTGCCCAGTACCAGATAAGAATTGCAGCAATATATCTTACTATTGCACCTGAGGCTGATCACTTTCATTGCGTTGACTCAATTTTCTGAAATAACTGCGCATCAGCCGCTACCTGTTTGAAGAGGTGAGCTGTTTCAGAGGGCATTTTCTGTGTTTGCTCTGTGGCAAAATGGCCGCCCGGCGCCAGTGCCGCATGAAACATCTTAATCACTTCAACCCGCTCAGCCGGCTGAAAATGCAGCAGCACATTCTTGCACAGGATTAAGTTGAAAGCGCTCCCTGCAGGTTTAAGTGTGAGCAAGTCATGCCTGCTGAAAAACACCTTGCTCCTGATCACTTCGTCAATCCTGAAATAACCTGCTTTCTCGTCCTGTTGGAAGTACTTTTCAAATAACCCCCGCGGGATCCGTTTGAGATCATCCTCCGGGTATAAGCCATCTGAGATAACCTTGCCAAACAGGTTACTGCCATCGATATCCGTCGCGTCTATCCGGAAGTTGCGAAAAGCAAAGCGCCCCATATTTTCAGCAAACATTATGGCCAGGGAATAAGGCTCTGGACCCATTGCACAACCCGCATCCCAAACCCGGATTTTGCTGAATCCGGCCACAGAAGGAACAACATGTTTTATAATCAGCTCGAGAGTATGCATATCACGAAAAAAGTAAGTAAAAGCCATTTCATTCATTCTCCCGTTTTTTAATGTCAGCCTGCAGCCGTTAGCTCCTCTCCCTTGTAAAAGTCAAAAATCAGCTGGTGGGCGTTGAGCAGGATCTTCACCCGGTCACCGACCTTGCCCATACCCTGAATGAAACGGCTGCTCTCGCCTCTTTTTACCTTGGGCGGCGGTTCCACCTCACCCTTGGGTATGTCTAAAACCTCGGATACCCGGTCGACGATCAGCCCCACTG
>CAZJGV010000287.1:0-2475 GCA_964545615.1 uncultured Pelotomaculum sp.
GAAGGCGGTCTTTTCGGGGCTAAAAACCTGGATTACCATTTGCTCCAGGCCAAGGCCGGTTTTGTGCTTGACAGTGACGGTCCGCCCGGCACAATTATCACCAGGGCGCCCTCACAGGACAGGATCGGCGCTGTGATCAGGGGCAAGGCCGCTCACGCCGGGATCAACCCGGAAGAAGGAATTAACGCCATCCAGGTCGCGTCTCACGCTATTTCCCTGATGAGGTTAGGACGGATTGACCATGAGACCACCAGCAATATAGGAATTATATCCGGCGGCAAAGCTACCAATATCATCCCGGACAGCGTAACTGTTGAAGGGGAGACCAGGAGCCTTGTCGCGGCAAAGCGCGAAGCACTGACAGAGCATATTTGCGGCACTATCAGGGAGTCCGCCGCCAAGTTTAACGCCGGTGTTGATATTGTAACAGAAACATTATACACCGATTTTCATCTCGACGAGGAATCCCTGCCGGTGCGCCTTGCCGTAAAAGCCGCGGACAATCTCGGGCTCACGGCAAAGCGGGAAAAGACCGGCGGCGGCAGTGACGCCAATATTTTTAACAGCAGGGGCATCGTCACAGCTGTTTTGGGTATAGGTATGAAAAAAGTACATACCACCGAGGAGTACATCTCCGTAGAAGACCTTACCGGCAACGCCCGCTATCTCCTGGAGATCGTAAAAGCGGCTCAAGAAGAATTTTAGTTGACAATTTCTCTGATCAATTCTTTAACTGTCCGGAACCTGCCGGAATAATCCAAGAGCAGGAGCCGGACTTCTTTTATTTTTCCACAGATAAAAATACTATCTCTCTGAGTGTATACCTTCATTTAGAGTCCCCTTTCACTAACGGCAGGACTAATATATGTACCCACAGGCCAGGTTATGCCAGGCAGCCGGAAAATTGTCCGCGGCGTCATAAAAATTTGCGGCCGTCCATAAGAATAAACATGACGGACAACCAGCAGCATAAAAGCCGCGGCTTGAGTTGTGCCTAATGTTCGTGGTGATAGGAGGAGTAGGGTTGCTTAAACGGTTGGGGGGGATCTGGGCCGCTTCCCTGCGGCAAAGTTGGCCGGTCTATTTAATAATCCTGTTTGTGTTTGCGCTAGGCTTTGCCGCCGGTGTTTACGGTGTGCAAAAAATGCATTCCGACCAGGCGCTTGAACTTAGCAGTTACCTGGACTATTTCATGCAACAGGCGGGCGCGCTTGAAGTGGATCCGGTTAAAGCCCTGCGGGATGTTTTATATAACGACCTGATGGTCATCCTGGCGGTATACCTGTTGGGACTTACCGTTATAGGTATTCCGGTGATACTCGGGATCATCTTTACGCGCGGCTTTGTCCTGGGTTTCACCATTTACTTTCTGGCCTGGGAGAAGAGTGTCCAGGGCATCATCCTGGCGGTTGCGGCAGTGCTGCCCCAGAATATTTTTCTGATCCCGGCGCTTCTGATGGGCGGGGTGGCGTCACTGTCCTTTGCCCTGCTCCTGGCCAGGCGGTTTTACAACTCAAAAGTGCTGGTCTGGCCGAGTTTTGTGGTATACAGCAGCCTGATGCTGGCGGTGATGGCCTGCGCGGCGGGGGCGGGCCTGGTGGAAGTTTATTTTACACCTTTTTTGGTGAAGATGGCGGCTAATTATATGTTTTGAGCAATATAAGTAACTTTGTTGCTCTCATTCGGTACTAAAAACGGTTATGAATTCGGCAGGCGCAACAATAGAAATACCCTGGAATTCACTTAAGGCCAAGAGATGGGTATCACCGGAGATAATATACTGAACTTTGCCTTCTAGCGCACACTCCAGAACGTGATTGTCTTCCGGGTCTTCCTTTACAACATGCAAATTGACTTTCGGAAATACAAAAACGCTGTTTTCCATCTCCAGCAAACAAATCAGCAGGTCTTGCCTCTCAATAACTGTACCCGCTCTTTTAAACTTCGGACGAAGCAACACATCAAAGAATTCTTCTATCAGCGCCTGGGATACAATAACAGTAATTTTGTTTTCTGTCCACAGGTCAACAATCTTTCCCGGTGGTCCGCCGGGAATCAAAAGGCCTGATATCAAAACATTGGTGTCCAGGACTACCCTCATGATTTATGCTCTCTTTTTTGCTTTCTTACTTTAAGCACCTCTTCCTGTACATCCTGCTCAGTTATTCCTTCTCCCCTGGCATTAGCCCTGGTTCTTTCGAGAACCTCTTTAAGCGCCAACCGCTTGCACTCTTTTTCGACCTGGCGGAGCCGGAGGTACTCTTCATAATTGAGAAGCACACTCTTGGGTTCACTATTAACGGTTAGTATTACCGGGTTACCGCCGTCAGCGAGAGATTCAATTAAAAAAGTTAATTTTGGGCGAGCTTCGTTTATGCCAATAATCCGTTCCAATTTTATCACTCCAAGTATTAATTAATGCTAACATTAATGTAACAATTAATTTTTTTCAAGTCAAGAGCAAAAGCCAATTGA
>CAZJGV010000288.1:0-2416 GCA_964545615.1 uncultured Pelotomaculum sp.
GACGCTTACCACATGACAGCGCCCGACCCGACAGGCCACGGTGCGGCCAACTCAATGAAGGAAGCTTTATTGGACGCCGGCATTGAACCAACTGCTGTGGATTATATTAATGCCCATGCTACCGCCACACCACCGGGTGATAAAGCTGAAACCCTGGCCATAAAGAATATATTTGGGCAGCACGCCTACAAACTGGCCATAAGCTCAACAAAATCCATGACCGGGCACCTCCTGGGAGCGTCAGGCGGCCTGGAAGCGATAGTATGTATTCTGGCCATCGTCAACGGGGTTATTCCGCCCACCATCAACTGCGAACAGCCGGACCCGGATTGTGACCTGGACATTGTCCCCAAAACCGCCAGAGAGGCTGACGTAAATGTCGCCCTGTCAAATTCTTTTGGCTTCGGCGGGCATAACGCCACGCTGGTTTTTAAAAAGTACCGGTTTTAGCGGAAAGGGGACACACCTCAACAGAGGAAAGGGGACACACCTCAACAGAGGAATGGGGACACACCTCAACAGAGGAATGGGGACACACCTCTATTTGGAGCCTGTCTCTGGGGCTGAGGAATGTCCCCGATCGGAATGTCCCCGATCGGAATGTCCCCAATTTATAGTGGGAATGATAAAATTTTTAATAATCCTTCAAATAAACTTTTAAAAAAAACCTTATTGTGGTGATACCGGTGGTTAAAACTAAAGAGCATTTAGACAGTCTAAAAAGAAGAATTGGTTTGTACTGGCGCGATTTGGACCTGCTGACGCAGGCCTTAACACACAGCTCGTTTACTTATGAAAGCCGCCAGAACAGCTCTGAAAACAATCAGCGCCTGGAGTTTCTGGGTGATGCTGTATTGGGTTTGGCGGTCAGCGATTACCTTTATCGCAACTATCCCTACCGTGACGAGGGGGAACTGACCAAACTGCGCGCGGCGCTGGTATGCGAACCTTCCCTGGCCAGAATGGCAAGAGAACTGGAGCTAGGCTATTGTTTGAACATGGGGAAAGGTGAAGAGCGCTCCGGTGGCAGGGAACGTCCTTCAATTCTGGCTGACGCCTTCGAAGCACTGCTGGGCGCTGTCTATTTGGACCAGGGACTTGAAAAGGCCAGTAAGTTGGCCATACAGTTTCTCAAGCCAGTGATGATTGATGTCCTGGAAGGGCGGCTGGACAGGGATTACAAGACTGAATTACAGGAGTATGTCCAGCAGCGTGGTAGTGAACAGGTACAATATGTGATCCTGAGGGAAGAAGGGCCGGATCATCATAAAATATTCACGGCAGGCGTGGTTTATAAAGGTGATTTGGTTGGCAGCGGGTCCGGCCGCTCTAAAAAAGAAGCGGAACAGCAGGCCGCCAAGTCGGCTTTGCTGGATTTGAGACGTGAGACGTGAGACGGGACGTAGCAAGTGGGGACGGTTCTTGCTTGCCTGTAAATATATTACAGGCAGGATAATTTGTTCGGATAAAACCCGGACAATATTATTTGAAAAGCATTGCTCAGGTTGGGGTATTGGGATAAGAGACAAGATACGGGAAAATGGATGGTCTTATTGTGTTTATTATACTTGAGGGAAATACCCCGATTCTCACGACTCACATCCCACGACTCAATAGGAGGCAACAACATGGGTTTATTCAGCCGTTTAAAAGGAAGGATTAGCAGTGAGTCGCAGCAGGCTGCCGCCGCTGACGAACAAAAACAAGAAGCAATGGTGGAAAAGCCGGGGTTTTTCGGGCGTCTAAAAGAAAGCCTCACCAAAACCCGGCAGGGTTTTGTAGAAAAGATTGACAACCTTGTCCACCGGAGCAAAAAAATAGATGAAGATCTATATGAAGAACTGGAAGAAATACTCATACAGGCTGATGTTGGGGTAAACACTGCCATGGAGCTGGTTGAGAAAACACGCCGCACAGTTAAAGAGAGGCATGTGGATGATGCCGGTGAGCTTAAAGCCATCTTAAAAGAACACATTAGAGATATGCTCGGCGCCGAACCGGTTCCTTTAAACATTACAGATGAAACTCCTACGGTGGTAATGGTAGTTGGTGTTAACGGTGTTGGAAAAACTACCACTATCGGCAAATTGGCGCACCTTTACAAGTCCCAGGGGGCTAAAGTGCTTCTGGGCGCGGCCGATACTTTTCGGGCTGCGGCTATCGACCAGTTGGAAATATGGGCCGAACGTGTCGGGATTGAAATAATTAAACACCGGGAGGGGGCCGATCCCGCAGCGGTAGCTTTTGATTCACTGCAGGCGGCAAAAGCGCGCCGGGCTGATCTGCTGATTATTGACACAGCCGGCAGGCTGCACACCAAAGCCAACCTTATGGAAGAATTGAAAAAAATCAGCAGGGTGCTTGCTCGCGAAATGACCGGTGCGCCCCACGAGGTGCTTTTAATCTTAGATGCCAC
>CAZJGV010000289.1:0-2400 GCA_964545615.1 uncultured Pelotomaculum sp.
CGCGCCGGGATGAAGCAGCTGCTAAGGCCGCACAAAAAAGAGCCTTACTTTGAAGAGCTGAAAAGACTAGGGATAGCGATAATAATTTGCACCTACCCCCGAAAAAAATAACAGGAGGCGATTTTTGAATGAGTGAAGTTAAGATATTGGACGTTAAAGATTTTTGTGAATTAAGCTTACTTACCAAACTTAACAGGACATTACAGAATAAGAGAAGCCAGCTACCAAATAAAATGAATATTAAAGAATTCCGTGAGCTAGGCTTGCTTGCCGAGCTCAACAGGACATTTCTGCATCCTCTTGGGTTAGCTCTGGAGATCATTATTGAGGATGATGGAACGGAGAGATTAGGTGGCATATGGGATTATCGAGATGACCCGGAAGGGATGCTTTATGGCGAGGGTTGCTTTCCCACAGAAAAGAGCAAAAAAGCTAGGGAATTTATTAAAACAAAGCATAACCAACGACTGAGGGCACTCGGTTTTGTTTATCAAGATCCGGACAATCCGCAATACGAGAAAACAACTTTCGGATCATTACTTTTGGGCAAAAAAGAAGCTCGGATGCTGTTAAAGGCCGGCGGCTGTCCTGCTAATAACACCAGGTGTAAATTTTTAAAGAGCGGCTTATGCGAAAAGAAGTGGCCGGAGTTGTATGAATATTATAGCTACAGAAAGTTCGCGTGCGGCAATTTCGAGTGGATGTAAATTGAGCCTGTCAAAGGGGGCAATTTGAAATGACCCCCTTGCAAAAGTGATGACCTTTCTGTTGTGAAAAATAAAAGGAGGACGTAAGAAATGGCAAAAGCGAAAGATGAAAAAGTAAAAACAATAGATGTTGTTAATCTCACAGTCACCAAACCAACTAAATACCTGGTAACAATCAGAGGCGTTGGAGGAATTTTATTCAACAAGATGGCTGATTTGTCTGTACCGGAAACGGAAAAAGCAAACCAGGAAAAGATTTCAAAGATTGATATTGAGCGGAAAATGTGGCGTGAAAAAACCTACTTTGACATGGGCGGCAACGTATTCATTCCCGGAGAAAACATCCACGAGTGCATGAAAGAGGGCTCACAGTATTGGGGTGCAAGAATTCCGGGGGAAGGAAAGAAAACCTACACGGACGTTGTAAAATCAGCGGTTATCGTGGAGGACATGGCATTGGGAATCAATAAAGACAGTGACAAGCTAATTCCTTTCGGCAAAAGCGCCGGGAGTAGTGGTGGCGGGAGGAAAGGCAATAAAGTTTATAAAATCAGGCCAATGTTAAACCCCTGGGGCGGGAGTTATGTAATGCATGTTTTCGACGCACGGCTAACAACGGCTGTATTACGCACAATAATAACTTATGCGGGCACGTTCAGGGGCTTATGCGATTGGCGTCCAACATACGGACGGTTTGAACTAACGGAAATCGAAGAAATGTAAAAGCAAACTTAACGTGGTTCTAGACCCGGCTTGGCGGGGCATGACAAGGTTCAAGGCGAGGTGAGGCGCGGCCGGGCACGGCGAGGCCTGGCACGGCAAGGCAGGGCAAGGCGCGGCAAGGCAAGGCATGGTTCTCGGCAAGGCGCGGCAGGGTGCGGCTCGGCCCGGCTGGGCGCGGTAAGGCAGGGTGCGGCGCGGCAAGGCATGGTTCAAGGCACGGCGTGGCTGGGTGCTGCTTGGCATGGCGAGGCTGGGCAGGGCAAGGCGTGGCAAGGCAAGGCAAGGCAAGGGAAAAATCAAAAGAATAAGGAGGAGGAAAATGGTCACTGTTAGCGAAAAACAGAAACTAATCAACGAATCATGCATATCCATCAGAGAAATGGCACCTGGGACACTATTATCGCACATAGTATTGGCACAAATGCTAGATGAAACACCAAGAACGCAAGGTTATTACAACATGGTAAGAAGGTTGAGCGAACAACTGAAAAGGGACCACTCAATCTTTATCAGCGTTAGTCATAAAATAGGTTATGTTATAGCTGAACCAGGCCAGGAAATTGATATTCAAGACACTAAATGTACAAGGGCAACAAATCAATACGTCAAGGCAGTAAAGGGAATGCAGTACATCGACATTGATAAAATAAAAGATGAACGTCTGAGACAGCGTACATTGAATATAGCGCAAAGCAGAGCAAATATTATTAGTATGTTGCGCATGGGAACAGCAGAAGTAAAAAAACTAGCGTCAGGTTAAAGGTAAGACAATAACAGCGAAGGTGATGTGGGTGAAACTAAAACGTGCGGCTTACCGTCATATCGAAGCTGAAATATATTGCTATAACGATACCCTCAAGGCAATCGACGAACTTAAAAGAAACATTTACTACGCTGGACGCAACTTGAGGTATTCCGATCTTATAAGAACTCCCGGCTATAAGGGAACAAGTGGTGGTGAACGAAAAGC
>CAZJGV010000290.1:0-2395 GCA_964545615.1 uncultured Pelotomaculum sp.
AAGACAGTGTACTTGGAAAACCTAAAAGACCTGCTGGAGAGGATTGGGCTCTAAGCCCCGTCCCAAAATCCAGCTTTAGAAATAAATATAAAATAGTTTGGAGTGATTTTAATATGAATAAAGACATAAATTATTACCTGAATCTTGATTATTCTTTAAATGTTAGGCCTGACATTGACGATGGTGGCTTTATTGTCGAGTTTCCTGACCTTCGTTATTGCGTAGGAACTGGTGATACTATAGAGGAAGCTATTAAAGATGCTATGTTTGCTAAGAACGAATGGATTAAAGCAGCTTTTGAAAAAAATATCAATATTCCCGAACCGTCTAACAGTGAGGAATATAATGGTCGTATTTCACTTAGGATTCCTAAAAGTCTTCATAAGATGGTTATTGACGCAGCAAAGAGAGAAGGGGTTAGTGCTAATCAGTTTTTGTCTCACCTTATCAGCATGGGTATTGGAAAGAAAACTGTTTATTAATCGTAGGTTATAGAATATGCCCTGGATTCTAGTGAAACCGGGGCTTTTTTATTTTTTGTTAAAGGTAAAAATTAATCAGGATTTAATGAATTTGTTATTAATTTTTAATAATTTTACTTTAAGCTTGGAGTATATTACCAAGCAACTTGGGTAAATTTATATTCTTAATAATAAGGAGGTTTGAGCTATGGGAAAGACTGTAGGCATTGACCTGGGAACCACCAACTCCGTTATAGCGGTAATGGAAGGAGGTAAGCCGACTGTAATTGTCAATACCGAAGGTGATCGCACTACGCCTTCAGTTGTTGCCTTCAAAGATGACGGAGAAAGACTGGCCGGCAAGGTTGCCAGGCGCCAGTCTGTTTTAAATCCTGAGAATACATTGTATTCGGTGAAGCGGTTCATTGGCCGCCGCTATTCCGAGGTGATTGAAGAGAGAAAGCTTGTCCCTTATCAGGTAACATCCGGTCCCAATGACGCGGTGCGCTTTGACATCCGCGGCAAAAAGATGGCGCCGGAGGAAATTTCAGCACTGGTCCTGCGCAAACTGGTGGATGACGCATCCAAGTACCTGGGTGAAAAAGTTACTGACGCGGTAATCACCGTTCCGGCATATTTTAACGACTCCCAGCGCAGCGCCACCAAAGACGCCGGTAAAATTGCCGGGCTGAACGTGCTGCGCATTATCAACGAGCCGACTGCGGCAGCCCTGGCTTACGGGCTTGACAAAAAGGCCAATGAAACAATCATGGTATTTGACCTGGGCGGCGGGACTTTTGACGTATCCATCCTGGAAGTCGGAGATGGGGTGTTTGAGGTCAAGTCCACCAACGGTGATACTCATCTGGGTGGCGACAATTTTGACAAGGAAGTTGTTGACTGGCTCGCCGACGAATTTAAAAAGGACCACGGTATTGATCTGCGCAATGATAAACAAGCCCTGCAGCGGTTGATCGAGGCGGCGGAAAAAGCTAAAATGGAACTGTCCACGACCATGGAGACCCAGATCAACCTGCCTTTTATCACTGCCGACGCCAACGGGCCAAAACACCTGGACACAAAATTGACCCGGGCGAAATTTGATGACCTGACAGCCCGCCTGGTGGAGCGGTGCCGTGGTCCGGTAACAGCGGCCCTGGCTGACGCGAAGCTGTCGGAGAAGGACATTGACGAAGTCATTCTGGTCGGCGGGTCGACCCGTATCCCTGCTGTACAAAAACTGGTCCGCCAGCTGACCGGCGGCAAAGACCCGCACATGGGGGTCAACCCTGATGAGGTAGTGGCCGTAGGCGCTGCTATTCAGGGTGGTGTGCTGGCAGGGGAAGTGAAAGATGTGCTGCTGTTGGACGTCACACCTCTTTCTCTGGGTGTGGAAACTCTGGGCGGGGTCATGTCCAGGATCATCGAGCGCAATACCACCATTCCCGTGCGGCGCAGCCAGATTTTCAGCACCGCTGAAGACAACCAGCCGGCGGTGGATATCAACGTTTTACAGGGTGAGCGGGAAATGGCCAGGGATAACCGCTCCCTGGGGCAGTTCAAGCTTGACGGTATTCCCACAGCGCCCAGAGGTTTGCCGCAAATTGAAGTAACCTTCGATATTGACGCCAACGGCATCCTGAAGGTAAGCGCCAGGGACAAAGGCACAGGCAAGGAGCAGACCATAACCATCAGCGGTTCCACCAGCCTGAACAAGTCTGAGATTGACCGCATGGTGCATGAAGCAGAGATTAACGCGTCTGAGGACAAGAAGCATAAACAGGAAATAGAAGCACGCAATGAGGCTGACTCACTGGCCTATCAGGTCGAGCGCCAGATCAAAGATCTGGGCGACAAGGCGCCGGTACACGAGAAGGCCCGGGTGGAGCAGCTGCTGGGTGACCTGAAAGCTGCTTTAAAAGAGAACGCGCCTA
>CAZJGV010000291.1:0-2365 GCA_964545615.1 uncultured Pelotomaculum sp.
GGGCCGCTTCAGCTTCAATGTAAAAGGCGGCAGGTGTGAGGCCTGCCACGGCGAAGGCCTTATCAAAATCGAGATGCACTTCCTGCCGGATGTGTACGTGGTGTGTGACCAGTGTGGCGGCAAACGCTTCAACGACGAGACTCTTTCGATAAAATACAAAGGCAAAAACATAAATGACGTGCTCAATATGACCGTGCACGAGGCCTATCTTTTTTTCGACGCCATCCCGAAAGTGAAGCGCAAACTACAGACCCTGATGGACGTCGGCATGGATTATATAAGGCTCGGCCAGAGCGCGACCACGCTCTCGGGCGGCGAGGCCCAGCGCACCAAGCTTTCGCGCGAACTCTCCAAACGCTCGACCGGCAGCACAGTCTACATACTGGACGAACCCACAACCGGCCTTCATTTCGACGATATAAACAAGCTGCTCAAGGTGCTGCACCGCCTCACCGCCGAAGGCAACACCGTCATCGTCATCGAACATAACATGGATGTCATCAAGTCAGCCGACTATATTATCGACCTGGGCCCCGAAGGCGGCCAGAACGGGGGAAGGATAATTGGAGCAGGGACGCCGGAAGAAATTGTACGGCTGAAAAAATCACATACTGGGCGGTTTCTCAAACATTATCTCGAACGCGGTTTTTAGATTACAGAACGCCAGAACTTTGCATACCGTTGTCGCTCCTTGCGGAAACGCTGCGGAGTACGTAAAAGTACACCTCGCATTTCCCCTTCGTCGCTCCTAGACCTGCTTTGTTCTGACGACCTTCAAAACCAAACCTGAACTTTCATCGACTGTATCGGAATACTCCTAGACTCATAGGCAGAATCTTGAACATAAATTGGAACAAGCTCTAGTCATATTATCATCATCGTCCCGCTCGGATTTTCTAAAGCTGAAGGTGTAGAGAAAAATTGTTCTAACGTCCTGGGAAAATTAATGATCAAATGAGCGTTCGTGATTATTTCCCTGAAGAATAAGTTATTTGGGCAGCAACGTCCCCCATAAATCTTTGGGTAGAAAAATATTTACAGTATTTTATTCAACAGCGGAATACGCAACAGGATGTAGTAGGCGATCAAAAAGCATAGCGGAATCGAGATCAGGCCAGCCAGCGCCCACTTGAGTACTGGCATCATATCCAGTGTTGTCATAAGCTTTGTTACGGCAACAATTATCGGCGGGTGGAACATATAAACGGCAAACGCGCCGGCGGACAATTTTTGCGTAAGTTTGTTGCTGAAATTTAATTTATCGCGAAACAGCGCCAGAAGCCCCATGGTCATGGCCACACCAACAAATGGTTCCCAGATGGCATAGTAAGCGGCTGGCCAGGAGAGACCACCGATTACTCTTTTGCCTGTGTCTACAGACTTCATTGTAAGAGTTGAAAAATCATAAGGACCGGCAAAGTATTTTAATATCAGCCAACCAGCAGAAAAAACAGTGTGGGCAGGACGAGTCTCCGGCATCTTTAGGATATAAATCGGGCCGCGTTTTTCCGGTCATAGGCCATGGGCGTAAAATAGCCCGCCACAAAGAAAAGCATCCCCATGGAAAACCCCTGGGCGAAAGACTGGAAGAAGCTGAAGAAAATATGGTTGAAGAAGCCCACCGGTCGTACTTCGTTATAAAACCAGATGCCGCTGCCGCTGTAAGTAACAGCCAGATGAATCAGAATCACCAGCATGATTGTAGCGACACGCAAATTGTCAATGTAATAAAGGCGCTTCTTTTCCATTAAAATGTAAGTTTCCTTTCAGGGACAGTAAGCCCTAAACCCCGAAATTTTATAGTCCTGATGTTTCAGTCAGTTACAATAATAAACTCAGCTTGTTTTCAAGTTATTTATATCAATACATATGGCATCTGAAAACCAAAACATTTTCAAACGGTTAAAAGTTGCAATCCTTCATAGTACTCTTTCATTCTTCGGGCGAGGCACATGGCTTTCATGACTTCCGGACTGTAAGCTCGTTACAGCTTAATTGCCGATCGCAGTTTATTTCACAAATCTTTGCGATATACCGATATGTATTTTGTGGGGAGATGAGATGGAAAGAAAGAAGATACTTCGATTCCAGGACCTTGCGCTTTTTACATTCTGTGCGATATTCGGCCTGGAGGCCATTGCAGCCTCTGCTGCCATCGGGCCATCGGCCATCTTCTGGTGGATTTTATGCCTTGCCTGTTATTTCATACCATTCGGAATGATCGCAGCTGAGCTGGGCTCGACCTATCCGGAGCAGGGCGGGCTTTATGTCTGGATCAAAAAAGCGATGGGTCGGCGTTGGGCGGCCCGGAGCGTCTGGTATTACTGGATATCTCTGCCGGTATGGCTTCCCGCAATATATATCG
>CAZJGV010000292.1:0-2323 GCA_964545615.1 uncultured Pelotomaculum sp.
GGACAGGTTGTCCGCAAACCTTGCTTTGAACTGAGTCAGGTTGGTCATATTCAATATCTGATCAGCCCGCTCCCGGATGGTTTTTTTGTCCAAACTGTACAGGGAGCCGAAAAAATTGATGTTTTCCATTACCGTCAGATCGCCGCACAGGCTGAAGCGCTGGGGCATATAGCCAAAAGTATCGGCCGCCTTGTTTTGCTTGCCGCCAAGCAGGGTGACCCTGCCGCCGCTAGGGTCGATCAGCCCGCACACCATCCGGAGCAAAGTGGTTTTGCCGGCCCCGTCCGGGCCCACCAGTCCGAAGATGTCTCCCCGCTCTACCTTAAGGGACACCTCGCTGACTGCGGTGATGCTTCCGAAAACTTTGGTGAGAGCTTCCATTTCAATCATTCGCTCACCTCTGATCAAAAAAGACATCGGCAGGCATACCAGGTTTCAACAGGTTGTTCTGGTTGTCAACCTTGATCTTAACCGCGTAAACGATATTGGTGCGTTCTTTTTTGGTTTGGATGACTTTCGGTGTATATTCTCCCTGGGAGGCTATTTCTGCAATAAAACCAGGGTGCTCCTCGGCGCTGCCGCTCACTGTGAAGTAAACCTGCTGGCCCAGCTTGATCTTGGGCAGGTCGTCAGTGGGGATATATACTTTGATCCACATGTCGTTTAAATTGGCGATGGTTGCCACGGAAGCGCCGGCCTGCACCACTTCCCCGTTTTCAAAATTTTTGGTGAGCACCGTCCCGTCAATCGGGCAGATAATTCTGGCGTCTTCCAGCAGCGCTTCCGAGGCTTTTAACACAGCGCTGCTGCGTTCCAGTTCAACCCGGGCGGCCTCAACCTGGGCCGGCCTGCTGCCGGACAGCAGGAGGCTCAATTTGGTTCTGGCAGACTCCAGCTGGTTCTCTGATTGTTTGAAAGTTATTTCCGCTCTTTCCATCTCAGAGTCGGAAATGATTTTTTCGTTATACAACTTGGAGGCCCTGTCATAATCACTCACGGCCTTTTCATTATTGAGCCGGGCGGTGTCGACGGCAATTTCGGCATCCTTGATTTCCTGTTCACGCGCGCCGGAAGTAAGGTCGGCCAGCTGCGCCTGGGCTTTAACCACCGCGAGGGCGTCCCTTTCTTTTTGAGCAATCAAATCGTTGCGGGTGATTTCGGCCACCAGTTGGCCTCCCTTTACCGGCTCACCGGGCGCCAGCGCCAGTTTTTGCAGTGTACCGGCTACTTTAGTTCTCAGTTCAACCTGTGTCGCCTCAATGGTTCCGGTTGCCTGCAGGCCGGCGGACTGTTTTTCTCTGATGTACCTGTCATAACCATAATAGCCGGCAACGCCAAGCACTACCACCAGGAGCATGACCGCAATCCTTTTTTTCATACGTACCCCCACCCTGACTGGTTAGTTGGAAAAAACTAGGTAAACTATTTAGAACAAAGTATTTTACCTGGTTTCATAATATCACTTAATTTAGTGTTTAATCAATACTTAATTTAGGTTGATGGGCTCTTAGTTTTCATTCAAGCTCGCCTTTATCCAGCATCCTGGTTGTTATGAAGGGATCCAATGTTTTTCTGTTTTTGCAATACGTATCCTTAATACGCAATTCTTGTCTTGACACGCATCCCTGATACGCATATAATATGGGTAAGTTCATAAGGAAGGTAGGTCATTATGGTTACCAGAAGCTACACAGCCAGAGAAGCAGAAAAGAAATTGACCGACGACGGCTGGTACGTGGTCAGAACCAGGGGCAGTCACAAGCAATTTAAACACCCGACAAAACCAGGATTGGTAACACTCCCTGTACATCCTGGAAAAACCCTGGGAATCAAAGTAGTAAAGAATATTGAGAGGCAGTCGGGGATTAAGTTTTAATCCCCCGACTCCCTCGAAATAATATAAATATAATATATAGATAATAGTTTTAGTTTATTACCAGAATAACTTAAATATCAGTTAAGAATTAGTTTAGTATTAGTTACGTAAAGGAGAATTGATAATGCAGTACAAAAATTATTATGCGTACCCTGGAGTATTCCATATTTGGTTAGACGAAGATAATCATAAGCAGATCGACGTTACTTTCCCCGATTTCCCCAGCTGCTTTGCTGGACCAGGTCCAGACGCTACCTTCGAGGAAGCTCTCGATGCAGCTAGAGAAGGTCTAGCGTTACATTTAGAAGGTATGATCGAGGATAATAAAGCGGTCCCCGAACCTACTTCGATCGAGAATTTAAAGATCGATAAAGATAACCCAGAGGGAGGTTCGGTTATCGTAGCATTAGTAGATGTTATTTTGTCTCTTTACCGGAACAAGAAGAC
>CAZJGV010000293.1:0-2297 GCA_964545615.1 uncultured Pelotomaculum sp.
GATTCATATGGGTTGGTAGGTATGGCAGCGCAGGATATTCAATCAGGCATATCCAGTATTCTGGGGCTTGAATCTATCCGCAAAGGTGTCAGGGTAAAACAATCTGATGAAGGTTTGATCGTGGACGTCCATATTATTGTCGGTTATGGCATAAAAATTAGAGAAGTAGCAGCCAACGTTATGCAGAAGGTTATTTACATCCTGGATAAAGATGCCGGATTAGCAGTAGCAAGAGTCAACGTAAACGTTAAAGGAGTCAAAGTCATAACTGAAAAATAGGGGAGGATCACCAATTTGAGTTTGCAATATATAAACGGAAAAGATTTAGTGAGGAGTGTTAAAGCAGGATGTATAAAGCTTGATAATAACAGGGAAAAAGTAAATCTGCTAAATGTATTTCCGGTCCCGGATGGTGATACCGGCACCAATATGTATCTGACTATTTTGGCGGCAGTAAAAGAGGGCGAGAAAAACCAGGATAAACCGCTGGGGAAGATTGCCAAGGCTATGTCCTCCGGATCGTTAATGGGCGCCCGGGGCAATTCGGGAGTGATTCTATCCCAGATATTCAGGGGAATTGCCAAAGTGTTGGATAGCCGGGATCAGGCGGATGCGTTAACTATTGCCTTGGCCTTAAAATCCGGCGCGGAAACTGCTTACAAAGCGGTTATGAAACCTGTTGAGGGGACGATACTTACGGTAGCAAGAGAAATAGCCAGAGCCAGTGAACAGGAGGCTAAAAAGAACAATGATTTGGCGGCGGTTCTTTTGGCGGGAATAAATGCCGGACATACCACATTGCAGAAAACCCCCAACATGCTTCCAGTCCTAAAAGAGGCCGGGGTGGTTGATGCCGGCGGGCAGGGCCTGCTTTATTTCCTGGAAGGGATGCTGGGAGCCATTGCCGGCGAAAATGAGATAAACCTCCAGGAATACCGGGTGCGGACTGCAGAAAGTGTAAAAAGGGAAAAGGAAATCACCGCCCTGGATTTTCAGTATTGTACTGAAATGCTGATCAAAGGGGAAAACCTTGATACTGAAAAGGTCAGAGAAGAACTTAGTCCTCTGGGCGATTCATTATTGGTAGTCGGGGAGGAGGAAATAATAAAGGTACATATACATTCAAACCACCCCGGGCGTGTCCTTGAAACCGGTATTAAATGGGGCAGCCTGAGCGATATCAAGATCAATAATATGCTGGAGGAAGTCCACGAACAGCTCCTGAATTGGGAAGAAAAAAAGCCGGAACAGGAATACGTCAAAAAGATCGGCCTGGTTGCAGTAGGCGCCGGACAGGGAGTTATAGATATCTTGAAAAGTCTGGGCGTCGACGCGGTAGTTGAGGGCGGACAGACCATGAACCCCAGCACCGAGGATTTTCTTAATGCCAGCGGCGAAATTGATGCCGAAGCTATTATAATACTGCCCAATAACAGCAACATTATTATGGCTGCCGAGCAGGCGGCCCGCTTAAGCCAGCGAAAGATAAAGGTGGTAAAAACTAAATCAGTCATGCAGGCAGTTACGGCATTGATTGCCTACGAACCGGATGGGGAACTGGAACAGGTCGCTCTTTCCATGCTGGAGGAAATAAAAAACGTCAAATACGGCGAGATAACCCGAGCCATAAGAGATTCGGCAGTTAACGGGCTAAAAATTCAAGCCGGCGACGTCTTGGGAATAATCTGCGGGGAGATTTCCCTGGCTTGCAAGACCAATGAAGAAGCCGTCAAAGAAGTTTTGCAAAGAATGACAGACGATTCCACCGAATTGATAACTATCTTTTATGGAGAAGACGTGACCGGGGAGGAAGCCCAACAATTAACGGAATTGATAAAAAAGGACTACCCGGAAATGGAAATAGAACTGCATTATGGAGGTCAGCCGCATTACAGCTTTCTCCTGGCAGCTGAATAAGGGCATAAAAATCTTCAGCGGGTTAAAACCCGCTTTTTTTAAAGAGGTTTTCTGATGGACAGATTAAAAGAAAACATACAATATCTAAAGGGAGTCGGTCCAGTGCGCAGCGGGCAATTGGAACGCCTGGGGATAAAGAATGTATTTGATATTATGTGGCATATGCCCCGAACTTATATAAGCCGGGACAACGCCAGCTGTATCAATACCTTGCAGCCCGGAGAACTGGCCAGTATCAGGGCAGTCGTCTTGGGGACCAGTAATACCCGTTCCCAGCGGGGTATGTATGTTTTTAAGGCTTTGCTGCAGGACAAGTCGGGGATTGCTTCTGCGGTATGGTTTAATCAGCCTTTTTTGAAAAACAGTATCAAAACCGGGCA
>CAZJGV010000294.1:0-2275 GCA_964545615.1 uncultured Pelotomaculum sp.
GTCCACAAAAAGAAGTGTAACGTTTTTCCCTCCTATAACCAAATCCCTGGTCAAAACATCAAAATTTTTCTTGATTCCCATCTCAGCATCAAGAATTTCAATGTTTTCAACCAGATTTTTGCTAATCCTGGTTTTTTCCTTATCATCAGGCTTTTTCGTTAATTTTTTGTTTTTAGACCAAAACACTGAAACCACTCCTGTCCAGGATAGTTTTTAACGCTCTGGTGGTCAGGGGCGCTCCCCTTTCAGCTTCGTCCTTACCGTCCATTTTTCCAATATCACCAATGCCGATTACCAGTGGGATGTTCAGTTTGTTGAGAACCTCTACCGTATCGCCTTCCAGGAGGCTCTGCGTGGGCCAGCCCAACTTATCTACAGGGCCGTCAATGAAATCCCCGTTCCTGTTTATCGACAGGTCAACCCTGCAACCGCATACATTTTCAGTGTTTGAGGCCACAGCCAGGACTCCCAGGACCTCGATATCCGGGTGACCGGCGATATAGGCCATAGCTGTTTCGCCCCGGCCAGTACCGTTATAGCCGCGGTCATCCAGCATTACCACAACCGGGTCTGAAGGCGTGGTTTTAATCTTCCTGACAAGTTCCTCGCCAGACTTGGTGGTCGGGTTGCCGGCTGAACAGGAAATACAGCGCGCTCCCACATTATGGGCGGCTATCTCAACTGCTTTCTTCGCTATGCTGTCGCCATCTGTGATCAGGATTACTTTTCTCTTGGCTGTATCCAATCTACCTACCCCCTCGGCTTAAAAGCCAGCGCCGCAAGGTAACCGAATACCACCGCAGCTGTGATTCCCGCTGCGGCAGCCGCGACCCCCCCGCTGAATGCGCCGAGAATACCGTCTTCCTTTACTCCGTTTATAGCTCCCTGGGCCAGCAGGTGACCAAACCCGGTCAGTGGCACTGTGGCGCCGGCGCCCGCCAGATTAACCAGGGGCTGGTAAAGGCCAAGCGCGCTGATAACAGCGCCGGCCGTGACAAAGGTTACTAAAACGTGAGCCGACGTATACTTATAACTGGTCAGGTCCATTAACAGCTGGCCGATTACGCATAAAGCCCCGCCGATTACAAACGCCCAAAAGAATATCACCTTTATCGCCTCCTTAACGCGCTTCAATCACAACCCCGTGACCTATACCGGGAATTTTCTCCCCCTGTTGAACACTGCAGGGACTCATCAGCGCCCCTGTGCCTATGCCGAGCAGCCGTTTATACCTGCCGGCATTAAGCCGCTCAAGCAGGTAGCCGCAGGTAACTACCGCCGAGCAGCCGCAGCCGCTGCCTCCCGCATGCACATCCTGAGATCCGCTGTATATTAAAATGCCGCAGTCCGTGAAGCGCTCTGAGATATCATAACCTTTTTGCTTTAAAAGCTGCTCAGCCAGCTTTTTGCCATAGGACCCCAGGTCACCGGTAAATATGAGATCATAGTAATCACAAGTTCGACCGGTATCCTGCAAATGCCGCGCGATGGTGTCCGCGGCGGCGGGGGCCATGGCGGCGCCCATATCCTGTACATCACCCTGCCCCATATCGATTACCTTGCCTATGGTGGCATGAGTAATCACCGGGCCGCTTCCCCTGCCGGCCAATACCACCGCCCCGGCGCCGGTCACCGTCCACTGGGCGGTCATAGGCCGCTGTACACCCAGTTCCGTAGGGAATCGAAACTGTCTCTCGGCTGTGCAGTAATGGCTGGAGGCGCCCACCAGGATCCTTTCGGCAAAGCCGCCGTCAATCAGCATCGACCCCAGCGCCAGGCCTTCATACATGGTGGAACAAGCGCCATATATTCCCATAAAGGGGATGGACAAAGCCCTGGCTGTAAAATTTGCGCTGATAATCTGGTTTAATAAATCCCCCGCCAGCATGAAATCTATATCCTTTTCTTGCAGATTGGCTTTTTGCAGGGCTTTTTTCATGGCGTCGAGCATTAACCGCTGCTCTGCCTTTTCCCAGGTTCCCTCACTGCAATAAGTGTCATTAAAAACCTTATCAAAGGTTTTTCCCAGCGGGCCCTCCCCTTCCATCGGACCCACCACAGACGCGGCAGAAATGATTACAGGCGGGTTCTGAAACCAGACCGTCTGACTGCCGTTTTTTTTAGACGCCGCCAATTTTCCACCCCTATCTGAAAAAGTAATATAAAATACCAGCCGCCCAGGCTGTCATAATACCCCATACCAGAACCGGTCCGGCAATAGTGAAAAGCCTTGCGCCAACCCCGAATATAAGCCCTTCGGCGCGGTATTCCAGTG
>CAZJGV010000295.1:0-2262 GCA_964545615.1 uncultured Pelotomaculum sp.
CTTTCATTAAATTTTTGTGCCTTGAGCACAGCGAAAGGAATGACACTTATTATGAATGCAATTTTTTTCAAACCTGCAGCCCCCAGAATCAAACAAATTTATTACCCTTATGGCTCCTTTATAGTTACGACATGATTACCCTATTTCCTCCTGATAATTCCAATTCACGCTGTTGGAATTATTGGGACGGTCCTTTTGCTTCCCCTAACTTATTTAAAGTCTGATTAGCAACAATGTTTATTGCTATTACATTATTTTTATATTAAGAAGTTTCTATCCAAGGACCGGTACTGGATAGCCTCCGCCAGGTGGTGTTCCGCTATAAGCTCTGAACCTTCGAGATCCGCTATGGTCAGCGCCACTTTTAAAATTTTGTCATGCGACCGGGCGCTCAAGGAGAGCCTTTTAAAAGCTTCTCTAAAAAGGTCCCGGGCTGCTTTATTCATGACGGAATACCGCCGGACTTCCTTTGGCCCCATTTGGGCATTACAGCCGGGCGCCTGACGGCGACTGCCTTCTTCATTTTGCGTGCGAAACCTGGCCCGCTGGTGTTCCCTGGCAGCTTCGACTCTTTTCTTAATTGCCATGGAACTTTCAGGCTTGTCACCAGCGGAGATTTCCTCGTAAGGCAGCCTGGGAACCTCGATACTTATGTCGATCCGGTCCAAAAGGGGGCCGGACAGGCGTGTGATATAACGCTGCGCCTGGTGAGGGGTGCAGGTGCACTCGCGTACCGGATCGCCGTGATAGCCGCAGGGACAGGGATTTAACGCTCCCACCAGCATCAATCTGGCCGGGTAGGTAAAAGAGGCGTTAGCCCTGGAAATAGTCACCACACCGTCTTCAAGAGGCTGCCGGAGCGCCTCCAGGGCGTCTTTCTGAAACTCTGTCATTTCGTCCATGAACAGTATTCCCTGGTGGGCCAGGCTGATTTCACCCGGGCGGGGTATCCTGCCGCCGCCGACCAGTCCTATGGTAGAGGCAGTATGGTGCGGTGACCGGAAGGGTCTGTTTATTACCAAAGGCAGGCCTGGTTTGAGCAGTCCGGCCAGGCTGTAGATCTTGGTTACCTCTATGGATTCCTCAAAGGTCATCTCCGGCAGTATGCCCGGCAGTCTGCGCGCCAGCATGGTTTTGCCCGAGCCCGGGCTGCCCACCATGATCACGTTGTGGGCCCCGGCAGCAGCCACTTCAAGGGCCCGCTTGGCAGACTGCTGACCTTTTACATCAGAAAAATCCAACTCACTGACACTGCTGGTTTTAATAAGCTCATTCAGGTCAACCTTACAGGGATTTATTTCTATTTCCCCGCGCAGAAACCCGGCCAGTTCGGCCAGGCTGTTGGCGGGGAAAACATTTATCCCCTCAACCACAGCCGACTCAGACGCATTTTCCGCCGGCACTACAACTTCACTTAAAGATGATTCCCTGGCCGCCAGCACATTCGGCAGCGCGCCGGTGACCGCCCGCAAAGAGCCGTTCAGAGAAAGCTCGCCGATATATACGAAAATCCCGCACCGCTCTATGGGCAGCTGCTCTGTGGCGGCGAGTATCCCGACCGCTATCGGCAGATCGTAGATAGGCCCTTCCTTTTTCAGATCAGCCGGAGCAAGGTTTACGGTAATCCGCTTGACAGGAAATTCGAGGCCGGAATTTTTAATAGCAGCCCGGACGCGGTCCTTGGACTCGCGCACCGTGGTGTCAGGCAGCCCAACTATATCAAAGCAGGGCAGGCCCTTGGACACGTCAACCTCAACCTTCACCACCTGACCTTCCAGGCCGTGCAGGACAGTGCTTTTGACAATAGCGATCATCTGATCCTCCAAAGATATCTATTTTTACCAATAATTCGACCATTATTTGCTCACTCCTTCCATAAAATGAAGTGATTGGCTAATTTTTTAGTCTTTTCTTGTGATGTTTATATTTTCGTCTATATTTGACTAATCTTTTTAAGATAATTTATTTGTATCTCAGCCTGATTACAGCGAACAAGCGCTAATTATCTCAGAAGCACTCATTAGCAGCACTGCAGTTGATGTGATGCATTGATTTTGTCGCTGCTTTGGTGCCTCTTGAGGAGATTGAAGGGGAGACAGGGGAAGGTGCAATGAGAGCGAAAAGGCTATTTTTGTGGATTTAAGCTAACCAGCAGAAGATGTAAATCTTTTGATAAGTGCAGCGGCCACCCTTAAATAGAGTGGCCGTTTCTGTTCGGTATTTTCGTCAGGATTGCTGGCGGGCCTATAAGATTAAGTAACA
>CAZJGV010000296.1:0-2253 GCA_964545615.1 uncultured Pelotomaculum sp.
CACGGCGCCACCGGCAAAGGTAATGACCAGGTCCGCTTTGAACTGGGGATAAAAGCCCTGGCGCCTGACTTAAAGATTGTGGCCCCCTGGCGGGAGTGGGATATCCGCTCGCGTGAAGACGCTATCGATTACGCTGAGGCCAGGGGCATCCCGGTGCCGGTCACCAAGGCCAGGCCTTACAGCCTCGACCGCAACATGTGGCACCTGAGCCACGAAGGGGCTGATCTGGAAGATCCCTGGAATGAGCCTACAGCAGACGTATTGCTCCTGACCACCCCGCCTGAAAATGCGCCGGACCAGCCGTCGTACGTGGAACTCGAATTTGAGCGGGGCATCCCTGTCAAACTGGACGGAGCCGTGCTCGACCCGGTGACTCTTATTGAGAAGCTTAACGTTATTGCCGGGGAAAACGGCGTAGGCGTAGTGGATATGGTTGAAAACCGCCTGGTGGGGATGAAATCCCGGGGTGTATACGAAACACCGGCCGGCACGGTTCTTTTTGCCGCCCACCGCGAGCTGGAGCTTTTAACCCTGGACCGCGCCACCCTTCACTTTAAAGAAATGGTTGCCTTGCGTTACGCCGAGCTGGTTTATGACGGCGTCTGGTTCGCCCCCCTGCGGGAAGCGCTTGACGCCTTTGTGGATAAGACCCAGAGTACGGTTACCGGTACCGTACGGCTGAAGCTTTACAAGGGGAACTGTACCCCCGCTGGTACAAAGTCGCCTTATTCCCTTTACGACCAGGAACTTTCCACCTTTGGGCGAGAAGAGATATACAACCAGCGCGACGCCGAGGGCTTTATAAATCTGTTTGGGCTGCCGCTGAAAGTGCGGGCGCTGATGGAGAAGAAAACGGGACTCAGGTAGATGCCGGATTAGTCATTTCAAAGCACAGACCAATTGAGCAGGGAGCTGATTTAGCTGACCTGCTCTTTTCAATGTAGCACATTGTCAAATAATTCTCTGGAATGTGACAAAAAAAGCTTCTATTGGAACAGTATATATGATAATGTATACACCATACAATATTACATACAAAGGAGCAGCACTACTATGTATCTGAATCTGGTAATCCGGATGAAGCTGGCCAACAAACCGGGCAACCTGGCCAGGGTTCTGACTATAATCGCCCAGGAAGGTGGTACTCTCGGCGCCATTGAACTGATTTCCGCGTCACCGTCATGTGTCACCCGGGATTTAATGATCCGTTTGAACAGCAGGGAACACCTTAACCGGCTGGTCAGTGCTTTTGAGCAAATGCCTGAAATACTCATTTTGCGTATTTCCGACAGGGTTTTCATAAGTCACCAGGGCGGCAAGATCGAAATATCTCCCAAGCGTCCGATCTTGAACTGGGAAGACCTGTCCCTGATGTACACCCCCGGCGTGGCCGGGGTGTCCGAAGCGATTGCCGCTGAGGCGGACATGGCTTACGGACTGACCATGAAAGGGAACTCAGTGGCCATCGTGACCGACGGGTCGGCTGTGCTGGGTCTGGGTGATTTGGGCCCCTATGCCGCCCTGCCGGTAATGGAAGGGAAAGCGGTGCTCTTCAAAAAGTTTGCCAATATTGACGCCTTTCCTTTGTGCCTTAACGTTCATGAGCCCGGGGAGATAATTGATGTTGTGGCGGCCTGCGCACCGGCTTTCGGCGGGATTAACCTGGAGGACATAGCGGCGCCGAAGTGTTTTGAAATTGAAGAAAAATTAGCCGCACGGCTGGATATACCGGTTTTCCATGATGACCAGCACGGAACCGCTATTGTCACCCTGGCCGGTTTAATCAACGCCCTCAAGGTTGTCGGCAAGAGCATAGCGGATGTGAAACTGGTTATCAGCGGCGCCGGCGCGGCCGGGGTAGCTATTGCCAAAATTTTAATTAACGCCGGAGTCCGTGACTTGATCGTCTGTGACCGGAAAGGCGCAATTGCCCGTGATCTTCCTCCGCGGCAACCTTCCAAGCTCTGGATTGCTGAAAACACCAATGAGCGGTGTGTGCACGGCCAGTTAAAAGAAGTTGTGGCCGGGGCTGATGTGTTTGTGGGTGTATCGGCGCCGTCTCTGTTAAACCGGGAGGATGTTATGAAGATGGCCGAAAAATCCATCGTTTTTGCCCTGGCCAATCCCGAACCGGAGGTGGAGCCGAAGGAAATCTATGATGTAGCGGCGGTTATCGCCACAGGAAGATCGGATTTTCCCAACCAGATCAACAACGCGCTGGCTTTCCCGGGGGTTTTTCGGGGCGCGCTGGAC
>CAZJGV010000297.1:0-2243 GCA_964545615.1 uncultured Pelotomaculum sp.
AATTTAAGAATAAGAGGGACGCAACACACATTTTCCTGCCCTCACGCTTACTCGCTCAACTGTTAGCGGGTTTTTTTATATGTCCGTGTGGTGGACATATTTCCCTGTTTTAGTCCGTGTGGTGGACATATGGAGGTGAAATCGGTGTCAAAGCGGCACGATTTAATAGTCAATGCTGGCACAGGTGAAATCACCGGGGAACTGCACTCCGGCGACAGGATACTCCGCAAGAGAAGCCTTGAACACCTGAAAGAGCAATCCGATACTTTTCAGGAATGGCATTTAGAAAACTTCTATAAGGGCAACTCTGCCGAGCTGAAGAAGATAATGCCTGAGCTTTCCATATATGAGAAGGGTTTTATCCTCGCTGTGGCGGCATATGTAGGCTATGACGACTGTTGCATCAAACACCCTAACGGCAACGACATCGGCACGGAGGATTTAATCGAGATAACTGGGCTTGGGCGCTCAAAGCTATTTGAGACAATAGACAGCCTTGTTAAGAAGGACATCATCTATAAGGGCAAAAACAGCCGGGGGCGGCAGTATTTTATTAACCCTTGGCTTTTTTGTAAGGGCAACCGGATTAACCGGGTGCTGCAGACCATGTTTAAAAACTACCGTATCCGCGTCATGGGCGGGGTGCGGTGGAGGGACATTTAGATAATGCCACCCAAAAAGAAGCCCACGATACCAAAAGCAACCCTTGACAAACTGCGCCGGCTCCGCGACGACTTTGATTTTTACGCCCCCCGGGTGCTGAAAATCCGCACCAAAGAGGGCAATCTCATACCGCTTAACTTAAACCCTATGCAGCAGAAAATAGACGCTGAGATTGAGCGGCAGAGGGCGGCGGGAAAGCCGGTACGCATAATTGTATTGAAATACCGGCAGGGCGGGTGTTCGACTTTCGTAGAGGGCAGGCTTTTCCATAACACCTCTATGCGGAAGCTGACAAACTCGATGATTGTGGCGCACAAAGACGATGCCTCGACGAACCTGTTCAATATGAGCAAGCTGTTTTACGAGGAAATGCCGGACGAACTGCGCCCGATGAAAAAAGCCTCAAACGCCAAGGAACTGCTGTTTGAGAACCCGACCACCAACGCGAAGGAGAAGGCGGCTAACCCCGGCCTTAGAAGCAAGATTAAGATTGAAACGGCGGGGTCGTCCGGGGCGGGCCGGTCAGATACGGTGCATAACCTGCACGTCTCTGAACTGCACTTCTGGCAAAACGCGGCAGAAGTCATGCTGGGTCTGATGCAGGCGGTTCCGAATACACCGAATACAATGGTTATTGTAGAATCAACCCCCAACGGCATAGGGGGTTATTTTTACGATATGTGGCAGTTGGCGAAGCAGGGGCTAAACGACTTTACCCCTCTGTTTTTCGCCTGGTTTGAACACCCGGAATACAGGATGCCGGTTCCCGAAGGCTTTGTGGTTGACCCGGAGGAGCAGGAGTTAAAGGCTCTATATGACCTAGAGGACGAGCAGCTTGTATGGCGGCGGTGGTGTATCGCCAACAACTGCGGCGGGGACGCGGAGAAGTTTAATCAGGAATATCCCTCGAATGACATCGAGTGTTTCCTATCTTCTGGCCGGCCTGTTTTCAATGTATCTGCCCTGAGAGCCATGCTAAAAGAGTGTACGCCTCCCCGGTGGGTTGGCAACCTCACAGAAAAAGACGGCATGGTGCAGTTTATCGAGCAGAAAAAAGGGTATATTTCAGTCTGGAAAAAGCCGGAGGATGGGCGCGATTACATAATATCCGCAGACGTAGCCGAGGGACTGGCGCACGGTGACTACTCCTGCGCCGATGTCATAGACCGGAAAACGCTGGAGCAGGTGGCCCAGTGGCACGGGCATATAGACCCTGACCTTTTTGGCGACCAGGAGCTTTACAGGCTGGCAAAGTGGTATAACCTGGCCTTTATCGTGCCGGAGGTGAACAACCACGGACTCACTACTATAACGGCGCTCAAGAAGAAATACCGGCGCATTTACCGCAGGCGCACGGTTGACAAGATAAGCAACAAGGCGCGGCAGGAGTACGGCTGGCAGACTAATTCCAAGACCAAGCCTTTGATGATAAACAAACTGGCTGAGTGCATCCGGGATAGGCTATACAAGGTCAACAGCAAGGAAACGGTCGAGGAAATGCTAACCTATGTGCGCGACGACAAGGGCGCTATGAACGCACAGGAAGGATGCTACGACGACCGCGTAGTTACCCCGGCAAT
>CAZJGV010000298.1:0-2233 GCA_964545615.1 uncultured Pelotomaculum sp.
GCAGATGCGCCGTGATTACCTGAAGAAGCTGCGACGATTCCCCTGGCTCCGCGTTTAACCGCGGCACTCACGGTGCAGACGTTTAGCCGGTCTTTATGACTCCAAGTAGGGTTACGGCTTTCATCCTTTACCCACAACTCAAGAGGGAAATCTGCATCATGGTAGCGAACCAAAGGGGTACCGCCCTCACCCATACTGACTCCAGCGGCTAAAGGTGGAAGCGCTGGGGCGTATCTTTCTAACCCAGGCAAAGGCTGCTGAGGAATCCAGTCGTTCTGAGGAGGATATTCAAAGGTCAGTTCCAGAGGCGCTCTAAACCCCTCTGAAACACAAGCCGGACAACCGCCATATATAGGTGGAAACAATGGAAATACCTTTCCACAATTCAGACATCGTTGACCGGAGGCACAAGATGATTGCAGCATTAAATTAAGGCCGTTTTAAACCTTCGGTTTAGGTGGTGTACTTTTCTACTTCCAAATAACGGTCACGGCTATCTGCCAGGACGGTTACAATGCGGGTTCCGGGGCCCATTTCTTCAGCCAACCGAACGCAAGCCAGCACATTAGCCCCAGAAGACATACCGCAGAAAATGCCTTCTTTCTTAGTCAAGTCGTGTGCCATATCAATAGCTTCTTGATCGCTAATCGAAATTACTCGTTCGACAATACCACTGGCAAAGATTTTAGGGATAATGCCATCAGAAATACCAGGGATCATGGGGTATTCTTCTGGAGCACCCATCATGGCTTTGCCAGCTGGTTCAACACCTACGATTTTTATTGCCGGATTATAGGCTTTAAGAGCCCGGCCGACGCCTAATATTGTGCCCCCGGTGCCAACTGAAGCCACAAACACATCTATTTTTCCGTCTGTTTGTTCCAGAATTTCACGAGCGGTCCAAGCTTCGTGAGCTCCGTCATTTAAAGGGTTGGAGAACTGTCGCGCCCACCATAAATTGTCATTTTCTTTTTCCAAGTCCAGGCATACCTGGCGGGGCAATAATTCAACATGGCCACCATGAACGCTGCTATCAGAATCTTCAACGGCCTTACCACCCTGCCGTTTGGCTTCATAAGAGGCAATATCAACCGGTTCAACCTCGCAACCATATGATTCCATAATAGCGCTGCGGCTGCGGTTGGCGACCATGGTTGGCGAAAAGGCTTTCATTTTGTATCCCTTTACAGCTGCCACAAAAGCTAACGCAGTACCGGTATTACCAGTTGTTGCTTCAATGACCGTACTACCAGGCTTCAACTTTCCTTCTTTTTCAGCATCTTCAATCATTAATTTTGCAATACGATCTTTAATGCTTCCGCTAGGGTTCAAGAATTCGGGTTTAACCAGGATTTCAGCGCCAGTATTTTTGCCAATATGGTTTAACCGGACTAGTGGTATTTCACCTATCAGGTCTAACATGCTGTCGGCAATTTTGATGTTTTTGTTCATTGCTCCTCCAGGAAATACTCTGTTTGAAAGATAATTGCTGTTCTTGCTTAGATCGATCAGGCCTTCGTTAAGGCTTCGACCCTTGGTTTTACTTGGGTTGAGAATTCACGGATTATGTCAGTTATAGATGCCCCGGGTGCCGGATGAGGCAGGAATGTAATATTTGTAATGCCCATATCAACAACTGCAGCCACTTTTTCGGCAACATCTTCTGCAGTTCCTGCCCAGCAGAATTTATCAATAAACGAATCCGGAATCAGATGAGCATGCGTTTTCATTAAGTTGTAATCACGCTTTTTAATCACTTCTTCTAGTTCATCGGGAACTTCCAGACCAACGCGGTGAACAAACGAGCGGTCGGGATAACTATTCCACAATGAAATGCCAATCATCGGTTTAACTGCATCAATCGCTTGCCGGCGGTTTTCAGAGATACAGGCGTCAACCCGAGCGATGAGATTGAGATCACTCAATTTGCGGCCTGACAAATCAGTTCCTTTTTTAATTTCGTTTAATGCAACGTTCATCCCCACCGGTTCAGCATAAGTCGAGATCATAACCCCATCGCCGACTTCGCCCCCGACCTTAAAAACCAGATCGCTACGGGTGGCCACGACGATTGGAATATCAGCTCGGGCGGGAACATTGAGCCGGGCATTAGTACATTGAATAACCTGACCTTGAAAATTCACTGTCTCCCCAGCCAACAGGCGCCGAATTACCTGAATGGCTTCCTTGATCGCCAGAGCTGGTTTTACCCGCTTAAGACCCATCGCTGGAA
>CAZJGV010000299.1:0-456 GCA_964545615.1 uncultured Pelotomaculum sp.
AATATCTGTTTATTCTTTTTTTACTTGTTCCTTTGATAGGCTGTGGCGCTCACAGCCGTTATCAATGGAGTGGTTACGATACCAAGATGTATAAGCATTATAAAAACCCGGCAGAAAGAGAAGAATTTGTTCAGGGATTAAAAGATATTATTGACAAGTCTGAGCCAGCAGGAAAAGTGCCTCCGGGTATTTATGCGGAGTATGGTTTTGTAATGTTTGAAGAAGGAAATAATCAGCAGGCTATTAATTATTATGAGAAAGAAGCCAACAAATGGCCTGAATCACGCGCATTTATGAACAAATTGATCGCCATGGCCAATAATAGGATAAAGAATCAGAAGGAGAACGCGCGCCCTACCGTCATTCCAGAAGTTGATGCAGGCAGAGATGTTCCAAAAACATCGGCGGAGGTACCCAAATGAAACGAACAACATTATTATTAATATTGCTAATCTT
>CAZJGV010000299.1:466-2196 GCA_964545615.1 uncultured Pelotomaculum sp.
AAAATTTCTGTCGGCTTCACCCCGCTCCATTCTAATCGTACCTGTGGTTAATAATAGCGTGGATATTACGGCGGCTGATTATATGCTTTCCACATTAACCATCCCTCTCGCGGAACGCGGCTATTATGTTTTCCCAATAAACGCTGTAAAAAGAGTCCTTGAAGATGATGGCCTGGCCGATAGTTCTTTGGTGCATTCCGCCCCAACGTCGAAGCTCGCAAACCTTTTCGGCGCGGATGTAGTCCTTTATGTTGTTGTAGAACAATGGGATGCTAAATATGCAATCTTAACAACCACAACGACTGTAGCCATTTATTACCAGATAAGGGACGGCAAAACCGATGATTTTCTATGGGAAAATAGAGTTAAGATGATTTATCAGCCTAATTCAGGAGGCGGAGGAGGCGGAGGCATTGGAGGACTTGCGGCTCAACTTGTTGTAAAGGCTGTTGTCGCCGCAATTGAAAAGGCTTCGCCCAACTATATGCCTTTGGCCCGTCAGGCAAACGCCAGAGCGTTGTTGCACTATCCGGGAACGGGAATACCACTAGGGCCATACGCACAAATTGAGCAGTAGAAATAAAGTAGCTAAAAGCAATGAAAAATAACCAGAAAGAGCCCCTCTTTCCACTGGAGGGGCTTTGCTTTTTTTACGGGCAAGATTGATAGTATATCAGATTGAACGATAACGGGGAAATCTTGCTGCCTCAGCGCTCACCCCACCTCAGGTTTTTCCCCGTGCTCAAACCTCGCCTGGCGGCCCTGTAGCAAGGATTCATGTATTCGTCTGTTATGACATTCATGGTCCCTGGCGTCCGTGAAGTGCTTCAGCATCGGCCCGTTCAGATTGTCTGTGTAAATTTCACGGTCGTCGCAGTTTATGTGAACATCCAGCGTGCCGCTGTCATTCGCGACGCACCATCCCGCATTGTGGTCCTCATAATTACCGGCGCTGCCGTTAGACATGTCGTACCCGAAAAACCATATCCTTTGATCGCCGGGGACGCCCGACGATACAGGCGACGGGCCAAGGCTGGCTGTTCCGGAACCGCCGCATCTGATCCAGCACGGGGCAGGTGTAAAACATGGTTTCCTGGTCCGACTCAGAGAAGCCGCCGCCGGCCGGAATGATGCGCTCCTCATGCTCCAGAACGGACTTAATCTCCACCCAGAGCTTGAGCGAAGGCAGCCAGAAGTCCGGCAGGTAGTTCGTGCCGTCGTTCAGGACGAAGCCCTCCTTCTCGTATTCATAGGGCAGTCCCACCGCGTCAAAGAACACGGCCCAGCGCGCCTCGAGCCGGCTTCGGAACCGCGACGGGCATAGGATAAAAGACTTCAGAGATGCTTGGCGCTCAGCCTGCAAAAAAATCTGCCTACAGGTTAAAGAGGAGAAGTCCGGAAAAATGGTTTCCTCGAAACTGTTTCACGACTTTCGCAGAACAGAAGTCCGAAATATGATTCGTGCTGGTGTTCACGAGAGAGTGGCCATGGCCATCTCGGGCCACAAAACAAGGTCCGTTTTTGACCGGTACAACATTATTAGCCAGGACGACCTGAAACAAGCGGCAATGAAGCAGGAAAGGTATTTAGAGTTACAAAATAGTTACAATTTGGGCGCACCGTCAAATGAAAATACCCCTGGTGAAGAGGGGTATTCTCGTAACAACTTGATTATATTGGCGGAAGTGCATGGGAATCGAACCCACCTGGGACGGTTCTAGCGCCCCACA
>CAZJGV010000300.1:0-2171 GCA_964545615.1 uncultured Pelotomaculum sp.
ATGGCAAAAGCGGCGCCCAGTATATCCACAATCATAATGGCAGCAATAGGTATAAATGACATGAGTGCGGCCCCCAGCACCGGCCCCAGCATGTTGGAAATCGATTGAATCATATTTCCCCATCCACCTGCTTTGGTCAACATCTCTGTAGGTACAAACATGGGTATAGCAGCTTGCATAGCTGGACCGTGAAATGTACTGCCCAATCCACGCAAAAATAGAACCAGGTATATAAACCAAATTGGCGGTGTTGTTACCAGCAAAAATGCTACGCCAAGAATGACGCTGGATACTGCCACCAACCCGTCAGCAGCAATCATCACCGTGCGACGGTTGTATCGATCGACCCATACACCGGCAAAGGGGCCGATTAACATGTTAGGAAGAAAAGCAACAACGGATGCGATCGTCAGTGTGACGGCGGACTCAGTCTGGACGGTTAGCCACCAGATTACCGCAAACTGTACTGCGGCAGAACCTAAGATTGAAAAAGCCTGTCCGGCGTATATTACAGCAAATTGTCTTTTCCAATTAGTTATTTTATCCATTACAGAAATCTCCTTATTATAAAATCAAAAAACGAACAACTACTTAATCGTTGTTCGTGCAAAAGACATTATTTTACCAGGAGATCCCTAAAGTGAGGCACTCATGTAAAATATGTCTTTAAGCACAACAAATAAACCCTAATGAAGGGCGGTGCTTAAAAACAAATTACATGAATATTAAATACATAATTCAACCTCACTTTCACTATTAATAATACCACATTTAATCACAATCTCAACCCACCTGGGTACCTGACACCAACTTATCAACCCCCATGAACAGTGAACACCAGCGGGCAGGAAATTTTTGTCTATGCCTGGGCGGGCGGTCAAAGACCGCCCCTACATAGTTCCGCCTCAGATTAATGCTTAATTGGTGTGAACTTATCCTTTTCCCTACATATGCCCGCCTGATATCCATATTAACGTTACCAATCTGTAAGGGCGACCTGGTCGCCCGCAATGATTACCAATTTTTCGGCTAATAATTCAGGGCGTTAATCAAAGTATTCGCTAATAACGTGCCGCGCCTGAGCCCTTTCCCAGCTGTCACCGGGCCGCCCGGCTACTTCCTCCGCTTGCTGCTGCTGGATCAGGAGATATTCCTTCAGCTTAAACTGCAGATCCGGATCATTGCTTTGTTCATACACCATCAAGGCCGAATCCACACCTGCCGGCCCGGAGCGGTACAATATCTCCACATCAAAGTCCTCCAGCGTTCCAGATAGGTAACGATCCGCATTGTATCTGGCTACCAGGCTGTCAGGATTTACTATACACAAGATACCGAACATAACCACCCCTACCCCGACTGCCAGGCGAGTTATGGAGAATGACCATTTTTGCAAGGCTATAGTTCCCCCGCAAATGATGGCCATAAAGATCATAAAAACACAGGGTAAGAACCGGCGCATAGATAAACCGTATGCTCCAATGTACAAGGCCATTTTGCTAAAGGCAGTGGCAATAAGCAGCAGGGTGAGAAAGGCCAGCAAGGCGTTGAGTATCTTGAGCAATAGAGCATTCCCAGGTTTTTGACTCATAATATTAGCTGCGGTCAATACCAAGAGGTTAATGACTGCAATTCGACACAACTCAAAGAATCCACTCCGGGCGTATTCGGAATAAATCTGCCATCCTTCCGGTCTTTGGCCTACAAAAGCGGAGAAGAAATAGGGCACCTGGCTGCCGATGAATACAATATAGAGCATAGATAACAAGCCCATTAAAATATAAACCGTAGTCATGGGGAGTATCCGCAAACCTGAAATCTTATCCAGGGTACTTTCCTTTTCAAACCAATCAGTATTTCTTTTATGAGCACTGCCGGCAACCAGACCAAAAATATAAGCTGCAATGGGAATAGCCAAAATGAGTTGCCAGATTGTTTTCCAAAAGTCCTCGCCTATTCCCCGAAATCCGTATAAAATCCCGTTAATGAGTTTAGCAAAGCCGCCGCTGTCCGCTTCCATCAGCAGAGGCAAAACCATAAGCGCCACAATAAAAGTTAAGAACAAACCTAAGGCTACAGAGAAAAATTGTCTTCCCCTCCTGAGCTTGTTGGTTCGCAGAAGGGCCAGACCCTGATACTGACAGCCGAAATTACTGAATGGAATAGCAAAC
>CAZJGV010000301.1:0-2131 GCA_964545615.1 uncultured Pelotomaculum sp.
GTCTAATTTATACAATACATGACATTTATCCTTTAGGGATATTGTAGAACTATGTAGATTGGAATTTTTTTTGGCATCCTATGGTAAAAACTATAGGCGTAGGTCTAGCATCAGACTTACGCCTATAGTTAATCAACAGCTTATGCTTATCGCCTTTTTAAACGGTCCACTTCCTCCTGCAGCGCCTCGATCCTTTCCAGCAGATCCAGGATTATGGCTGCCCCGCTTAAATTTACGCTGAGATTGGCGCGCAATCGCTGCAGCTTCAGGAGACGTGAGGCCTGACTTAAGCGCACTTGGCCCTGCCTTATATCCACTACACCGTATTCAGCCAGCCGCAGGGCCAGTTCCGGATGTATGGGCAGGCTGTTCAGATCAACCCAGCCATCTTCTTCACCTGTGGCAGGAGTGTGGCGGTAAATCTGCAGATAATATTTCTTCACACCGTCACACCCCCTTCCGGAGCGCGGCTAACTGCCGGTACAATTTCTCTTCTTCTTCTGTGAGGCGTTCGGGGATATCGATTCTTATTACCACGTATTCATCACCGCGCCCCTTTTGGTGAGGCAGGCCCTTGCCCCGCAGCCGCAGTTTTTTGCCGGCGCGGGCGCCCGGCGGCACTTTCATCAGCACCGGGCCGTCCAGTGTGGGCACAGATACCTGATCACCCAGCACAGCCTGTTCCGGCCGTAAAATAATTTCGGTTTCCAGGTCCTCATCTTTCACCTTGTAAACTGAGTGAGGCAGAAGCTTTACCTTCAGATAAAGGTCACCTGCCGTTCCACCGCCCTGCCCTTCGCCACCCTGGCCTTTCAGCCGGATCCGGCTGCCGTCGTGGACGCCGGGAGGGATCTTTACAGTCAGGGTTTTAAAGCCTGCCGTTTCCCCGGTTCCGCCGCACCTGCGGCAAAAGGTGTTATTGTCAACCCCTGTACCACCACAGACCTGACATGACTCCCTGGTGGAAAGCTGAAGTGATTTCTCCCCACCGCGGTATGCTTCTTCAAGCGTCAGTTCCAGTTCACTTTCCACATCCCGGCCGCGCACCGGACCGGTGCGCCGGGTGGTTCTGGCGGAGCGCCCGAAAGGCGCGCCGCCGCCAAAGAGGGTTTCAAAGAAGTCGCTGAAGCCACCTGCCCCGCCACCCTGGTTGGAATAGAAGCTAAAACCATCCATGTCGGGAGGCGGCCGGAAATCCTGGCCGTCCCGCCAGTTGGCGCCAAGCCGGTCGTACTTTTCACGCTTTTCTTTGTCGCTTAAAACCTCATAAGCTTCATTGATCTGCTTGATTTTTTCTTCCGCTGTCTCTTTATCCTTACCGGTGTGGAGATCCGGGTGCCATTTGCGGGCCAGCTTGCGGTAAGCTGTTTTTATCTCCTTTGCAGTGGCGCCGCGGCTGACGCCTAAAATCTCGTAGTAGTCACGAAACGCAACACTCATTCAATCCTCACCGGCCTTTCGCTACCCTGACCCGGGCCGGCCGCAGCAAATCACTGCCAAACCGGTAGCCGCGGGACAATTCCTCGGCTACATGACCCGGAAGGAAATCATGATTTTCCAAATAACCAATACCCTCATGCTCGCAGGGGTCAAATGGCTTGCCCAGACTTTCAACAATTTCCAGCCCGTGCCGCCGCAGCAGATCAAAAAACTGCTGGTAAACCATTTGCAGACCCTGCCTCAATTGCTCATCCCTGATCTGTCCAAATGCTCTTTCAAAATTGTCCAGGATGGCGATAAGTTCCTTAATCAATTCCCTTTTGCCGCGAGTGGAGTTATACTCCATGTCCCGCTCCACCCGCTTGCGGTAGTTGTCAAAATCAGCCAGGGTTCGCAGGTGGCGGTTTTTTTCTTCCTGCAGTTCCTTGCGCAGGGCCAAAACTTCATCCTGCGGCGCGTTGCTTGCCTGTCTGCTCATCGGTGCCCTCCTGACAGCTCAGCATTCTACTTTTCCTCAAACTCGGCGTCCACCACTTCTTCACCCTGCCGCGGCCCGGCGCCGCCTCCGGCTGGTCCACCGGTGGGTCCGTCGCCCGTCTGCTGGTAAGCGGACTGGGAAAGCGAGTAGGCCGCCTGCTGCAGGTCACCCTGCAGAGTGCGGATACGGTCAATAGGCGCGTTCTCTTTTAAA
>CAZJGV010000302.1:0-2055 GCA_964545615.1 uncultured Pelotomaculum sp.
CAATCACCTGGTTACCCCCTTTCTTAATCGTTCCCATTCCAATCTTATTGGCCGCCTCTTCACCTCCTCCGCATCGAATTAAGTCGGTAGCAAATAGAAAAACGGAAGCCTAATGAGCAGGCTATTTGGTTCATTTGTTGAACCACTGGTCCAGTTTATATACTAATCTTATCATCTACTTGTAGGAAAGACAAGCACTAAGCTTTCCTTGTCAAAAGTGCCTGGGCAGATTTTGTGAGATCCTGCTGTCTTTTTTATGTTTCCCACAAACCAAGAAAATCGCCAGAATAATTTAATTTTCATTGCACTTTAATTAAAAACCCGTATAATTAAACAAAAACTAAATGCTTTGATAGGGAAAAAGTTTAACATTACTTTCTTCAGCGAGCTGTCGGGTGGTGCGAGACAGTGAAAGCGTTAATACCAGATCACCCTGGAGCAGACTGCTGAAACCCTCAGGGGAATTAAGCGGGTACGGGTTTCACCGTTATATGAAGATACATTGATAGATGTATTCAAAGAGGTTGTTAATACAACAACTAAGGTGGTACCGCGGAAGCATATGAAGTCTTTCGTCCTTAATAAGACGATAGGCTTTTTTTGTTGTCCATTATTCCAAAGGTTACGGTATTGCGAGCCAAATAATTAATAAGGAGAATTGCTATGCTGACACTGGACAAAATATATCATGCCGCCTATGTTTTGAAGAAAGTAATCAGACCGACCGATTTAATTAAAGCGAATAATCTGAATCCGGACTGCAAAATTTTTCTTAAATCCGAAAATTTACAGGTGACCGGCTCATTTAAGGTAAGAGGCGCTTACTATAAAATTTCGCAGCTGACTGAGGCCGAAAAAGCCAAGGGAGTTATTGCCTGCTCAGCCGGCAACCACGCCCAGGGTGTGGCCCTGGCGGCTACCAAGAGCGGTATTAAGTCCCTGATCTGTATCCCTGACGGAGCACCTATTTCCAAAGTTGAAGCCACCAAGAAATATGGCGCCGAGGTTTGCCTGGTGGAAGGTAGTTATGATGATGCCTATCAAATGGCTTTAAAGCTTCAGAAAGAGAATGGTGCAACCTTTATTCACCCGTTTGATGACGATATGGTTATAGCGGGACAGGGTACAATTGGACTGGAAATCCTGGAACAGATCGCAGATGTTGACGCAGTTATCGTCCCCATCGGCGGCGGCGGACTGATCAGCGGCGTAGCATTTGCGATAAAATCGCTGAATCCCAACGTCAAGATTTATGGAGTTCAGGCCGCCGGTGCTGCCTCCATGTACAATTCCATTGCCAATCATAAAATAGAAACCCTGCCTGCTGTTAAGACCATTGCGGACGGTATTGCGGTGAGGACCCCCGGTGATATTACCTTTAACATCTGTGAGCAATATGTGGATGAAATTGCGACCGTAACCGATGACGAAATTTCAACTGCCATCCTGACCCTGATTGAAAAACAAAAGCTGGTGGCAGAGGGTGCAGGAGCTGTTTCCGTGGCCGCGGCCCTGTTTAATAAGTTCCCGATTAAAGGCAAGAAAGTGGTATGCCTGGTTTCAGGAGGGAATATCGATGTCACCATACTTTCCCGGGTAATCGACCGCGGCCTGCAAAAGGCCGGGCGTTTGGCCAGGCTTAACATCGAGCTGGTTGACAAACCCGGTCAGCTGCGCGGAGTTTCGAAGATTATTGCCAATCTGGGCGGTAATGTGGTGGCCATTAACCATGACCGGACCGATGTGAATATCGACATAAATTCCTGCTTCTTAGGTATCTCAATGGAAACCAGAAACCATGAGCATGTTGAGGAAATCGAAAATGCGCTGATCAGCGCAGGCTATAAAATCGTTAAGAATATGGGAGGAATCACTTCATGCTAAAAAAGATTTACACGCAAGCGGCCCCGGATGCCATCGGACCTTATTCTCAGGCAGTTGTCATCAATGGACTGGTGTTCACCTCCGGGCAAATTGCGATTAACCCCGCTACTAACACCGTTGAGGCAGTCTCTATTGAAGCACAGACTGAACAGGTCATCCAAAACCTAAAGG
>CAZJGV010000303.1:0-1315 GCA_964545615.1 uncultured Pelotomaculum sp.
TATTGCATTTAGTGAAACCATGCATGCACGCAACCGCCAGCTCAAAGACTTCCTTTACTTCAAGCTCTACCGTCACTATCGGGTAATGCGCATGGCTGTAAAAGCTGAACGCATTTTGACCGACCTTTTTATGATTTACAAGAACGAACGCTCGATTTTACCCAACCACATTCAAAAGAACGTTGATGAATTTGGTCTGGAGCGCACCATTTGCGATTATATTGCCGGCATGACAGACCGGTTTGCCATCGAGGAACACGAGAAAATCTTCAATCCCGACGTCCTCCCTTAGGCGTGGTACAATGGCACTCACTACCTAGAGCAACGGACTTTTTTATGAATGAACCACATTACCTAACCAGAGAAGGTTTTGATAAATTAAAAAATGAGTTGGAGCACCTGAAAACCACCGGCCGGGTGGAACTTTCAGCTCGGCTGCGTGCGGCTATCCAATTGGGCGATCTTTCAGAAAATGCAGATTACATTAAAGCCAAAGAAGACCAGGGTTTTCTCGAAGGTCGTATTCTAGAATTGGACGAAATTTTAACCAACGCAGCCATCATCGATGAGATGGAAAAAGGCAGCGATATGGTGCGTATCGGCAACACCGTCACCGTCAAAGAAGGAAATTACCCGGAAGAAACCTACTTCCTCGTCGGCCCAAAGGAAGCTGACCCCATGCAAGGCCGCATTTCACACGAATCGCCGATTGGCAAAGCGCTGCTCGATCATAAAGTCGGAGATGTGGTTTCGGTCAACTCGCCGGGCGGCGAGCTTAAACTTAAAATTACCAAAATCGAGTAAAAAATCCCTCTTGCGAGGGATTTTTTCTTATTTCGTCCAAATGGCCAGTTCCAAAGTCATACGGTCAAAAAAGCTGTGCGGGGGTAATGCACCTTGCCCGTAGGCTACATCGACTACCCGGGCTTCTAATACCAGCGTGGCAGTCTCTAGAATGACCCGTTTCCCGGAGTCCATCAGGATGGGCTCACCTTTCGCAGCCAGCCGCTGGCTGATGGCTACATCATTCCAAGCGTGCTCACTCATGACCACCTTGGTAACTGTTTGAATGTCATTTTTATCAAACAACCAAACTTCAAACGCAGTAACTTTTTTGGGATCACCCACGCCAATAGTTTCGGAAATTCCAACACCGCATTCCCCTAAAAACTCACCGGTCGGTGAATCAATGCTAAAGGAGTCGTCATAAAGATCGTCACCAGCTGTATAGGTTGTCATAAACTGTGAAACTGGAGCAGATTGTGGTTGAACCGGTTGAGCTGGTGCAGCCGGTCGTCCTGTCGCCATGCGAGAT
>CAZJGV010000303.1:1340-1978 GCA_964545615.1 uncultured Pelotomaculum sp.
CCACTCGTTCATAAGATTGAGCTCGTGGTTCGTAAACATCATCACCAAGTTTCTTTTTACGAACAAACAGCATATAAACAAGCGCCACGCCAATTGCAATTAGCAGGATGCAAAGAATGGATAGCAGCAAGGGGTTGGAGAGGGGCTTTTTTTCCTCGGTAGCTGTGGGAGTTTCAGTCACTCCAGGCAGTAAGGTGCTGCCCTGTACAGGCGGTACCACTACTGCTTCACCTTGAATGGCGGTTACAAAATTTGCGATCGCCTGGTTATTAATAGTGGGATCCATCATCAGTTCATCAAGGATCGGCTTGCCAGATTCTCCGAGGCTGTTCCAGCGTGCCTGGGCGGCTCCAGTATCCTTATCTGTAGAGTAGGCATAAACTGCGCTCCGCAGATAATCTTTCTGGAAATTCTTGGTTAAATCAGCCGGGCTGGCATCCGTCCATTTGACAGGAATAAGCCACCATCCCAGCACCACCAAACCCACTAAAATACCGAGCACAAATCCGGCAGCACCGGTAATGACGGGATTTTTCAGCGTCTCTTTAATATTGTCCATCTTCAATCCTCCACCGTCGCTTTAGCTGCTCACTCATTAACGTAATTGTACGATGATACCGACAACCTCTGCAACCTAA
>CAZJGV010000304.1:0-1963 GCA_964545615.1 uncultured Pelotomaculum sp.
GTCCCACCGCCGTCAGCCCCAAATCAGCGGCCTGTGATATGATCCCTCGCGCCAGGTCCAGGTCATTGTCCAGCAGATACCTGACGTTCCGGGCCCTGAAGTTTCCAAGATCGCCTTTTAGCTGCGGGGAAAGATTAATTCCCACTATATCCCGGAAGACTGCCGCGTGGGGTGAAATAATAACTATTGTTCCGGCGCCGCTCTTTTTGACCAACCTGCCTACTTCCAGCATAGACTCCTGGGTGGCCGAAACCTTCATTGCCTCGTTACCACCCACCTCCGGCACCGCTATCGGAGGATGAGGGCAAATTCCACAAAATACAACAGTCATATCGTCTCTCACTCCCAATACAATATTTTTATTAGTACAAGTATTTCCATGGTTTTTTTGATTAGCCAAAAATTCCGTCATATATAAAGAAGCCACCCAGTCCCAACAGGAAAATACCGCATGCTACCAGGATACCGCGGTAAATCCTGTTGCTCAAGAACTTTATACCGCCTGCCACAGCAGCCGAGATTAGAGTGTACCAGACCAGGTCAGCTAAAATGTGACCGCTGAAAAAAAGAGAAAGACCCATAAACCCTCTTTGCATGGATAAAGATATATACCCTAAACCGATAGTAGCCCACCACAGCATCCAATAAGGATTGGAAACACTGAACAGAATCCCTGCCAGAACCGGGTGCAGGCTGATATGCCCGTTTGCTTTGTTAAAATGATTGGAAGTACCGGTTTCCAGTGAGACAGGAGAACCGTCCCCTTGTCTCACCTGGCTGACAGCTTTCAGCGAAATTTTCCCGGCATATGCGTCTCTGGCCATATTCCAGCCCATATAGATCAAAAAAGCGCCGCCCAGCACCGCAATGGTTTGGGACACACCGGCCTTTGTCAGAAAGGCTGAGAGGCCTGCCGCCAGGGCCAGGATCAGAGTCAATTCAAGAACCGCGTGACCCAGAATGAGCAGCGGACCAGCGATAAAACCACGGCGGGCGCTTTCACCTATGGTTACGGTCAGAAGCGGTCCCGGCATCATCGCCCCTGAAAACGCGATAACAAATGAAGATGTGAATATTGCCAGATATTCCATTCCATCACCTCGGATATTGTCAAGTTTTCTTTTTTTTGATGAAAATTCCTGCTTTGAGAAAAAAACCTTAATAAAGCTCTTTACAAAAGCCAGATTTAGTACGATATTTTAGTATATGAACATCTACGGAATAACAGCCATCCTTCAGGAATTGTCTTATCAGAGCACCAGCTTAACATCTCCCGCCGCCAGGACGAAAGCCACCGCGCCTGTCCGCGATGTGACCATCGCAGCCCAAAAAGCGGCTGAAGCTGAAGGCGCGAGCCTTGCGGCGGGAGTGCCCGTGCGGGTTGAAGCGCAGCAAACAACACCGCAGCCTCTTCCTGTTCCCGCCTTTATACCCCTTCCCCTGCGCTCCGATCTCTTTCCGGAGGTCCGCTTTTTTGCCCGGCCAGAGGAAGAAAAGCCAGAGTCAAAGTCCAGTGTGCCTAAAGAAAACATGGATATTTTTATCTGCCTGATTACGGAGAGACTGGGTCGTATTTGGGTAGGACTTTTCCATAGAAATGATTCTCTGTCAGTCAAGTGCTTTACCGACCAGGAAATGACAAACAAAGTCTTAAGGCAAAATTTTACACCCTTAAGAGAAAGTCTAAAGGGAATTGGTTTCAAAGAGGTCTCTCTAACCAGTCAGGCAAGATTGGAACTGAGCGCCGTAGTGGAAGGGTTGCTGCCTAGATTTGAGAGCCACCTTCTCGACCATAAGATATGAGGTAAGGTTATGGAAGACCTGAGAAAGGAATTCGCCACCGCGCTGCGCTATGAGCCGGGCAAAGATAACGCTCCGGTTGTGGTAGCCGCGGGCCAGGGGCTGAAGGCAAAACAGATCAAGGAAATAGCTGAAAAGGCGGGGGTACCTGTATATCAAGATC
>CAZJGV010000305.1:0-1951 GCA_964545615.1 uncultured Pelotomaculum sp.
AAAAAATCCGTTTTATAAAACATATTTCCCGGTTTGGTATATTTTTATGCAGAATAAACCAACCAGTGTTTATGAAACTAATAGAATCGACACCAGATTCAGGTGGGAGTATTCCGCAGATAAATTTATGCAATGGGCGGACCATTTCTGCATTGAGTTTGGGGACTTTTAAATCTGACCTTTATATGGCGGAACAGATTGCGGGAGCGGTGGATTTTGCCATCCGGAATGGCTACCGTTATATCGATTGTGCCCCGGTGTACATGATTGCCGGAAAATTACAGGTTCATCCTGCGGAAGTGTGCATCCATTCACCCTCCTGGAGTGCGGCAAGTAGGTAATAATTTGAAAAGTATTTTTTTTATAAGATAAAGTCGTAATAATATGGAAACGAAAATGAAAGCCGCCTATTTGCCAGGCAATAGCACGGTCGAATTCAGGGAAGTGGACATCCCCCAACCGGGACTTGGGGAGGTGCTCATCAGGACGAAGGCCTCTACGATATGTGGAAGCGACATTCGTGCCATTTACAGGGAGCATCTGGGGAAAGGTCCGGAAGCCTACCAGAACAAGATTGCCGGCCATGAACCGTGCGGCCGGATTGTGCAATGCGGCAGCCATACCAAGCGATTCAGGGAAGGCAACCGGGTGGTGGTTTATCACATTTCAGGCTGTGGCGTGTGCAACGACTGCCGCAAAGGGTACATGATTTCCTGCACCAGCCCTTCGCGGAAAGCTTATGGCTGGCAGCGCGACGGCGGGATGGCCCCCTATATTCTGGCCGAAGAAAAAGACTGTGTTTTGTTGCCCGATGAGCTGACCTATACCGACGGAGCCCAGGTGGCGTGTGGCTTCGGAACGGTCTATGAAGGCCTGGAAAAGATCGGCGTATCAGGGAATGATGCAGTACTGGTGGTAGGACTGGGGCCGGTGGGGCTTGCTACCCTCATGCTGGCCAGGGCACTCGGGGCAAAACACCTGGTAGGCGTGGACACCGTCAAAGAGCGATGTGATTTGGCGCTGAAGCTCGGACTGGCCAACAACGCCTTTGTGTCGGGGCCCGATACCCTGGAACAGGTGTTGGCGACCACTTACCAAAAACAGGGGTTTGAAAGAACGGTGGACTGTTCGGGCCACACCCTGGGGCGGCAGCTCTGCATCAGGGCGACGCGGAAATGGGGCAGGATGGTGATGATCGGCGAAGGCGGAACTGTTGAGTTCAACCCCAGTCCCGATATTATTCATGACCAGATTACCATTTACGGCTCCTGGGTGACCAACATCTGGCGCATGGAAGAGCTGGTGGAGCGGCTGGTCAGGTGGGGTATCCACCCCGGGGACCTGGTGACCCACCGTTTTCCGCTGGACCAGGCCGACAAAGCCTACCAGTTGATGGATGAAGGCAAATGTGGCAAAGTGGCCGTCGTTTTTGACGAAGAGATATAAACTCCAGGCTGAACCCCAAAAATCTTATTATGAACAGATTATGTTTTTACAAGCTTATTAAAACAATAGGTTTAGCAGTATTATTTTCATTATGTACAATTACGTGTGATTCTCAGAAAAACTCAGATACTGGGTCGCTTGCCGAAGATCGGCTATTTATTGCACACAGAGGTGTAAATATGAGGTCTACAATTGCAGGTGAAAATTCGCTCGAGTCAGTCAGACTGGCAAAAAGAGCGGGATTCCAATGTATTGAAACCGATGCAAGATTGACGGCCGACAGCGTTCTGGTTGTTATGCATGACAATACGCTAAACAGGACCTGCTTAAATGTTGACGGTTCTGTGCTAACAGATAAAGTATTTGTTGCAGAAGTAACGATGGAAGATCTGAATTCAAATTATATTTTAAAAGCAACAGAACCGGAGAACAGGACGAAGCTACCCACCTTAAAGGAATTCCTTGCAGAATGTAAAAAGCAAGGTTTGTTACCGTGTATTGAACC
>CAZJGV010000306.1:0-1930 GCA_964545615.1 uncultured Pelotomaculum sp.
ATTAATAAAAAGAATGTGTTTCACATGGACTGCTGTTTTAAAAGAACTGGAAATGCTAAGTTAATTCCGGTACCGGCACTGGAATGGGTAAAAAAATCTAAAAACCATATGAATTCAACAGAATAGAACGGAATTGAACTGTCGAAAAAGGCTCGTTTTAAACAGTTTCGAATGAGTTAAACATGCGGGGAAGAAGGCTGGGAATAGTCGCCTGGCAGAGAAGTGCAGGCTGGATATGGAAAATCTGGTCATCTGTCATCGTAGATAGTGTGCTTATTCGAGACTTCTGATGGATCCCCCCGGCCTGGCAAGCCTGTTTTTTTGCATGCTGAACCCAGGACGATCCTTCTGATATGCTGTCGGGGCAGAGCCGGCGTTTCATCCGTGCGGCTGTCCGGTTTGACTTCGGTTTAACCATCATGGCAGGTCGTCAGGCTTTACAAACCTCATTGTTTCTTCGTTTCATCTTTATATCTCATTGATTAAATCATAACCGCCCCGGTTGTTCCTGGAGGGCGCTGCACAGAAACCGGCGAAAGACGGCCCGGGTCTGTTCATGATTCAGCGCATCCAGCCTGTTGACCGCCTGTGCAGCCCGTCGATGTTTGCGATGGGGCATTAAAACCCTTCTTCAGAACCTTAAAAGAACCTTAAAGTTTTGGAATTCCTCAAAGTAATTTCTTAATTAACTTGCAATTTGTTTATAGTTATTTTATAATAGCTGCATAGTTACCAAATAATTACCAGAGGATTACTGACATGAAGAAAGCGCTCCAAATCACCAAAACCATCATCATGATCGCCGTTGTTCTAAGCGTTGCACTGGCAACTCCCCTCAACAGCATTCCTGTCACCGGCGAATCCATTAATTCCTCTAATCCTATTCCGGTAACTGCAGTCCCAACTTTAAATGGTTTTGTTCAAAGTATTTCCGCAGTCAACGTCGCTTCAGCCAACACCATCGTTGGCATTTATGCACCTGACAAATTTGCCATGTCCATTGTTCAACAACCTGCCGGCGACGCGGGCTACATTTCAACCGAAAACGAAATTGTTACTCAATTTGCCATGGCCAGCCAGTTCGGCACCATCGGCTTACTGGCGCACAACTTCCTGGGCGGGGCGCACTTCTCAGACGTCAGCATCGATCAGACCATCGTTCTGGTCAAAGGCGATCAGTCACTGGCTTATTATAAAGTGGAAAGCATCCAGACATTCCAGGCCCTGACACCCAACAGCCCCTACTCAAACTTCAAAGCCCTGGACGGCAGCGAACGGGTTCTGAGCGCCAATGATATGTTTACCAACATCTACATGCAAAGCGGAAAACTGATCCTGCAGACCTGTGTCGCAGAAGGCGATGAATTATCCTGGGGTCGTTTATTCATCACCGCCAGCCCCATTGACAGCCCGCTCTCCTAAACCCGATTTTTTACCGGGTTAGACAGCAAGCCCAAACCCTCGATCTCAATCTCAACTTTATCTCCTGCCAGAATAACACCCACTCCGGCGGGAGTTCCCGTTAAAATAACATCGCCCGGCATAAGCGTCATAACCGTTGACAAATAAGCCACCAGATGCTCAACCCCAAACACCATCTCTTTGGTAGAACTCATCTGACGTAATTCACCATTAACACGGCAGGATATAATTGCATCAGCCGGGTCAAATTCGGTATCAATCCAGGGACCAATCGGGCAGAATGTATCAAAACCTTTTGCACGCGACCATTGGCCGTCTGAATACTGAAGATCCCGGGCGCTGACATCATTGGCTATCGTATACCCAAGGATATACTGAACGGCTTCTTCTTCGGTCACCCAACTGGCACGCTTCCCCATCACAACAGCCAGCTCAGCCTCATGCTCAACCTGAGCCGATTGGGGAGGAAGAATAATAGATTGAAGCGGACCAATCACACTGCTTGGAG
>CAZJGV010000307.1:0-1917 GCA_964545615.1 uncultured Pelotomaculum sp.
TTCATACTCTCATTCCTCTCTTAATAGGTGCCCCTGGTTATATCACCGGTGCATTGGAACGTTGCGGTTGCCTGAATAGCGCCGCCTATAGCTCCCTTAATACTGTAGCCTGTGCACAGCGCGTCTCCGGTGTATTTGACCATTCCGGCAGTGCTACCTGTGGGTCCGTACTCAAAGTCCCCGATCAGCCCCAAGATGCCATCCAGCACCGCGTCTGCTGTAGCATCAAACAATCCAGATATACTGAATGTCGCACCTTTTGTTCCTGCTATGAATGTGTCACTTGCAGCACCGAAGGTCGTAGTTTCCGCAGACTTAACACTCCGCGGAAAGTCTACGTCGGTCAAGTATGCGCTGATATCCGTCAAAGAGTCTGCAGCGTTATCAATTTTGAAAACCGTTGCCTTACCATGTGCAAAACTCATTTATTGTTCCCCCTTTCTAATTCCTGTGTATGCCAACATTAAAGGTCATCGTGGTCCCGGCAATCGTCCAGGATGCTCTTGTATAACGTCTAATAGTTCCTGTAATCGCAACCCTTTCAGACGTAACCGCAGATAGCGCGACTGTCGTGAACGTGCAAATGGTCTGCCAGTCATCAGTTCCATTTTCGCTGTCCTCGATGATGACAACCCCGCCGGTATTACTTGCTGTTACCTGCAAGTACCCAGCCCCACCAGCCGTTGTAGCCGCTCCGCCATCCTGAGCTGTTCCGCTCGCATTGCTTGTCCTCGCGGCTAAAGCGTGCAAATTCTGCACCCGCTCGATGCCGACGTTTGATTGTGCTGCAGCTGATACCCGAACCGCGGCGCTGATACTGCCTTTGATGCTATAAGCGGTTTTGAGTGCTGCCATCCCATAGCCGAATGCGCCCAAAACATCACCTACCGGCCACCATAGCCAGTTGGCCGCCCCTGCCAAAGCTGCAGCAAGCACAGCGTCAACTGCGGCCGCTGCCCCATCAAAGAAGCCCTCCGCCGAGAGTGTGCCGTTCTTGGTCCCAGCTACGAAAGTGTCAGCTGTCGCGCCGAAGGTCGTAGTCTCAGCTGTCTTTACAGTTCCGGCCTGGTCGATGCTGTCAAAGTAACCGGTCAGATTGTAGCCGTTAACGTAGGCTTTGATATTTTTACCATGCCCGAAGCTCGTTTAATTTTTACCTCCTTCCCCTTCTTGGTAGGAGCTTTTTCCGCTATCCCCGCGGCTATCCACGTCTTTGCCTGCCCCTCCGGAATGTCATAAAAAGAACCGGCGGAGAATACCTCGCCGGCCAGCCTTTGGGTTTTAAGCATTTTAACTTTCATTTTAGACCACCTCATTCCTGGTACCAGATTTGGTAATCTGCGATCGTGTTATAGGTAATAACCTGGCCGTCTGCGTCCTTTTCGATATTGTCGAGCTGGTTTATTTTTTCGACCCCTGCGATCGTGACCCCGCCGCCGCCGCCAATAACGCCCACGAGATTCTTGAAAGCCAGCCGGAGCTGCTTGGCCACCGCTTTAGCTTCCGCCCGGGTGTCGGCCCAACAGTTGAATTGGTAAATCGGCCCGATTATCGTGGCCGGCTGGTTGAATGTGTCAACCTCAGTCTCGCTGACCTGCTGGTATGAAATTGCCGGGTATTTCGAGCTCTGTGGTAAACTGTCCGGATAGATGCGCTTTCCAACCAGCGCGGTTAGTCCGGCGTAACCCGAGAGGTAGGTGAATAAAGCAGTGTTAATTTCCAACGCTGACCACCTCCTTACAGCGCAGGACCAGGTCCGCTCTATTCTCGTCCGGGCTGAAATAGCTCAGAACATGAAAAACGCGACTGCCATAATAGAGCCGCATATCCGGGCGCATCCCTGCGCGGTATGGGATTGTTATCTCATGTGTGAGCTCTGCCTGTGTCTGCTGCGCCGCCCAATATTCCCGCCCCGAC
>CAZJGV010000308.1:0-1910 GCA_964545615.1 uncultured Pelotomaculum sp.
CGAAGAACTGCCGTTGAGCTTGCTCGTGAATCAAGGATATTTACAGATTATTAAACGGTCTGGTGAACGAAAATATCGGGTGGTCACCCAAGTTAACACTGCTGCTTTTCACGATTTTTGGTTGGAATGCATCGTCAATTTGCAAAAACTAGGAGCGTAAACTACAGATACCCATGCTATTTGAAAAAGAAAATTATTCCAACAAGACGGTCCTAAAAGTCGGCTGCGGTGAGGGGGAAACTGTGCGCCGGCTGTTGAATTTAATGGACCATGCCACCAATCAACGCCTGATCGTGACAGATGTGGTTACGGAGGCCTTCCCGGATCTTAACCGCGAAGCCCGCTTAAAAGGCGTGCCGATTGAGTTTAAAAACACCAACGCTTTCACCCTTGATGGTGTGGATGACGGATCGGTCGACATTGTGGTGTCTTGTTTTTCGATGAGTGATGGCCGGGTGGATGACGGACAGATGATGTTGGCGCTCAAACGTTTTATGACGGTATTGAAGCCGGGCGGTAAGGTGTTTATTCAGGAAAGAATCTTTCACCCGCAAAACCAGAATGCACGGGAACTGGTTTGGGAATCGGGGAATCAACTGCTGCACGCCATTCAATTGCTGAGTGGTCAAAAACCACCGCATGCCATGCAACCCGAAGTAATGAGCAAGCTGGTCGGCATTGTTGGCTTCCTCGATGCCTATTGGATTAACCCGAAACTGAATTTGGCTGCCATGAATGCGCTGCCTTTGTTCCAGTCTCAATTTGAAGCGGGATTAAAAAATATAAAATCACCCGAGCTGGTAAAAATTTTGACTGCCCAAGTTTACGACTGGCAGTGCAAAGTACTTGAAACTGACGGGCTGGATATCCCTTTTTACTCGCTGGAAGCTCATAAAGCTGGATAACTGACTGCATCAGTGCAGTACCAAGCCAAAACCAGGTGGTACCCCGCCATGGGTATACTTGGTATTGATGGAATGGGGAAAATTGGGTTGAAATTCCCCTCTCGTCAAGGTTTCAAAACGGTATAAAATACTATCGGTACATTCCGATTGGAGGAAAGATGAACGAACGCATTGTAGGGACTACGGTTCGCGGGTTACGAGCGCCAATTCTTAAGCGCGGTGACAATTTAGCCCAAATTATGACAGATACGGTTCTGAAATTCTTGAAGCAGGAAAATGTTGAGATTGGGCATAAGGATGTGGTAGCCGTCACTGAATCGGTAGTGGCGCGGTCCCAAGGTAATTACGTCACCATCGATCAAGTGGCACAGGATATCTCAAATAAGTTTGGTGCAGAACCCTTAGGCGTTATCTTTCCCATCTTAAGCCGCAACCGCTTTGCCATCATTCTGCGGGCAATTGCGAAAAGTGCGGCTGAAAAAATCATCATCATGCTCAGCTACCCTTCTGACGAAGTGGGCAACCACCTGATCAGTGTGGATAAATTGGATGCCAAGGGGGTTGATCCGTACCGTGACGTGCTGAGTGAATACCGCTTCCGCCAGCTGTTTGGCTATGAAAAGCACCCTTTTACCGGCATGGATTATGTTCAATACTACAAGGATATTGTGAACGAGGCTGGTAAAGAATGCCAGATCGTCTTCAGCAATGACCCCACCACCATTTTGCGCTACACCGATCATGTATTACATTGCGATATTCATACCCGTGAGCGCACCCGCCGTATTTTGCTGGAACATGGCGCGAAGAAATGCTACGGACTGGATCAGATTATGACTGAGCCGGTTGACGGCTCGGGCTTTCAGCCGGATTATGGGTTATTAGGTTCGAACAAAACCAGCGAAGAAATGCTAAAACTCTTTCCGCGCAATTGCCAGGTATTGGTGGAAAAAGTGCAGCAAAAGATTCTGGATGCCACCGGAAAAACCGTGGAAGTAATGGTTT
>CAZJGV010000309.1:0-168 GCA_964545615.1 uncultured Pelotomaculum sp.
GCCCCCCGCACAGATCCGTACGTGAGGAACTACCTCATACGGCTCCTACCTTGGGTAAGTGACGCGAAGCACTATGATTTGCTTCACGTATTCTGCCGAGCCCGCTCAATGTTTTCCCCTGTCCCAGTGTACAGTTCACAGTCGTCTCTTCAGAATTCCCCTCGGTCC
>CAZJGV010000309.1:178-1881 GCA_964545615.1 uncultured Pelotomaculum sp.
CGTACGTGAGGAACTACCTCATACGGCTCCTACCTTGGGTAAGTGACGCGAAGCCTTTGATATGGGTATGCATGCTTTATTTTTACTGTGGGGACCCATGTAGCAATCAACCTCTTGAACCTCTCCCAGGTAAGTCTGCGCGCCTTCTGGCTTCTGCTCCTTAACGCGCGAAACCATTGCTTGATTGCCTCTGTTCTGAAAGCGTCAAGTGCCTGTTTGTTTCCGGGTACCCCATAGTAGTTGAAGTGACCTGTTATAACTGAGCGTATCCACTTTCCTGCTCGGGAACGGGGTTGTGCCGTCTACGCATAATCCCTTCCCTAACAGCTTTGGTTTTCATTCGCAGCCGTTTGGCTATGGTTTTCCGACGTATTGTAAAACGGTTGCTTTTTCGGGTCTTCGAACAGATATGCGTAAACCCGAGAAAATCAAACGTTTCAGGCTTGCTCTCGCCGCATTCTGCCCGGTTTGCCGCTGCAAACCGCCCAAACTCAATGAGCCGTGTTTTCTCCTGGTACCGTGTTGCATTCCCCCTCGTTCCACAAGGTCGGCACCCCGGAAGGGTGATTTCGGAGCTCAATGGCTGGCCCGCGCATGACTCGGGGCCGTGGTGGTGCAGCTACTCCTTTCACGTAGGGCTCTTTCATCCCCGTCTCTATGCCGGTTTATCCCGGCGCTTTCAGAACGTCCCCTTGTTTCTACGAGCTGTGAATCGCCTGCTATTGTATGTCAAGATGTTTCTTTAGCCCTTCCTGAAGCACCTTGGATAAACTAATACCGGCAGCGGCGGCTTTGGCGTCCAACCATCCAGGTATACTGACTGTTCGGCGTACTGCACGATTGTCACGTATTCTAGTCCGGACGGGACTTACAAATTGATTCCCTGCGGGGTTGATGATTTTTATATCGCTGGGATTTGGAATAAGTTCTTTTTCCTCCAGCAAATATTCAACCCATTGTGTTAAGGCGTCCTGGGCCATATCCATAGCGTTGCCTATAGATTTACCTTCACTGACGCAACCAGGTAGATCGGGAAAGGTAATTGTATAGCTGCCGTCGCTGTTTTGTTCAAAGATGGCCGGATAAATGTATTCCATGGGGTGGCTCCTTTCTTGTTTGACTTTATATGAGGCCCAAGGTGGTGGGTCTATTTTAACCCCGCATCCTTTAGGATTTGTTTGGCTGTGTTTTCGTTAATTTCGCGATGCCTCGGGACTTGTACGGCTTGTTTGTCAGGAGCTTTGTAAATAGTGTGTTTCCCATCATCCCTTGTTTTGCAGAAACCGTTTGTTTCTAGTATCTTTATCAAGTCCCGTCTCTTCATTTATTATGTAGCTCCTTTTTATGGCTATATTATATTACGTAATTTACGTAATGTTAATACTAATGAGTACATTTCTTTTAGAAACACAATGGAATAACCCACAGACATTGGCCAGGACATTCACGTCTTTCTCCGGGATATATTTCGCTGACCCCAGGTGGGGGAGGCCGTTTGGGGGGCGCGGAGAGTTACCATGAACAGTTTTTAAAAACCAAAAGGGTCTTGCCCCTATTACAAGAAGGACCATGGCCCCGGCCCAATATGACATGATATTTCCCCAATTTAATTTGCTTCTATTTCATGGTAATATATCCGAAGAGGGAAGGCAGACTGGAAGGCATTAGCAAAATACTTATCAAACAATCACAAAAGCGTTTTG
>CAZJGV010000310.1:0-1872 GCA_964545615.1 uncultured Pelotomaculum sp.
AATGTAAATTTGATGCTATTATCAAGGCGTAAAGGAGGGAAAAGGAATTGGCTAAAGTAACTCTTACCATAGACGGTATACAAATAACAGTGCCGAAAGGGACCACGGTTCTGGAAGCGGCCGAGCAGGCGGGCATCTTTATCCCTACCTTCTGCCACGACCCCGAGCTAAGCAGGCCTGGCGCCTGCCGGATCTGCGTGGTTGAGATCCCGGGAGCCCGCAACCTGCCGGCATCCTGCGTCACCGAAGCCACCGAGGGCATGGTTGTCTACACTAACTCCCCGGTGATCATTGAAGCAAGAAAGACCAACCTGGAACTATTGTTGGCCAATCACCCGGAAGACTGCCTCACCTGCCATAAGAACGGCGCCTGCCGCCTGCAGGACTACGCCTACTATTACGGAGTCAGGCCCGGCGCTTTCCCCGGTGAAAAGAAAAACTACCCCATCGAAGACGACAACCCCTTCATCGTAAGGGATATGAACAAATGCATTTTGTGCGGCAAATGCATCAGGATGTGTGAAGAGATCCAGGGTAATAATGTTATCGATTTAGCTTACAGAGGGTTTAGCTCCATTGTTACGCCGGCTATGAACACCACGCTAAGCGACACGGATATATCCAATTGCGTATTCTGCGGCAACTGTGTCGCGGTTTGTCCAACCGGCGCCCTGACTGAAAAGGCTATGCTCGGCAAGGCCCGCCAGTGGGAAGTTGAAAAGGTTACCACCACCTGCCCGTACTGCGGCGTGGGCTGCCAGTATGACCTGAACGTTAAGGACGGCAAAGTGATTGGTGTAACCTCAACCGACGGTGATGTAAACGGCCGCGCCCTGTGCGTGAAGGGCCGTTTCGGCTACGGTTTCATTCACCATCCCGACCGCCTGACTACTCCTTTGATTAAAAAGGACGGCGAGTTTGTTGAGGCTACCTGGGATGAGGCCATCAGCCTGGTTGCTAAAAAGCTGGGTGCGGCGAAAGATACGTACGGCCCTGATGCCGTTGCTCTTCTTTCTTCCGCCCGTGTTACCAACGAAGAAAACTATTTAATGAACAAACTGGCCCGTGCGGTGATCGGTACTAATAATATCGACCACTGCGCCCGTCTCTGACACGCTCCTACTGTCGCCGGTCTGGGGGCAGCATTTGGAAGCGGAGCAATGACCAACTCTATCGGAGAAATTGCTGAAGCAGATTTCATTCTGGCAGCTGGTACCAACACATTTGACGCACACCCGATTATCGGTATCAAGATCAAGAAGGCAGTTGCAAATGGAGGCACCCTGGCAGTAATAGACCCGAGGCTTACTGATTCAGCCAAGTTGGCGCAATATCACCTGCAGTTAAAACCGGGCACTGATATCGCCCTGTTTAATGGTTTGGCCAACGTTATTATCGAAGAAGGCCTGTATAATAAGCAGTTCGTAGAAGAGCGCACCGAAGATTTTGAAGCGTTCAAGCAAACTGTGGCTAAGTACACGCCTGATTATGTTTCCGGGATTACCGGTGTGCCGGCCGATGTTATCCGCGAGGTAGCACGCGGCTACGCCAAGGCTAAAAACTCTACCATCCTGTATACCATGGGTATCACCCAGCACACTTGTGGAACACACAACGTATTTTCCACGACAAACCTGGCTATGCTGACCGGTCATATTGGTAAAGAATCCAGCGGTGTCAACCCGCTGCGCGGTCAGAACAACGTTCAGGGCGCCTGCGATATGGGCGCGCTGCCTGTTGTATTCCCCGCTTACCAGCCTGTAGCGGTTGAAGCAAACCGTGAAAAGTTTGCCGGTTTCTGGAATGTGGAAAAAATGCCTGACAAGCCTGGCCTGACCGTGGGCGAGATGGTTGAAGCAGCCGGCAAGACTG
>CAZJGV010000311.1:0-1854 GCA_964545615.1 uncultured Pelotomaculum sp.
GCAGACCCCCCTGGGATTTTGTCCCCACCAGTACTGCAAACAATATAAAATTGCCTGCGGCATACAGGTGTTGTAAACTAAGCCAGGAAGTTTCACCGCCTGATCCTTCTGAACCGGCCCGGCGCCAGAGGTAAAAACCCAGAATCGTTACCGCCGCCAGATAGCTGGCTAGAGCGTTGGGGTACTGGAAAGTAGAGTAGATTCTGCCGCCCAGGAAACCGTCAGCAATATTAATAACTCCGGTAGCCGTAGCCAAACCGGCCAGGGCTACTCCGACCGCGCTGACGTATATTACATTTAGAATTGAAAGTACATCCTTTTCATTGCGTACCAGCCTGGAAACCAGCCAGAAAACCAGGAAATACAGGGTTGTCTTAACCACTTCATCTACGGCCAGCCCGTAATTAGCCGCCTGGAAGGCCGAAATCAGGTAAACTACCGGGAAAGCCAGGGCCAGGTAGTCCAGTGGCTGAGAAAGAAAGCTGCCGTCATTCTTAGACCATTTCCACAGCCAGGCGAAACAAAAAACAACGGCGGCTAAAATAAGAGCTTTTTCCTGGTCAATATTGAAAAACAGCCCTCTAAAATACGGAGTCAAAAACAGTAAGACACCCAAACCCCAAAAAGCAACGGTATGGCTGAATCCCTCCTGGGCCATTTCCGGTGATTTCAACTTCGCCGCCGACTTTTTTGTATTTGCCGCAGTCTTTTTCATCTCCGGGATTTTTTTTATTTCGTCAGCCGCTTTTTTCTTAACCTCAGCTGCTTTTTTAAGGTCGGGTGTGGCTTTCTTTTTTTCTTCCGGGGATAGCCTTTGATTCTTAGTTGACTTTGAAGTAATCTTTGCCAAAAAATGCAGCTCCTTTTGTAATTGCTATTACCTCTATAGCCTGGCACTTGATTTACAATTCTACACAATCTTACAAAATTCCTTGTCTGACTTTATCTGTCCAATGTGGCAAAATAACAATAAACAATATGTTAAATAATTACACGCCTGCTAGGCAAAAAGATTTGACCTGGTACTGAGAAACAGTATATAATAATAAATCATAAATGCCTGCCCACAAAATGATATGGCAATACGGGGGTGTAGCTCAGCGGGAGAGCGCTTGACTCACATTCAAGAAGTCGCTGGTTCGAAACCAGCCATCCCCACCAGTGAAATCAAGCCCTACAGGGGCTTTTTTGTTTTATAAAACACCCTTTAAAAACCTCTTTGCTAACCAATTGCTAACATGAGTAGGGTGAAAGCCCCTGCTTGCTTGGATTTGAGCTTTGGTAAGACTACTTTTGCATACCGAATATTGCGTCATCAATAGCGGTTGCAACTTTGATTTGGGCCTCCACCGCAGGGTGAGCATAGATGTCTCCCGTGGTTTTTATAGTGGAATTACGCTATCACTGGTAAATACTTATCAATATAAGGGATAGATAAGCGGTTCATATTCGGGATTGAGACGAGTCCTAAAGGTGATCCCATCTCAATTCTCATATTGTGGTCAAGCAGATAGGTGATATCTGTCTGCCCCTGCACTTAAAACACACACGGCATCGGCAAGTATACAAGGCAGGTGCGATATCTATTAGCGTCAACAGTAACTCTTAGCCTGACTCTATAGAAGTAGCCAACCCCATATATAATTATGTCTGCTATTATATATTCTGGTACCAAGGATATCGCCAGAAGGTTATATAGTTAGTTCTAGGCCGGTTTTATGCCGGCCTAGAGTGGGTATTGTTCTTAACATATATGTGTCTAACTTGAAGGGTATCTTTATTTTCCTAAGACCATGTTTACGATTCTTACCACGTCCTGCACGTTTATAATACCATCACCGTTTACATCAGCAG
>CAZJGV010000312.1:0-1844 GCA_964545615.1 uncultured Pelotomaculum sp.
CAGCTTTTCAGCTTTCAGCCTACTACCTTGTTTGCCTACGCTTAAACTTATCTGTACCAGATAAGCTCCAAGGCTAACTACGGGCGGTTGGTCTGCCTTACCCGGTGGGATTCCCACCCACTATATGATACGACCTTGCTCGGCCGCACTGCCTGGCACCAACTTATTCTTAGGTTTGGCAGGCCAGCAATGCTGCTCCCAGGGCGCCAGTATACTGACGGTCTTCGGAAACGATTACCGGGCAGCCGATTTCTGCTTCCAGGGCTCGTTGGACGCCCTGGTTAATAGCTACTCCGCCGGTGAAGGCAACCTGTTCTTTTACCCTCATACGGCGGGCCATGGCGGCAACTCTTTTCCCTACCGACTGGTGCAGTCCGGCAATGATTCCACCTTCGGAATTGCTCCGGGCCAACAGGCCAATTCTTGCCGATTCTGCAAAAACGGTGCACATACTGGTGATAGCCAGAGTCCGGACAGGTTCATCCGCTTGTCACAACTCGCTTACATCCAACCCTAAAGCCGTAGCCATTACCTGCAGGAAACGGAATAAGTTCTTTGAGCATTAATTTGCCCTCCCCTTTGATATTAATAAAGATAATTTATCTCAATTTGTTTTATATTAGAAATCACTTTTTGTTATGAACCATCACTATGTATAACTAAAATTTATAGTAACTATGCAGGTAAAACAATTTTTAACGAGAATATTGTATTATTAACGATTTTTTTACAAACAAAGGAGTGGTGATAGTTGGACAGGGAAAAAGTATTAATGATTGTCACAGGGGTGATAATCGGAGGATTAGCAGTTATGCTGGTTGCTATGGGCAATCCTGCTAATATGGGTTTTTGCATAGCTTGTTTTCTCAGGGATACCGCAGGCGGTCTAGGCTTCCACCGGGCTAACATAGTACAATATGTCCGTCCCGAGTTAATTGGATTGGCTCTCGGCGCTTTTATCACAGCGGTGAGCACCCGAGAATTTAAAAGCCGGGGTGGATCATCCACATTCGTACGCTTTGTACTAGGTATTTTTATGATGATTGGAGCTTTGATATTCTTAGGTTGCCCCCTACGAGATATTCTGAGAATGAGTGGCGGTGACCTAAATGCGGTCGTTGGTTTAGCAGGACTTATTGCCGGTGTTCTGTGGGGTGTCTTTTTCTTAAAACGGGGCTTTAATCTAGGCGCAGCTAGAACGGAGAAAACCACTCCGGCCGGCGGTTATTTTTTTGTCTTAGGTGTGATCGGCTTATTAATTTTATTAGTAGTTGGGTTTAATTTCAATCCAGCCGGCGGTGGGCCTTTATTTTTCAGCACCACCGGCCCGGGTAGCCAGCATGCCCCCCTCTGGATAGCCCTGGGGGCCGGACTCTTAGTCGGTGTCTTGTCGCAAAAAGCCCGCCTGTGTTTGACCGGCGGCTTCAGAGATTTCTTTCTCATCGGTCATAAGAGTATGTTGATCGTCTACGGATGCATTTTCTTAACTGCACTGGCACTTAATATTTACTTAGGTTACTTTCACCTGGGTTTTGCCGACCAACCTGTTGCCCATACCAATCATATATTTAATTTCCTGGGCCTTTTCTTGCTGGGACTATGCGGCGTCCTGTTGGGTGGCTGTCCTCTGCGGCAAATCGTTCTCAGCAGTGAAGGGGACATGGATGCAGCTGTAACTGTAGTAGGTATGATAGCTGGCGCAGCGATCGCTCATAATTTCATGCTGGCTGCCAGCACCAAAGGAACTACATCTATCTCGCAAACTGCAGTAATAGCAAGCATTATTATTGTTAGCCTAATCGGTTGGGCGTATAGGGAGGTTGATGCTTAACATGGATACTTTG
>CAZJGV010000313.1:0-1823 GCA_964545615.1 uncultured Pelotomaculum sp.
CACCGCACAGGATGAAGAACTATTTGCCTTTTGCAAGCTGATGATTTTGCGCCATGCCGGAATCGTCATAATAGGCCACAATCAGAAAGCGGAAAAGACCTGCCCCGGATTTGTCGTGTACGACTGGCTGATGGATCACAGCATTGAATCCTGGGGCTGTAGAAAAAAGAAATGTTAAGATGAAGATTTGCGGCATATATAAGATTCAATCCAAAAAGAAGCCGGAGCGCATTTACGTCGGCAGTTCGGTTCATATTTATAGCCGGTGGGGTAAACATAGGGGAGATTTATCCCGCAATAAACATGAGAATGGGCGGCTTCAAAATCATGTCAATAAGTATGGCCTTGACGACTTGGTGTTTTCGATAATTACAGGGTGCAGCGAAGATGTTACAATCGCTTATGAGCAGTTTTATATTGATGCGCTAAATCCGTGGTTTAACCTGGCTCCCATCGCTGGCACGACAAGGGGTATTATACACGAAAGCCGTAGAGGGATACCCGTAAGACCGGCCGGGAGTAAATTAACCGAGGAGCATAAGCGCAAAATAAGTGAAGCCATGAGGGGCGCAAAAAACCACCAATATGGCAAACCCTCACCAAGGAAGGGGATGAAGGGAAATCCCAATCCCTATAAAGGTATAAAAGGTCGCTACTCGGAAGAGACATTACAAAAAATGAGAATATCAAATCAGCGTGCGTGGGACAGACGCAAGCAAAAACAGAAGGAGGAAACATTATGCCAGGCATCGGAATAGGAATCAGCCCGCACTTTCAGCAAAAGAAATCACTTCTTTCATACTGGGCGACGCAGTGGTACGGCATCGAAATTGACGAAGCCAACTCATCACCAGATGTCACCCGTATAGCCTCTACAATGGACGAGGTCAATGGCAAGCGAATCCACGCTGAACTGCCTGTCCATTCACAAATTAAGGGCTGTCTGTTATTAGATAATGGTACGGTCAACTACTACCTTGACCCTGCGGACTGGAGTAAAAAAGCAGATGGGACTGCAAGCAATCTGACGGGTGCTGATGGGCAGGTAATGATTGAGTGGCCCGACTTTTATTATAAAGTTGAGATGAACGGTGGCGGTGCTGGTAAACATCAGATAAAGATAAGTACGGGTGCATTAGCGGGGTTTACTAAAGTGCCAAAACATTACGTCTCCGCTTATCAGGCAAACATCACAAGGTCAACAAGTAAGTTAGGATCATTTAAAAATACAGGCATAGACTATCGTGGTGGCAATAATACATCTGCCTGGGATGCCGCAGCCAACTCTCTCCTTGGTAAGCCGGTCACTAATGTTAACCGGACAAATTTCCGCACCTATGCCAGGAACCGCGGGACAGGATGGAACCAGTACGGCTACAACGATCATAAATGGCTGTTTTGGTTATTTGCTATCCAGTATGCAACACTCAACTCGCAAAAAGCAGTTAATACAACTAAGACAGCGCAGGGGTATTTTCAGGGAGGACTGGGCAATGGAGTCTCAACAGCGAACAGTACCGAGTGGAATAACTTCTGCGGGTATAATCCATTCATCCCTTGCGGCGCTTCTGATACTTTGGGCAACGGCAGTGGTGAGGTAAACTATACCGTTACAGATTTCGGTGGAGCTGGTGCCAACAGGACATTCACTGTGCCGCGCTTCCTCGGGCATGAAAATCCTTTCGGGCACATCTGGATGATCCTTGACGGCATTAACATTAATATTCAGGCAGCTGACTCCGGAGGGGAATCCCAGGTCTGGGTGGCAGACAGCCCCGCAGCCTGGAATGACAGCAATTTTACCGGTTATACCAACCGGGGAC
>CAZJGV010000314.1:0-1771 GCA_964545615.1 uncultured Pelotomaculum sp.
CCAAGCTGGGAATACGGCTATTATATGCCAGGCCCTACTCGCCTGAATCGACCGGTTATGGAGAGTTAACCGTTATGTAGAGTTAATTCACCAATCTATTGATAAATAAGGCTTTTATGATTGATTTTCTCCGCATAATCCTCCAATCTTAAAATGGTTCCTACAACCAAAAATAAGATTGGAGGAGGAAAAGCATGGAGGAAATGTTGCCATTCAAGAAATTGATCAAGGCGGTGAAGTTGGAGCTTTGCCGTGTAAAGTACACGGAATCAAGGATCGCTCTCTATGAATCCATTTGGAAAACCCTTGAGCAGTACATGCAAAAAAGAAAGCTGAAACACTTTGATATGAAGATTGGCCTGAATTTTTTAGAAGACGAATATGGCATTACCGTTTTCGAGCATTTAAATCATTCTAATGGCATCAAAGTACGGGCTGTCAACATGCTGGGTGAGTACCAGTTGCATGGTATCATCCTTTCCAAAAGACGCAAGATTGGCAAAGAATACTGTCCTCAAGTTAAAAAAGCATTCGATGGATTTATTCAATCACGAAGGCAGTACGGTATCTCCGAAAAAACCTTAAAGTCCAATGAACTGTATCTGAGTAGGTTTTCTGATTACCTTTCAAAGCAGAAGGTCGGCGACATTTCCGAATTAAATTCCTGTCACGCCTTGGGTTTCGTCAACACCTTAGCTGGCACAACCAATGCTACCGCCCACTGTACACTTGGCTCCATACGAGCCCTGCTCCGTTATCTTTATGATGAAAAAATCCTAAACAAGGACTTGTCTTACGTGGTGCCCCAGATCAAGATCGACAAAACTGCGCGGATCCCATCCGCATACAGTAAAGAAGAGGTGCAAAAGCTGCTGGACAGCGTCGATCGCGGGAGCCCTAAAGGGAAACGCGATTATGCCATACTGCTCCTGGCTTCGAGGCTTGGAATGCGAGCGGGCGACATTTGCAATCTCTCTTTTAAAAACCTCAAATGGGAACACAATGAGATAGAACTGATACAGGAGAAGACACAGGAACAAATTCAATTACCACTGCTGCCGGAAGTAGGTTCGGCCATCATCGACTATTTGAAATATGGCCGGCCTGTCACAGAGTGCACCACCATCTTTATGCGCCAGAACTGTCCTATCGCTCCCCTGACGCCGCCGACGCTTCACAGCATTGTTTGGCAATATCTACAACTGGCAGGGATCAAAGTGCCCGACGGGAAGAAGCATGGCCCCCATGCCCTGCGTCACAGCCTGGCCAGCGCTCTTCTGGAGGAAAACACTCCGCTGCCGATCATCTCCGAAGTTCTCGGTCATAACACTACTGAAACCACATCCATCTACTTAAAGATCGATGTCAATCACCTGCGGCGCTGCGCCCTTGACGTTCCGGTTCCTGAATTTATCTGGAATCAGACGGTGACCGGAGGTGTGGCCCATGTGCTCTAAAGCTTATGACTTCGACGGTTTTGTCGGTGATTTTAAAGAACTGCTGATCCAGTTCGTCAAGATGAAACAGTCATTGGGGTATGATTACACAAGTCAGGCTGATGGGTTAAAGCGCTTTTCCCAGCTCACGCTTAACTACAACATTAAAAACCATGCCTTGACCAAAGAGGTGGCTGACGCCTGGACAGTAAAAAGGCCCAATGAGCGGGATGTTACCTGGGAGCACCGGATCAACGATTTAAAGCAGTTTGCCCTATACTGTTGTTAATCACTTTATCTGACAGCAACATCGGAACCGAAAATGGCGGGGGAAA
>CAZJGV010000315.1:0-1737 GCA_964545615.1 uncultured Pelotomaculum sp.
ATCCACAAGGCTTTTGTCGCAATCAGCCATTTGTAACACAGACCAGGGGGACGGTTCTTGTGGTCCCCTTTGGATAGGCTTCGCAAGCTGACCACGGGACGGTTAGAGGCTACTGTTAAAGTCTCCATAAAATGCAAATTATGTGCCTAGATGGAGAAAGTCGTCCACCCCTACGATAATATGCTATATTTCCCGGTGTATATGCCCATTTGTCACGCGTTATAAATATTTCACGTCTTGTAGGGGCAGACAACCCTGTCTGCCCCGATTCGGACAAAAGAAATACCTTTCCAGTAACTTTTGACGGCTTTTGCAGCAAATTCAGACCGCAAGAACCGTCCCCCTGGTTATAAGACCGCAAGAACCGTCCCCCTGGTTATAGTTTGCTGTTTAGTTCGGCGGCGGCTTGGTGCAGGTCGGCGGTTAAGATATAGTCGGCCATGGTATTCATGGAGGCGTTTTCGTCGGTGTTGATGGAGACGATGGTTTTGGCGTCCCTGATACCTACGGTAAATTGCACCTGGCCTGATATTCCCAGTAAGACCGCCAGTTTGGGCTGGCACTTTTTGCCGGACAGGCCGATGATCCTTTCTTCTGACAGCCATTTTTTATCGGTGGCCACCGGTTTGCTGCAGGCTACTTCCCCACCCAGTTTTTTAGCCAGTTCTTCAATCATGGGCAGCTGGCCGGCATCGCTTAATCCTTGGCCTACGGCCACCAGTACTTCGGCTGCTTCTATATCCACATTGTCACCGCTTTTGGCCCGGGTCTCCAGCAGTTTGACCGCGATCGGCGGAATTTCGGCCTGCAGGGCTTCAATGCTGCCTCCGGCGCCACTTGCCGCTTCAAAGCTGCGGGGCATGATGGCGATAACCTTTTTGTCGCTGGTAATGGTCTGCAGGGCTACGGTGGCGCCGCCCAGGGCGTTGCGCTGAAACTGGATCTGACCGTCTGCGATTTTGATGCTGTTGACGTCTGTCAGGCATCCGGCCTCCATTACCTGGGCCAGCCTCCCGGCCAGTTCCTTGCCCCGCCGGTTGGAGGTCAAAAGAATCGTTTCAGCGCCGGCTTTTTCCGCCGCCTGAGCGATAACTGCCGCCACTGCGCCAACATCGGCCAAGACCAGTGCCTCGTTATTGACCTTGAAAACATGGACGCCGGCATCGGCCAAGGCCTGGGCCAGGTTGTCATTATTGATGGCCACCGCTTCCACCTGTGACGCCTGAAGGCTCCGGGCAGCGGTGACCAATTCCCGGGCCAAACTATCCTGATCGCTATATATCAGTATTGCTGTCATTTCACTTACCTCCCGATCAATGCTTCGCTGGTGAGCGCCTGGATCAGCTCATCGACACTTTTCACTACCACCCGTTTGCGCTCGGTTTCCGGGGCCAGGTTGCTTATAGTTGCAATTTTGGCGGTCTCCAGTTCCAGATTAAGCTCATCCAGTTCTGCGACTTCCTTGGGTTTTCTTCCCGCTTTTAAAATCTGGCTTACTGAGGGGATACGCGGTTCGTTGATATCCGCCATAACTGTAACAACAGCCGGCAGAGCCACTTCCACCACTTCTTCGCTGTCCTCCAGGGAACGGGTAATAATTGCCTTGCCGTCATTGATTGCAATTTCCTTGGCATATCCCACCTGGGGCAGCTCCAGGATGGCCGCTACCCGGGACCCGACCTGGCCGGAGTAATTGTCGCCGCTGCCTTCCCCGAAGAGGATGAGATCCGGTCTATC
>CAZJGV010000316.1:0-1690 GCA_964545615.1 uncultured Pelotomaculum sp.
GTGGCGCTGCCTGCTCTGGTGGCGGCGCTGATCGGACGGCCCACGCTCAAGCTGAAAGAGGTATACCTGGCCCTGGCTACCCTGGCTTTCGGCATTCTTGTACATATCCTTTTCAACGAAGCTAGAGCGGTTACAGGAGGTCCTTCCGGCCTGACCGGTATCCCCTACCTTTCTCTGGGAGGGCTGGTTTTTGACCGCGATCTTAAATTTTACTACCTGGTCTGGACGACAGTGCTGATAATATCACTGGCCGTTAAGAATTTGATTGGTTCGCGCGTGGGCAGAGCCTTGAAGGCCATCCGGGAAAGTGAGCACGCGGCTGAGACATCCGGTATTGACACTGCGGGTTTAAAACTCCAGGCGTTTGTTTTCAGCGGCGCGCTGGCCGGCCTGGCAGGCGGCCTCTATGCCTTTTACGTTACTTTTGTCAGCCCGTCCCCTTTTGGTTTCCACACCTCGATCCAGTTTGTGCTGATGGCGGTTGTGGGCGGACTAGGCACATTCGGGGGACCTCTCCTGGGCGCGTGGGTTGTGGTAACCCTGGGAGAAGTGCTGCGCTGGGCGGTTCCCCTGGTGATACCGGGGGCGGGAGGTGAGTACCAGATTATTTTCTTCGGGGTAATCCTGGTACTGGTGATGCTGGTCAGACCGCAAGGTCTGGGAACCATAGCGGAAATTTTAAAAAAAACAGCTGTCAGGGAGGTCAATTAAATGCTTCTGGAAGTTAACGGCCTTACCAAGCATTTTGGCGGCATTGTAGCCGTTAAGGAGATCAGCTTCGGTGTGCGGGAAGGGGAAATTTATGCTTTGATCGGCCCTAATGGGGCCGGTAAGACCACTGTTTTCAACCTGATCAGCGGCATGTTTAAACCCGATCAGGGTTCAATTGCTTTCGAGGGCAGGCCGCTTACCGGTCTAAAAACTCATTCCATCGCTGCCAGGGGTATAACCAGGACTTTCCAGAACCTTCAGCTCTTCGGGGGGATGTCAGTCCTGGATAACGTTATGACCGGGGCCTACCTGAAGGGGAAGACAGGCTTTTTGAAGTCCCTGGCCCGTTGGCCCGGTTCTGCTGCTGAGGATAAAAGGACCAGGCGGGATGCTCTTCATCTTTTGAGCGAGGTTGGTCTGGAAAGTCAGGCCGAACTGCCGGCCGCCGCCCTTCCCTTCGGACAGCAGCGTCTTCTGGAAATTGCCCGCTCCATGGCCGCTGAGCCGCGTCTGGTACTGCTGGATGAGCCTGCCGCCGGACTGAACAGCGCCGAGACAAAAGTACTGGCAGAGTATTTGAAACACTTGCGGCAGCAGGGCAGGTCCATGGTGTTGGTGGAGCATGACATGGAAACTGTGATGGAAGTGGCTGACCGGATTATGGTTATAAATTTCGGCGAATCCATAGCCGAAGGAACTCCGGCGCAAATCCAGTCGGATCCGTTAGTAATTAAAGCCTACCTGGGGGAGGATGAGCAGGTTGCTTGAAATAAAAGGATTGGAAGTATATCATGGTTGGGTGCAGGCGCTGCGGGGACTGTCACTCCAGGTATCAGAAGGAGAAATGGTGGCTGTGTTGGGGTCCAACGGTGCGGGAAAAAGCACTCTGTTGGGTGCGCTGGCAGGACTATACCGGCCTAAGAAAGGAGAAATCCTGTTAAACGGAAAGTCCGTCTCGGGCAAGCCCCCGGAGTATATG
>CAZJGV010000317.1:0-1690 GCA_964545615.1 uncultured Pelotomaculum sp.
AGGGAGCAGTTGCTTGATGATGGTATTGATATGAAAAAGATTGAAAAGGTGCACATGCCCATAGGTCTGGATATCGGCGCACAGACACCAGCTGAGATTGCGGTGTGCATCGCCGCTGAAATGATCAAGAATCGTCGTGGCGGAAGCGCTGATTACTTAGTAGAAGACTGTGCTCAGAAAGTGACCCATGTGAACAATTGTGAGCTGCCGTCCGCCTCTGATCAAGACGCGCTGCAAGAAGCCATAAGAGCGGCTCTTGAAAACGCGCCTGCAGCTTTGGCCACAATTTTTAAAACAAAGGGTTCCACCCCTCGCAAGGCAGGCGCCAGGATGCTTATTTACAGGGACGGACGTACCCTGGGAACAATTGGCGGCGGATGCTGTGGTGAATCGGAAGTACGACTGCAGGCTCTAAATGTAATTGATGATGGGATACCCCGTGTACACAGGATATCCATGACTGCGGACATAGCTGCGGCTGAAGGTATGTCCTGCGGAGGAACGCTGGAAGTGTTCATTGAACCGGTAATTACGTTTGCAAAGGCTTTTAATAGTGCTGAATCATAAAAGAGTACTCTCAACTAAATTCTTCTGCCTGCTTTTCTTTTGACATGGGTACAACAAAAAGCTATCTATGTGCAGGGAATAATTTTTGCAGAGGAAATAGCTGATGATTGATAGCCGCGCAAACTTGAAATACAAATATGACAGCAAACATTTCTGGTGCAAGTGGTATTACGTGGGAGTAAGATCCCTTATAGGACTTGAGCAAACCACCCCTGAGCGGGTGGTCTTGACTTATCAAAGCGGCGTTGACTTCCTTTAGGCGGTATGCTAATATGTCTCCAACATATCCGACAGGTTTACTGGGGATAAAATTGTGCAGAGCAACTTAGGAGGATTGGGATGGGATGAGTAAAATTTATTTTGATCACAGCGCCACAACGCCGGTTCACCCGGATGTTGCCGAAGAAATGTTTCGTTATGTAACGGGCATATTCGGCAACCCTTCAAGTATCCATTCCTTCGGGAGAGAGGCGAAAAAGGCGGTTGAAGAGGCCAGGTGCAGAGTAGCGGAAAGTATCGGGGCAAGAAAAGAAGAAACCGTTTTTACCAGCGGCGGTACAGAATCTGACCACCTGGCAATCAAAGGAGCAGTTTACGCCAACCGAAAAAAAGGCAACCATATCATTACTTCCGCTGTGGAGCACCATGCGGTTCTGGATACCTGCAAAGCCCTTGAGAAAGAGGGTTTTGAACTAACTGTTTTACCCGTGGACGGTTACGGTATGGTCAGTCCGCAGGACGTGGCCAAGGCCATAAAAGATAACACTACATTAATTACAGTGATGCATGCCAACAACGAAGTTGGAACAATTCAACCCATATCCGAAATAGGAGAGATAGCCAGGGAAAGAGGAGTACTGTTTCACACTGACGCAGTGCAGAGTATGGGGAAAATACCGGTTAACGTTATTGATCTCAAGGTGGACCTTCTTTCTCTTTCCGGTCATAAGATTTACGCGCCGAAAGGGGTAGGCGCTCTCTATATAAGGCGGGGTATCAGCTGGCGTCCTTATAATTTTGGCGGCGGTCAGGAACGGAAGCATCGGCCTGGAACTGAAAATGTGCCAGGTATAGCAGCCCTGGGCAAAGCTGCAGAACTAGCCGCAAAGGATCTGGTGGAGGA
>CAZJGV010000318.1:0-1655 GCA_964545615.1 uncultured Pelotomaculum sp.
TGCTGGCTTCATCAGCCAGAACGTTTATTTGTATTGCGCCTCCGAAGGACTGGCAACGGTAGCCCGGGGAACTATTGACCGGGCCGCCCTCGGGCAGGCCATGAAACTGCGGCCCGGACAGCGAATTATTCTGGGGCAATCGGTAGGATACCCCAAAAAATAGCCTTGCCTAACCAGGCGGCTCTTTTCTTCCAAAAGGGCCTGTCATGAAATAAATGTAGCAAAATGGCACTCAGATTTAGGTTAGATTTGTCTTGGCTGATTAAGCCAAACCGCAGGCGTAGCAGCGCTACGTTGAGGATTTTGCGATTGAAGCCGAGGCAAAGATGGCCTGAAGATGAGATGCAAGATGTTACAGTTATTTCATGACAGGCCTTAAGTTGACCGGATCACGGCAAGTTGCCTTCTCATACAGGCCTGACAGAGGCGGGCTCGGACGCTTCAAAAGACACGGAGCGGCGTTAAACCGCTTACCTGTCGTTTTTTAGGAATCATGCCTTTTTCGTTCCTCGCGGATATTGTCGTAATCATCCATTTTCTCTTCATCCTGTTTGTCGTCTGCGGCGGTCTCCTTGTCATCCGGAACCGTCGGTGGGCATGGCTTCATGTTCCCGCCGCCATCTGGGGAGCGGCGGTGGAGTTTTGCGGCTGGATCTGTCCCCTGACCCCCCTGGAGAACTGGCTTCGCAACCAAGGCGCCGGGTTTCCTTACAGTTCTGATTTTATTGAAAGATACGTCGTTTCGTTGATATATCCCACCGGTCTCTCCCGTTCCCACCAAATGCTCCTGGGCTTAGCGGTGATCCTGATCAACGGCGGCATCTACGGATGGATCGCGCTTCGGTCGGGAGTTTTATCCGCACGCAATCGGCAGGGGGAAAACGGCGGGAAGAAGAAATAGTTAATGAGCTGAGACAACACAAGAAAAGGGAAAAGGAGTCTGTTTTTAGTGCCCCTTTTCCCTTTTCAATAATTACGATAATATATTAGGTGTTACTTATCCGGCAATGCCTGCATACTTAAGAAGCGGATTGGCATACAGGATAACGAGTGAAACAACGAGGGCGTAAATCGCGACTGATTCCGTCATGGCCATACCGACCATCATGGTGAGCATGATTTTTCCCTGGGCTTCGGGGTTTCTGCCTACGGCGTTATTGGCGCCACTGGTTGCCTGACCAAGACCGAGACCGGCGCCCACCGCACCGACACCCATGGCCAACCCGGCAGCGAGAACACTGCAACCGAGGATGATTGCCTTGGTATAATCTACGGCCCCACCAGGCGCCGCCGCTTCGGCCGCCATCGCCAAGGGAGCAAGTACCAGCACCAACGCCATACCCAGAATACCTCTTACCAAACCTTTTTTCATTTCTTTCCTCCTTTAAAATTTTTGTTTTTAATCAATAATTTAGTCAACGCATTGTATTGCTTTATTCTGTTTTCCCTTTCCGCACCCCCTTTCGATATATTTACACAGGCAACCTAAAACCACCAGTGTATCATTTACGCTCCTTTCAATATAAAAGCGTACTAAAGTTGTCAAGAAATATTTGGTGCATGAGGGAGAAAATATGATATAGACACCCTCCACAAAACTAAAGAAGGGCCGATTGCCATAAAAAGGATGATGTTCTCAGATAAGGAGAGATTAA
>CAZJGV010000319.1:0-1635 GCA_964545615.1 uncultured Pelotomaculum sp.
TTTTTTCAGTTATCGTATTTGCCGGGTGCGGTGGTGGCGGAGGAAATCCGGCTGGAACAGGTAGAAAGAATTTTAGCCCGTGAGCATCAGACGTCCAGGGCGCGGCTCTCCAGGGTCAAACCAAAATCGGTTCATTTCAAAAATCCGCCGGTGGCGGTTGAACTGGGAGAGCACACTGTGACCATAGGCCGGCAAAGTGTTAAAACTACTTTTGCGGGCAAGATTTACGATCTCGGAGTAATCGGCATAATTATGCGCGTGCCGCTCCCTGAGGATGCAAGTTTTGAAGAGATCAAGAACCTGGCCGTCGATCTTTATAACGACGAAAACATTGAAACTTCCTTTGTCAGGATGCTTGACATAATCCGCAAAGCCATTGCCGAAGCGCTGGTTAAAGAGGACTACAACGGATTTATAGAGGATTTCACCGTTTATTATTTCCAGAAGTGGGACCAGGGCTGGGATCCTGTCCCCCTGCTCCTGGCCGAACCGGAACCTGTCAGCGAACAGGTCCGCCGGGAGACCCTCCGCAATTCTTTTTCTTACGGCCTTGACGACCTGGCCATCATTACCTGGGACTCCGCCCTGGTCTTTGATCCAACCGGAAGCACCGATATACCCGACCTGCTTGAATTTGCCAACTCTCAACTGCTGGAGCTGCGCTATTACGACGACCTTCTTACCGGTGAAATGGAAAAGATGTACAACGCCATAGAGGAAGCGGAAAAAACCACCAGCATCAGGCGCCTGGGCCGTTACCGGCGGATTATGAACCAGCTGACCGAATTGATTGCTGACGTTACCGAAATCACCGAACGCATTGACAATTCGCTGAAAGTAACCGAAGACGTATTCTATGCCCGCATCTACGGTACAGCTCTCTCCATTTTCCGCACCAGGGCCTGGGAAGAAAGCATCAACAGGAAGATCAGCATCATCACCCAGAGCTACACCATGCTCAGCAACCGTATCATCACCCAGCGCTCCGAGCTCCTTGAGCTCACGATTATTATCCTGATCATGCTGGAAGTGGTACTGGGCGTGCTGGGAGTCATGAAGTAGGTTTACGGCCTGCCATCTTCCCATATTTTAGCAATTCAACAATTCAACAACTGGCACCAACATTTAAAGCCGGTGCAGTGGATTTCGCACCCTTCCCCAAAAATCTGGCGGTAGCGGTTGCAGGCACGCTCACTCGGGTTTACCACCACGATTTCCCGGTTCTTGTCAGGCACGTTTAAAGCCCTTTTGATGGTGGCAATAATTGAGGTGTCGGCGCTCTCCAGGGAATAGCCGATGATGATCAACCGGTCAGAGCCGCTGATAGCGCCGACCGCACCGTCCCAGATGTTTTGCAGCCTGTTTATCTTGTAGGATTTGTACAGGGTAGGGGCAATGATAATAGCCTGGGAGTTTTCCCCCCCGCAATAAGGACAGATTATGTTATTGCTGCTGCCAAACAAGAGGTGGGCCACTTTTTCCTCATGCTCCGAAATTTCCCCGCAGAGCGGGCAAAAAGACCAGTTTAGCGAACCATGCAGCTTATATAAAGGGACTTTTTGGCCTGATGCAAGGTGGTCACCGTGCTTGCCGTAAAAACCGTATTCCAGACCGTAGCCCGCCCCACGGATCGCT
>CAZJGV010000320.1:0-1615 GCA_964545615.1 uncultured Pelotomaculum sp.
GTAGCAATTAAGAAAAGGGATGTAGAAGAGGACCAGCTGGTGCTGCCGTTAAAAAAAGTACTGCGTAAAGCGAATGCGGAGGACCAGGCGGTTTACCATCGCAACAAGGATAAAGAAAAAGAAGCTCTGGAAATATGCCGGGAGAAAGTTAAACTGCATAAGCTTCCCATGCGGCTTATCGATGTAGAGTATACATTTGATATGGGCAAAATAATTTTCTATTTTACCGCTGAGAGCCGGGTTGATTTTCGCGATCTGGTAAAAGACCTGGCAGCTATCTTTAAGACCCGAATTGAGTTGAGACAAATTGGGGTACGGGATGAGGCCAAAATGTTAGGCGGGATTGGCACCTGTGGCCGAATTTTGTGCTGCAATAACTTTTTGGGAGAATTTGTACCGGTTTCTATCCGTATGGCCAAGGAGCAGCGGCTTTCTTTAAATCCGACCAAGATATCCGGTATCTGCGGTCGGTTAATGTGTTGCCTTAAATATGAATCAGAAATGTATAGTTCCAAAAGGTCAGAGGGGGTCAAAAATGGAGAAAACGGTACAAGAATTGAAGCTCTTGATCCGGGAGTTGATTCATGAGATTGGAGAACTTAAGGAAAGAGTCACCAATCTGGAAGGAAAGGCAAATTCTGAGCCGCAGTATGATACCCGCCCGGAGGTAGAGTTGATCAAGTTACAGGGCGAAGGATATGACCAGCTGGGGCGTATCTATAATGAAGGATATCATGTGTGTCCAGTGGCATACGGGCAGCGACGCGTTGATGGATGTCTGTTTTGTATAGCTTTCATGGAGAAGGAGTAAGGCCTGGTGGCAGATAGGCACGCAATCATTAAAGCCGAAGAGACTTTGGATGACCTTATATTGGGGAACATGAAGATTATTCAGGCCAGACGCGGTTATCGCTTTTCTCTGGACTCGGTGTTGCTGGCTCACTTTGTGGAATTGGCAGGAGTTAGCCGGGTCATCGACCTGGGCACGGGGAGTGGGGTGATTCCTACCCTTTTGGCGGTGCGCTCCCCGCTAATTAAGATAAGCGGAGTCGAAATCCAGCCGCTAATGGTGGATAGAGCCGGGCGTAGTGTGAGTCTAAATGGTCTAGATGATAGAATCGAGATAATCCAGGCTGATATCAAGCAAATTAAGCAGTCTTTGCCGGGGGGATGTGCCGAGCTAGTCTTGAGCAATCCCCCTTTTTGGAGAAAAGGCGAGGGTCAGGTCAGTATGAACCCGGAGGAAGCCATAGCTCGCCATGAACTGAACCTAAACCTGGCCGAACTCGTGGAGCAGGGAGCATACCTGTTGCAGCAGGGTGGTAAAATGGCAGTTATTCAGCGGGCCGAACGATTGGCGGAAATCATGAATATCTTTGAATATCATCATCTATTTATCAAACGCTTACGGATGGTGCATTCATTTGTCGATCGTAATGCGGGCTTGGTCTTGGTGGAAGGGCAGAAAAACCGCCCCGGCAGTCTCACCGTCCTCCCCCCGCTGGTAATTTATGAGAAGCCCGGCGAGTACTGCGCTGAAATCAAACTGATATATGGGGCCTTTTCTCTTTTTTTAAAAAAACTGTTACTCCAATTTTATTAGCCAAAAACTCAA
>CAZJGV010000321.1:0-230 GCA_964545615.1 uncultured Pelotomaculum sp.
TATTGATGAGGACAGAAGAAAACCTCAGGGAATGGCAAAGGACACCAAAGATCTTTTTCAACTGCGGAGAGATAGCGGATGCTGTAAGCCGTGCTGCACGGGATATTTCCGAAACAGTATGTGCTGCTGCTATCCTTTCATTAACGAGGAGCGGGTCAACAGCAAGAATGGTGAGCAAATACAGACCTGACTGTCCGGTCATTGCTCTGACACCGTCATTTTCAACATGG
>CAZJGV010000321.1:240-1603 GCA_964545615.1 uncultured Pelotomaculum sp.
TCCATTCACTACAGATGTAGAAGAATCTGTTTCAAATTCTCTCTCCTTAGTCCAGGAAGAAGGGCTTATTAAAGGCGGAGATAACGTAGTGTTCACATCTGGGATCCCACTTGGAGTTCCGGGCAGTACTAATTTAGTTCAGGTCTATACTGTTGGAGAAATAATTGGTAAAGGACTTTCGCTTATAAAAAGAAAAGTCAGAGGGGTCGTTTGCAAGGCAGAAAGCTGCGAGGAAGCAAATGAGAAGGTAACGCCTGGTTCGATCCTGGTCGTAAGAAAAACTGACAGAGGGTTTATTCCCTCCATGGAAAGGGCTGCAGGCGTCGTCAGTGAAGAGGACGGTTTTTCCTGTCATACCGCAGTTGCCTCTTTAGATATGGGACTTCCTGGAATTGTTGGAGTTTCCGGGATATTTGATGCGGTCGAGGACGGTATGTTAATTACTCTTGACGGAATACGCGGCGTTGTTTATCTGGGGCGGAGCCAGTAGTGGCTCTTATAGGAGCTCACATATCAACTGCGGGAGGCCTTCACAAAGCATATCAGAGAGCTGACGCAGTTGGCTGTGAGTCAATGCAGATATTCACGAGGAACCAGCGTCAATGGCTAAACAAGCCGCTCTCATTTCAGGAGATCGAGGATTTTTATATAGCATCTAGAGATAGCTCAGTTAAAAAAGTGGTGTCTCATGCTTCTTACCTGATAAACCTTGCAGGTACAGACGATACACGAGAAAAAAGTGAAGAAGCGCTGATCAGTGAGCTGGAAAGGTGTAATAATTTAAGTATCGGCGATGTTGTCCTCCATCCCGGATTTGCGGTCAATGGTACCCGGGAAGAGGCTTTGAAGCAGGTATCTGCATCTCTCCGGAAAGTGCTCGATCTTACCTGTGAGATGAAAGTACGGATATTGCTTGAGACCATGGCCGGACAGGGTTCAGTGCTTGGCGGTGACGTGGCTCAGTTTTCCGGCCTTCTTGATCTTTTGGAAGATGATCCCAGGATAGGTTTTTGTGTGGATATTTGCCACGTTTTTGCAGCAGGTTATGAGATAAGGACTTACGAATCATATAACAGGCTGGTAGGAATACTCCAAAAGAATGTTGGCCTGGAAAGGATACATTGTTGGCATCTTAGTGACAGCAAGATGGAAAAAGGAAGAAAAAAAGACAGGCACCAGCACCTGGGAGAAGGAACTTTGGGGCTTGCCCCCTTTTCAATGCTGGTAAACGATAAAAGATTCGAAGATGTCCCGGCAGTACTTGAAACGCCCAAAGAGGGAATGGGTGATGAGGGTAATCTTGCGCTGCTCAGAAAACTCAGGGGAGAGTAGCAGCAGGCGTGAAGCTGCCGGAAGACCACCG
>CAZJGV010000322.1:0-1576 GCA_964545615.1 uncultured Pelotomaculum sp.
AACCGCCGGGGTCATGGCCTGAAGAAGCTCCAGCAGGTGAGTGCAGCCTCTTATGCCGCCGGCTAATTTATTCACTTTGTATGTAAAGCCCTTGGCAATCGTCAAACCCTTCACCTGGGCAAGGCAGTCGATTGTTTCCCGGCACACGTCCCGGGGGACAGCGATGAAATCAACATCGATATCCTCAATCATAAGATTGGAACAATTCACCAGCAGCCGGATGGCCATATGATGAATAACACCAGCCGGAAATGCTTCACCGGTCATCGTATAAGACTTCTGGAAACGTTCATCGTTAAGAACACCCTCTACAATAATTCTTTGTCCGTCATAATCGTAAATCGCAACGTCTATTCTTCGGGTATGCAGATTTTTCCCTTTTGATTTCCAAATGGATGACATTAGCTTGCTCCTGTTATTCTATCACGTACCTTATAGTATTTCTGTAGTGTTTCAACTTTGCCTTCTTGTAGGGTTCCACCTCATCTCCCCGTTAAGCTTACACTAACGCTTTCGGCACATCTCAGCTGCCTGCTGAGTCGCCGCCGGCGCCTTGCCGCAAGTCGCAGCGTCACCTGTGGGAAAGACCTGAAAAACAAGTCCGGGGCCGAATTTGACACACAGTTTAAACGGCTTAGCCCAGCGGCAAAATTACTATATCAAAAGGTCCCATCTTCTCTTGGCCTTCTTAATGCCTGCCACTCTTCCTCCCATGCACGTTCTAGCCGGGTATAACAACTCTCTCCTCCGTAATCACCCAGACTAATGTGCTCGTGTCAACGAAGTTTGCTATGTCATCCCAAAAAATCTTCGCTTCATCACTAAGATGAAATTTGTTAAACGCCCGCAACGATTCATAGTCTTCGAAAGTAAATTCGGCAATGCCATCATAGGGCTGAGGATGTCCAGGTATTTGAACAACCGGGTACTGGGCATACTTTTTTATTGTCGCCTTAATTCTCGGAGGTATTTTATCCAGTATCAGCTTGCCGTGCACCTCATACCAGTGTTTGGCGAATTCCTCCTGGCTCATGCCTGGTTTTCTTTTACTCAGTGTGATTAACTTATACATCATTTTTCTCCTTCCATTGATAAGCGTTCACTTATCTGCTACATCAGGCATCAATAAACGGCACGTTTGATGTGATGTATGATGTTTTCTTTTTTCCTTCTTTTGCTTCAATAGAATCCAGCCGGCATAGTTGCCCGGCATGTTTACATCACAGCTTTCGGCATATCTCAGCAGCCTGCTGCGTCGCCGCCAACACCTTGCCGCAAGTCGCAGCGTCACCTACGGAAAAGACCTGAGGAACAAGTCCCAGGGTCGAATCTGCCAGGCAGTTATAGGGCTTCGCCCCGATGGCAAGAACAACTGTATCGAAAGGCCCTATCTCCTTTTCGCCCTTCTCACTACTTACGAGTACACCGTCTTTACTAATAGACCTGATCATGCTCGAAGTCAGGATGGTTACTCCATTGTCCTTTAAACTGCGAAGCAGGTAATAGCGGTTTTGAGGCATCAAATCCGCAGCAACGCGGCGGAGCATCTCAATTACGGTTACAGTCTTCCCCTGTC
>CAZJGV010000323.1:0-1554 GCA_964545615.1 uncultured Pelotomaculum sp.
ATAGCCGCCTAAATGGCTTTTGATTATCCTTGCTCTTACCTTTCTGGTCGCGAAACAGCCGAAACCGTAAATTTCCGATCTTCCGGTTAAAGCGGCTATATCGCTGACTGCCTTTAAGACGCCGCTTAACTGTTTCTTGGCTTCCTTCTTGGAGATACCCTGTTGTTTGGCCAGAAGTGTGCGCAAGCCGACAACAGTGTATAGTTGTCTCGGGTCAATAGTTTCATAAACTTCCCGCAGAGGTGACTTTGCCGTTGGCGCGGGCGGTGCAGGCGGAGGCACTGGTGTAGGTACAGGCACAGGAGTTGGCTCGGGCGTTGGTTCCGGTTCAGGCACAGACTCCGTGACTGAAAGTTCAGGCTCAGGCTCCGATGCAGGAGGTTCTGGCTCCGGAGTTGGTTCCGGTGCCAGCTCGGACGTTGGTTCCGGTGCCGGAGGTTCAGATTCCGGTATGGCAGGCGGCGCAGGATTTTTAAACAATGAATCGAATTTGTTGCTTCTTATCAGGTAAACGCTTTTCATTGCTTCCATGCCCGGGTTGCTTATGATAAAGCGCTTTGTAATCTGGTCGCCTTCCTGATACTGTTCTCTGTACTGGACATTTGTAAATGGTCCCGTCCAATCGCCGGGGGCTGCCATAACCTCGGCGGGGGCTACATCCCGTGGCGGTTGTTTCATGTTATCATCGGCGTCACGGTAGTAATAAAGGCCATTTTTGAGTAAATTCAGCAGGCCGGTATTAACAACGGGATTATTCTCTTGCAGTTCACCTGCATCCCACTCCCCTGCCGTTTTATTCAGTTGAATGCCGAAGTCCTCGATAAATAATTGTGGAAGCGTCCGGTAACCTTCTTCACTTGGTGCTGAAGCATCAGGACTATCTTCAACTCCTGTTCTCTTGAAGAAAAATCCGGCATCGCTCTTTGTCAGCAGAACTTCCCAATAAACGGCTGCGTTCACACCGTCAACAGTCGCAGGGTTGTATATGATAAAGCAATAACTGCCATCCTCCACGGCGCCGAGATACTCAATCCCCGTTACCGGACAATCCTCTTTTGTGTAATAGAGATTGTTCTCCAATGAATTCAGTTTGGCGGTATCCATAACGGGGATGTCCTCATAACAGTCGCCTGGCGTCCATTCTCCTTCGATAATTTGTATGCCATAGTATTCAAGGAAGATATCAACCAGCAGACTGAATCCCTCTGGAATGCCAAGGAGTGCCGATGGGACTGGTGGCGGCACTGCGACTGCTTTGCTAACCTGTTGCGTTTCCGGTTTCTTCCCTTCGGCAAGTTCAGGACGCCGCTTCATTATTTTTTTCATCGTCATTGGTGTCTTCTTCATAGCTGTGCCCTCATGCCTTTTCTTTCTCGACGGCTCACTGCGCCCTGAGCTGGTCGAAGGGTGATGTAGCTGCCCCAGATTCTTTTCACATAATCTCTGATTTGCTTGTGGTCGGGACGCTTGCCGTTGACCTTGCAATCCGGGTTGGATAAATATCGACTGACGACATCCCAGGTCAGCACGGCAGTCTCTCCCTTGGCTTTTGCC
>CAZJGV010000324.1:0-1536 GCA_964545615.1 uncultured Pelotomaculum sp.
GGTATATCTTCAAGTCATCTTCTTTAAAACACTCCGATCTGGGACACCACCAACCCCTGGAGCCGCAAATGGCAAGGCTGCCGATTTGCACATGATCATTTTGAATCACCTTCATATTTTGAGGCAGTACAGCCCTGACTTTAGCAAGGCTCTGCCACCAGTAGTCATGATTACCGGTCAGGCCTAAGATCTGACCCGGCAACAGACCTAGGAATTCTAAATCAAAGCGGGCCTCGTTCAATTTTAAGGCCCATGAAATATCGCCGGGCAATAAAACCAGATCCCCGGCGCTGACTGTCTTAACCCAGTTTTCATATATTTTACGGTAATGTTCACGCCATTCTTCACCGAATACATCCATTGGCTTGTTTTGTTCAACGTTTTCCCAGTACTGCGGGTCAACCTTCCGGCTAAAAGAAAGATGGACATCACCAATAGCGAAAATCTTCAATTTCCCCACCTATCCACCCTTCTAATTTAACCCTTTTTCCAAGTAATTAAAAGGCAAAAAGCCCTTGGTGGGCTTTTTATCTTCCGAGTTTTTGGAGTCTTTCCTCGGGGCCGACAATATTTGTGATGCGGACCCCGAAATTTTCATTGACAACCACCACTTCACCTGTCGCCACCAGGGTTCCGTTAACCAGAACCTCTACCGGTTCATCAACAAGGCTTTGCATCTCAACCACAGCACCTGGCGATAGACCCAGTATGTCTTTAATCGGCCACTTGGTTCTCCCAAGGAGAACAGTAACTTTAAGGGGTATATCCAAAATCATGTCCAGGCGGTTCTGGTCAAAACCAGGCGGGGCTGATAAAGACCTGGCCGGTGAGGCAGGACGTGGACTAGGTGCTTTAGCCGGCTTTTCCAATTCCGGCAACTCTTCGACGAAAGATAGTGGCTCCGCTGCAGCAGGCTCTTGCATCAGGAAATCATCGAATTCGACCGGTTGCTCAGGCGCCCCGGATGCGCTTGTGCTGTCAGCTAAATCGTAAATTTGACTTTCCTCCCCCACCGGCGGTGAACTACCGTCTGTGCCAAACAGCTGGCCAAGAATCAACCCGGCTTCTTCCCTGGCAGTGTCCAGCCCCATAACCTGCATCAGTTGAGTATTAAGGATATCGCCTATAGTCATATCAAACCATACAGTAACAATCGATCCTTCAGCAGCAATATCAAGGTAGCTTAAATCCTCAGAATTATAGCAAACCTTAGTTTCAGGAGGGGAAATATTTACAGTCCGGTTGAACATTGTGGCCATAGCTGTGGAGGCCGACCCGATCATCTGGTTCATCGCCTCGGAAGCCGCACTGACTCCGATCTCATTCAATTCCTCGCTGATCTGTGACCCGTCGCCGCCCATCATCAAGTCCGCCAATACAGCCGCATCCTGGATTCTCATGATCAGGAGGTTGAATCCGGAAAGCCCTTCAGTGAAGCGCACAAATATGGTAATATGTGGTATATCAAAACTGTCAAAAAGTTCTTTTGATGAGAAAATGAAGCACTAATAGGTAAAGGAACGAAGGAGGAATTTT
>CAZJGV010000325.1:0-1528 GCA_964545615.1 uncultured Pelotomaculum sp.
GATATTACAGAGGAACAGCAAGAAATAACGAGGAGCTTATCCAAAAGTATATTTGATCACAGTATAGCCGGATTGATCCTGGGTAAATATGACAGGGCCAAAGAACTCCGGGTCAATCTGATAATTGACCGTAAATCCAGTTTGCTGGGATTGCCGCCATGCCTGGAAACAGGTGATATGGTGGCTATTATCGGTAATTTAATTGAGAATGCGCTGGATGCGGTGCGCCAGGAAAGACAAGAAAGAAGAAAAGTATACTTTGCTGTTTTCGATAATATAGATGAATTGATTATAAAGGTGCGTGACTGGGGAGAGGGCATCCCTTTAGAGCAGAGAGAAGCTATATTTAACCAGGGGTTTACCACCAAAGGCTCAATGAACTGCGGCATTGGACTTTTCCTGGTAAAGCGGTATGTTGAGTTGGCCGGAGGGAGTATAACTGTTAATAGTATTGCAGAAGGCGGTGCGGAATTCACTGTTGTTATTCCAAAAAATGAATACCGGGAGGCGGAAGGATAATTGTCCCAGATAGATGTTCTAATTGTTGAAGACGATCCGATGGTTGTTGAAGTAAACCGGAGCTTTGTGGATGCCGTAACCGGTTTCAGGGTGGTGGGGGTGGCCCGCACCGGTCGGGAGGCAGTTGATATAGTCAAAGTCATGAAACCTGACCTGGTTCTTCTGGATATCTACCTGCCGGATATAGATGGCGTTTCAGCACTCCAAGAAATCAGACGACTCGACCTGCCTACCGATGTGATTGTGGTTACCGCGGCCCAGGATGCCAGAACGGTGCAGAATGTTTTTCGCTACGGAGCTATAGATTACATAATCAAGCCTTTTAAATTTGAGCGTATTAAGTCAGCCTTAAGCAGCTATGCCAATTTACACAACCGCTTTAAGCACCAAACCAAGATGAATCAGGCAGAAGTCGACAACATTGCGAAGAACCGGGGGCAGCAGTTTGAAGAAGAAATACCAAAACGTCTTAACGAATTAACATTAAAGCAGGTATACCTTTATCTTTTAAAGGAGGGTAAATCTCTATCTGCCGAGGAAGTGGCCGAAGGTGTCGGTCTGGCCAGGGTCACCGCCAGGAGATATCTTGATTATCTTGAGAAATCAGGCAAAATTATTTTGGGCATGCAGTATGGATCAATTGGGCGCCCTATTAACCGGTACAGGGTAAGAGAATAAAGATAAAGAATACGCGAGGGGCTGTTCCACGGTATTCTGAACAGCCCCTCGCGTATTCTTATAATAAAAGGCAAATCGCCTTGATCATGTTATGAATCAATTGGTTTTCCAACCGACAGGCCACGCGGACATAAACATTAATGAATGCGACGCACCAAGCCAATAACTTTGCCGAGCACTTTAAGGTCGGATGTGAAAATAGGCTCCATCAGGCTATTTTCAGGCTGCAGCCTGACCCTGTCATTTTCTTTAAAGAATCTTTTCACTGTAGCTTCCTCTTCTAAAAGAGCCACTACCACATCACCGTTGTTAGCGTCATGCTGCTGTCTCA